>NZ_JBPCKQ010000057.1:0-3709 GCF_051004135.1 Ornithinimicrobium sp.
GTCCTGTTCCTCGAGCGCGACCCCGTTCAGAACGTTATCCGGGTCGCTGTGGCCCTCACCCTCGACCAGCCTGCTGAGTGAGACCCGTTGCAGCACCTGGGCATTCGTGTCCTTGTTCGCTGCTGCATCGCCGCGAGGTGGCTCGATCAGCAGGATGTCCTCGCTCTGCCAGACGTTGGCCCACACCCGTCCCTGGTCGCATTCCAGCTCGTTGAGCCGCTGCACCGGAGTTGCCCGATCCCCGATCTGTTCGGTCACGTTCACTTCGGCGATCGGGGCCAAGTCAGGAACCGCGAGCAGGCGCAGCGTCGAGGTTCCGTCGGATTGCCAGAGCGCGTCACGCGTCTCGTCGTAGCACAACCCCCACCCATCGCCCTCGATCTGCAGGGACGGACCTTCGACGAGATCGGGCAGGCTCCAGGTGTGCACCACGCCGGACTTCCAGGTGAGCTGGTATGCGGTGTCGCCCACCAAAGTTGCCCCCTCGCCGAACTCTTCGGCCGGCAGATCGGTCGAGACCTCGGCGGGCCCACCGAGCAGCAGGACCTGAAGGCTGGACTCGCCGTAGCGACCGGTGCTGTGCAGCAGCCGCCCGTCGTCGAGCAGCTCCAGGCCCTGGGTGAAGCCGGGGCCGCGGTCCAGCACCTCGACCACCTCGACCCCGCGCTCCCGGCCCGCCGTGGACGTGGGGCTGACAGCCTCTGCAGAGGTCGCGTCGGACGCTCGTGCGGGGCCCTGTCCGCTCTGGGAGCCGCCGCACCCGGCGAGCGCTGCCAGCACACCGGCGCTGACCAGCAACCTCAGCCGGTGCGACGGCATACCCCAGCGGCGCATCAGGACCGGGAGCGGGCGATCTCGTAGAGCGTGACCGCGGCGGCGATCCCGGCGTTGAGCGACTCGGCGCTCCGCGCCATCGGGATCGAGACGATCTGGTCGCAGGTCTCGCGGACCAGCCGCGAGAGCCCCTTGCCCTCCGAGCCGACGACCACCACCAGCGGCTGGTCGGCCAGCGCCAGACCCGGCAGGTCCACGTCACCGTCGGCGTCCAGCCCGATCACGAAGAACCCGGCCTTGCGGTAGCCCTCCAGCGCGCGGGTCAGGTTGGTCGCCTGCGCCACTCGCACCCGGGCGGCCGCCCCGGCCGAGACCTTCCACGCCGCGGCGGTCAACCCGGCCGACCGTCGCGCCGGCACGACCACGCCGTGCCCGCCGAACGCGCCGACCGAGCGGATGATCGCGCCCAGGTTGCGCGGGTCGGTGATGCCGTCGAGCGCCACGATGAGCGGCGTGCCGGGCAGCTCCACATCGAGCAGGTCGTCCGGATGGGCGTAGTCGTAGGGCGGCACCTGCAGCGCCAACCCCTGGTGGGCCGCACCGTCGGTCAGCCGCTCCAGCTCGCCGCGCGGTGCCTCCAACACGGCCATGCCCCGCTCGGTGGCCAGGGTGATCGACTCGCGCACCCGGTCATCGGAGTCGATCCGGGAGGCGACGTAGAGCGTCGAGGCCGGGATCGCGGCCCGCAGCGCCTCCAGCACCGAGTTGCGCCCGGTGACGATCTCACTGGTGGTGCGGGCACCACTACGCTCTCGGCGTCGTCGCTCCCCCACCGCGGAGGAGTCACTGCCACCGCTGCCCGAGCGCTTCACGCCTCTGGCCGCGGGGTGGCCCGTCCGGTCCTGCGCCTTCGGGGTCGGCCCGCGACCGGTCAGCTGCTTGCGACGCTGACCGCCGCTGCCGACGGTCGCACCCTTCTTGTTGCTCTTGCGCACCGCACCGCGGCGCTGGGAGTTGCCGGGCATGCCGGGCCTCGTCTTCCTGAAGTGCTGTTCGGTCAGTGGCTCAGTCTGTTCAACGGCCCAGTGCCCAGCGGGCACCGCCGGGGGTGTCCTCGACGACGATGCCGAGGCTGCTCAGCTCGTCGCGGATGGCGTCGGCAGCGGCGAAGTCGCACTGCGCCCGCGCCTTGTCGCGCTCGGCCAGCCGCGCGGTCACCAGGGCGTCGAGCACATCACGCTCTGCCGAGTCGGCCGCCGGGCCGCTCCAGTGCGGGTCCAACGGGTCGACGCCGAGCACCTGGGTCATCGCGACCACCTGCTCCAGGGTATGCCGTGCGCCGGCCACGGCCGCATCGTCCAGGGCCCGGTTGCCCGCACGCACCGTCCCGAACAGCACCGCGAGCGCCTCCGGGACGTTGAGGTCGTCGTCCAGCGCTGCCGCGAACTCCGCCGGCAGGTCGGCGGTCTGCGCCACCGCACGCACCTCGTCGGCCGGCACACCGCATACCTCCAGACTGCGCTGCACGAACGTGGAGATCCGCTCCACCGCGGCCGTCGCCTCATCCAGCGAACCGTCGCCGTACTCGATCATCGAGCGGTAGTGCGCGGCACCCAGGTAGTAGCGCAGCACCAACGGCCGCACCGTCTCGGTGAGCACGTCGACGGCCAACGCGTTGCCCAGCGACTTGCCCATCTTGGCGCCCTTGACCGTCACCCACGCGTTGTGCAGCCACCAGCGCGCGAAACCCAGGTCGGCCGCCCGTGACTGCGCCTGCTCGTTCTCGTGGTGCGGGAAGCGCAGGTCGACCCCGCCGCCGTGGATGTCGAAGGTGTCACCGAGATACTTGCGGGCCATCGCCGAGCACTCCAGGTGCCAGCCGGGCCGACCCCGACCGTATGCCGTAGGCCAGCTCGCGGTGCACGGCTCGCCGGTCTTGGCGCCCTTCCACAGCGCGAAGTCACGGGGGTCGCGCTTGCCGCGGGGGTCGGCGTCGGCTGCTGCCTCCATCTCCTCGATGCGCTGCCGGGTCAGCTCGCCGTAGGCCGGCCAGGAGCGCACGTCGAAGTAGACGTCGCCGCTGCCGTCGTCGGCGGCGTAGGCGTGGCCCCGCTCGATCAAGGTCTCGATGAGCTCGACCATCTCGGGGATGTGGCCGGTCGCCCGCGGCTCGTAGGTCGCCGGCAGGACCCCCAGGGTGTCCAGCGCCCGGCTCGTGGCGAGCTCGTGTGCGTAGCTCCAGGCCCACCACGGCCGGGCGTGCTCGGCCGACTCGGTCAGGATCTTGTCGTCGATGTCGGTGACGTTGCGGACCAGGGTGACGTCGTAGCCGTGGCCCCGCACCAACCACCGGCGCAGGATGTCGAAGGCCACGGCAAACCGGACGTGTCCGATGTGCGGGACGCCCTGAGTGGTCAGCCCGCAGATGTAGATGCTGACCTCACCCTCACGCAGCGGCTCGAAGGCCCGCGTCTGCTGGGTGGCGGTGTCGTAGAGGCGCAGACTCACCGGGTCAGCCTACAAGGCGCCTGGGACGCCGCTGGGCAAAATGAACAGAACGAGACCAGTAGATTGACGAGCGGAGAGACTTTGGTATCGGAATGCATTGAATAGGATTGTCGTCCGCACGGAACCGACACTATTCGACACTCGAATGAGAAATTCCGACCGATTGACTTACGATCTATGTCATGAGGGTTATTCACAATGTCATCCTGTAGAACTCAAGGGCGATGACCGTGGTGATGGTTTGAGCAAAGGTTTTCAAGGGCCGACGGTAGTCGGTGTGCAGGATTCGCCAGGTTTTGAGGTTGGCGATGGTGCGTTCGATTTGGTAGCGAATCGAGTTGACCTGGGTGTTGAAGGATTTCTGGGATTCGTGAAGTTCCCCGCCGGGTGGTTTGCGGGTGGGGGTGATCATGCCCAGGCCGATGTA
>NZ_JBPCKQ010000058.1:0-13310 GCF_051004135.1 Ornithinimicrobium sp.
CACTGCACCCGAGCCATCGGGCTGTCCGCGGGGCGTCTCGTGTTCGACCTCCCCGTGACGGAGCTGGACGAGGACCGCCTGGCTGACCTCTACGCGCTGACCTGACGCCGCAGCCATGACCCAGCACCTCGAGCGCGACGTCGACAGCGGAGCCACCGGGTTCCCGGCACGGTCCCCGCTCGATCCGACCACGACACACCGGGTGAGCGTGGGCACCGTGCGGCGGCGCCGGCTGGTGGGTGTCCTGCTCGTCGTGCTGCCGTTGGTCTGGGCCGGCCACCGAGCGGTGACCGGCGGCACCGGGCTCGTGAACTGGAACGGTCTGCGACTGCTGGACGATCTGCTGGCCACTGCGCTCTCGCCGGCCCTGGACCCCACCTTCCTGCGGATCGTGCTGGACGGCGCCGTCGTCACCATCGCCTTCGCCGCGTTGGGCACGCTGGGGGCACTGCTGATCGGTGCCGTGGGTGGGCTGGTCCTCAGCGATGTCGCCTGGGCCCGCCATCCACCTGCCCTGCTGCGTATGACGCGGCTCGGCCTGCGCGGGGTCCTGGTGGCAGCCCGGTCGATCCACGAGCTGGTCTGGGCGCTGCTGCTGGTCAGCGTGCTGGGCCTGGACCCCCTCGTGGGAGTGCTGGCGATCGCCATCCCCTTCGGTGCGCAGACCGCCAAGGTCTTCGGGGAGACCTTGGACAACGTCCCGGCCGAACCGTTGTGGGCGTTGCGTCACTCCGGGGCCCGTTCGCTTCCGGCGATGGCCTATGCCCTGCTGCCGGGCGCCTCTCCGCTGCTGCTGTCCTACTCGTTCTACCGCTTCGAGTGCGCGATCCGCTCCGCGGTGCTGCTGGGCGTGGTGGGGCTGGGCGGTCTGGGCCAGGAGCTCGTGGTCAGCCTGCAGTCGCGCAACTGGGACGAGGTCTGGACGCTCATCTTTGCCGTGCTGCTGCTGTCCGCGGTGGTCGACCTGTGGAGCACCCGGCTGCGCTCGGACATGGCGGTGGTCAACTGCACCGAGATTTCTCCGGGGCTCGAGGGCTTGCCGCAGGCTCGCACGGGTCGGCGGTCCCGCTGGGCGCGCTGGTCCGCGGTCGTGGGCGCGCTCGGTATGGCGCTCGCCTGGTGGGTCTCCGACGTCTCGTTGGCCGGGCTCACCTCCGAGCGCACTCGAACGTTGGCGACGACGCTTCTCGGCGATCTCTTTCCGCCGGCCCTGCCGCTCGGCGGGTGGGTTCAGCTGATCGCCTCCGTCGCCGACACGGTGGCGATGGCCGTGCTGGCGATGGCCGTCGCCGTCGCCCTGACGCTCGTGTTGGGGCCCTGGGCCACGCAGTCCCGGCCCGCCCCTGGGCACAGTGTCACTCGGCTACGCCGCGCCGCCGGACTGGCCGGCTGGCTGCTCGCACGTTTCGTGCTGCTGTTCCTGCGCTCGGTGCCGCCGACGGTCTGGGCCATCGTGGCGCTGCTCGCGCTCTTCCCCGGCATCCTGCCCGGCGCACTCGCCCTCGGTCTCTACACCGGCGGCATACTCGGCCGGCTGGTCGCCGAGGCGTGGGAGAGCATCGACACCCAGGCCCGTGATGCGCTCCGCCGTAGTGGCGTGCGGCCCTCCGTCGCAGCCATCGCCGCGATCGCCCCGCCGTCCGGGCACCACCTGCTGACGTACACGCTCTACCGATTCGAGATCTGCGTCCGCGACACGGCCGTGGTCGGGGTGGTGGGCGCGGCGGGCCTCGGCCGACTGCTCGCCGAGAATCTCGCGGTCTTCCGCTTCCCGGTCGTCACCACGGTGCTGCTCGCGTCCTTCGCGGTCAGCGTCGGGGCCGAGCTGCTGGGCCGGTGGCTGCGACGGGCCACCCGCGTCTGACTCGCGGCGATCGGCGCTTGCCTGGTTGGTCGGTCCTCACTCGTGCGCGCGGTGACACTCGGCACCGAATTCACCGCCGAGTGGCCGGATCCCCGTGCACGCGGTGACACTCGGCACCCTATGCACCATCACGCTGACCGGCCTCGGTGCAGACATAGTGACCATGGTGAGTGGCATCATAAGACCAGCGAGGTCAAAGCCCGGTGCCTCGCGCTGCTCGATGACATGTCCGACAATCACAGGGAGTTCGTCGTGACCAAGCACGATCGCGAAGTCGCTCGTCTCGTTCGGGTCGAGCGTGCTCCGAGCACCCTCCGGTCGGTCACCCTGCTTGCCGAGGACGACGACGCCTACTACCAGGTGGCAGAGACCTGGGCTTCTGACCGTTGACCGGGTTCTGGCCCACACCCATAGGCTGCCGTGATGCCATGCCGGCACTCACCGCCTGATCCAGGACCACGGTCTCTTGCCGCACGGACCAGACGTCATCTGGTGAACCCGCGCCGCACGCAGGATGTAGAGCACATTGAAGGCTGGGGCGCAAAGTCCCGAACAAGACGAGGGGCCCCGGCATCCCCGGGGCCACCGCCATCAAGCCTGCGGCGCCTGGCTGCGTGGACCAGCATCGCCGCTGGAACCGACATCATGCCACCCACCCGACCCTACTCACACTGACTTGCTGAGATGCAACCTTGCCGGGCCCTGAGCGCGCCGGCGCGGAACGCACGCCCACCCTGTTGCGTCGGCTGCCCGGGACACCGTCACCCACTGAGGTCAGCCGGCCAGTCGCCAAGGGCGGTGGATGGTCTCCGTCATCCCGGGCGCATTCGTGTCCACCCGGCGGATGGCCGGTGGACGCGCTCAGGGGCGAAGGGACGCGGGCGGTGCATGCGGGTCTGTGTGCACGGCTGGCGGCCGGGATCGAGCAGGCCCGGGCCACTCGAAGAGCCACCGGATCTGGGGGTAGAACCTGGTGGCGACGATGCACACGAGCAGAAGGGTGAGGACCAGGGACAGGAAGCCGGCCCAGTCGTCGCGCGGCCACCCGAAGTAGTTCACGAGGATCCTCAACACCGGGACGTGCAGCAGGAAGGTGACGATCGAGCGTTTCCCCAGCCGCTCGATCAGCGTCAACGGCCAAACCAGGGGGAGCCTCGCCAGTACCCATACGATGGTTGCCACCGCTGTCGCCGTGATCACTCCTGCGGTCAGAGTCCTCGCGGCGGGTGGGTCGGGCAGCGCGTTGAGAACCGACCAGACAACGGTCACGCCCGCACCGATCGCGAACACCCATACCGGGGCGGCCATCACGCCGTCGATGTGCCTGGACAGTGTCACCCCGAGGAAGAAGAAGGCCCCGAACCACGTCACGTGGTGTATATACGGACCGAGCTCGAAACCCCCACGATCGATGAACTGGCTCGCTACCAGGAGGGCAAAGGCGATCCACCCGGGTCGGACGATGCGCGTGAGGAACCCCAGCGCGTAGATCGTGGCGAGGGTGATGAGGAACCAGGTGTGACTACCACTCGGCCAGATCCACCAGACAGGGTCGAGCGGACGGCTCCGTTCGCTCAGCGGAATCATCAGCGCCGTCCAGAAGAGGTAGGGCCACACGATCAGGCGCAGCTTGCCCGAGACGTACCTCGACGGGCCCTTGGCCAGGGAGCTGTCCAGGAGCAGCCCGGAAGCGACGAAGAGCGCCGCAAGACGACTATCACCGATCGCCTCGTTGAACATGAGGACGGGGCTGGGGGCGACAGAGGTGTTGGCTCCGTGGAAAATCACCACGAGCACGACGGCACCCCCGCGCAGGAGGTCCATCCAGCGCATCCGTTGCTTCTCGTCGGTCACAGCAGTAGACCGTACCAACCAGCATGGGCGGGCCCGTGACCTTTGGACGGGTAGCGCGGTGATGACTTGATGAATCGCGCTGGGTTGGTAGGAGTCTCCATCGTTAGAAAACGAGGATGGACTCATGCCGAAGGACACGACCCGGGAAGCCGAATGACCCGCACCAGCGATGGGGATGAAACGGCGGTTCAGTGAGTTGCGGCTGGTCACAGCCGGTGTCTGCACGAGCGCGCCCGGAGGGATTCGAACCCCCAACCTTCTGATCCGTAGTCAGATGCTCTATCCGTTGAGCTACGGGCGCTGGTGGTCGCCTCGGCGACGACGGTCCACGGTACCGGATCGGGCAGGGGCGGCGAAATCGATTCGGGCTCACCCGGGCGGGGTCACGGTGCCCTGCATCCGGCGCTGGTCCATGCGCCGCATGACCGGGGTCGCGGTGACCCCGTGCACCACCACGGAGAGCACGATGGTGAAGGCCACGACGGCCCACAGCTGCAGGCCCTCGGAGATGTATTCGCTGCTCAGCGCGAAGGACAGGTAGTAGATCGAGCCGATGCCGCGGACCCCGAAACCGGCGATGACCCACCGCTCGCTGCGCGCCACGTCCGGGCACCTGGCCATCGACAGCCACGCCGTCAGGGGCCGGATCACGAAGACCAGCGCGACCCCGACGAGCACGCCCTGCCAGGTCAGCTGTCCGAGCAGTCCAGCGGTCAGCGCCGCGCCCAGCATCAGCAGCAGCACCAGGGTCAGGATCGTCTCGAGCTGGTGGATCAGCCGGTGCATGTCCAGGTGATAGCCGTGCGTGCTCTCCACCGAGCGCACGGCCAGGGCGCAGGCAAACACGGCAAGGAAGCCGTAGCCGCCGACCAGCTCGGCCAGGCCGTAGACCGCGAAGGTCGCCGCCAGCGCCAGCAGCGGGTTGCCGTGCTCGGCGATGCGCAGGGTGCCCGACGCGCGGAAGGCGAGTCTGCCCAGCAGCCACCCGCAGACCCAGCCGAGCACGGCCCCCACCACGATCTTGCCCAGCAGGGTCCACAGCACCCACTCCAGACCCCAGTCGCCGATGGCCCCGCGGCCCATCAGGAAGAGGCCGAGGTAGACGAAGGGGAAGGCCAGGGCGTCGTTGAGGCCCGCCTCGCTGGTCAGGGTCAGCCGCACCTCGTCCTCATCGACGTCGTCCATCCCCTCGACCACCGGACCCGTGACCTGCACGTCGGAGGCCAGCACCGGGTCGGTCGGCGCCAGCACCGCACCCAGCAGCACGGCCGCAGGCAGCGTCAGCCCGAGCACGGACCAGCCCAGCAGAGCCACGACCAGGATGCACAACGGCATACCGATCAGCAGCAGACCCCACGTGGCCCGCCAGGACCGCCACCCCGGTGGCCGCTCCAGGGCCAAGCCGACCCCCATCAGCGAGATGATGACGCACGCCTCCGCCAGGTGTGCGGTCAGCTCGGCGTTGAGGATCGGCTCGACGGGATCCTCCCCCGGCAGGAGCAGACCGGCCAGCACCCCGACCGCGAGCACGATCATCGGCGGGGAGACCGCCCGGCCCTCCAGCACGGTCGGCAACACCGTGGCCAGCAGCAGACCGAGGCCCACCAGCAGGTAGACCAGCTCTGCGCTCACCGGCCCAGTATGCCGGGCGGGCGCGATCGGTGGAGCCTCCCGCAGCCACCTGGCATGCTGGCGAGCACAGCACCGACGTCGAGGAGGAACGATGGCCGAAGGACCGAAGGACAGTCCGGCCCAGGGAGAGCCCACCACCAAGTCAGCCGTGCAGCCGCTGCCGCCGGGCAGCGACGCCGAGGAGGTCGTCGACGGGATCGAGCGCCGGGCACGCTCCGAGACAGCGGAGGTCGAGACCGACGACGCCGACGGAGTCGAGGTCGAGACCGACGACGCCGACGGGGGCGAGGACAGCAGCGACGCACCCGACTGAGCAGACGGCATACCTGACCCGGGCAGGGAGCCGGCGCGCAACGGGACGCCGCGAGCCCCCGGACCCGCAGGGCCGAGGGCTCGTGACATCCGCGGAGGCGGAGGGATTTGAACCCTCGATGGGGTTGTAGCCCCAAACCCGCTTAGCAGGCGGGCGCCATAGACCAGACTAGGCGACACCTCCAGACCCGAGGCGATCCGGCATCGGACCGGGCTCGGGACGGCGATCAGGCTACCCGCGGACGGTAGCGTTCGCCAAACAACGAAACCTTGCAGACGCCTCGCGCGTTGACATGGGTCAGAATGCTGTCGTCTCAACCCAACTCCCGAGAGGCTGCCGATGTCGGACACGTCACGACCCGGAGACCCGGGCCGACCGTCCACGGACGGTGACGACACGGACGCACCATTGACTCGTCGGGAGCACAAGGAGCACAAGGAGCACGAGACCGAGTCCGAGGGGCAACCGACCACACGGTCGGCGCCACTGCGCCGCAGTCTCGGGCTGACCGCGCTCGGCACGCTGTTCCCCGGTGCCGGGCTGGCGTTGACCCGCCGCCGGCCCCTGGGGCTCGTGCTGTTGGTCCTCGCCCTGCTCCTGCTGGTCGGCACGGCCTGGTATGTCGTGAGTCAGGGTGCCGAGTCGGCCGCCCTGTCGCTGGGCTCTCGCCCGGACACGCTGCAGACCTTGGGCATCGTGATGGCCTTCGGGATGCTGGTCTGGATGGCCTCGGTGGCGCTCACCGCCCTGACCACCCGGCCCCGACCGATGTCCGGCGGCCAGCGGGCCGGGCTGTCGGTCTTCACGGGGTTCATGTGCCTGCTGCTGGCCGCTCCGGCCGCCGTGGGTCTGCGCTACATCGACGCGCACTCCGACGCGGTCGACAAGATCTTCATCGGCCGCTCGCATGACCAGAGCGCCAGCACCCTGGCCACACCCGATCTGGGCGACGAGAAGAACCCGTGGTCGGGTACGCCGCGGGTCAACCTGCTGATGCTGGGCTCGGATGCAGGGGAGAACCGGGAGGGGGTCCGGACCGACTCGATGCTGGTGGCCAGCATCGACACGCAGACCGGGGACGCGGTGCTGTTCGGCATCCCCCGCAACCTCGAGAAGGTCCCGATCCCCGCGGACAACCCGCTGAGCCGGGTCTGGCCGCAGGGCTACAACTGCGGTGACGCCTGCCTGATGAACGGCATCTGGACCGAGGCCGAGGCCGCGTCGGAGACCAACCCCGGGTGGTATCCGATGGACCCCAACCCGGGACTCACCGCGACCCAGGACGTCATCGGCGAGATCCTCGGGCTGCCGATCGACTACACCGTGATCGTCAACCTCGAGGGCTTCCAAGATCTGGTGGACGCCATGGGCGGGGTGGACATCAACGTGCAGGAGCGGCTGCCGATGGGTGGGCGCACGACGACCACCGCCGACGGTCGGCCGATGCTGGTCCCCGGCAGCGAGTCGGGCTATCTGGAGCCTGGCGAGCAGCACCTCACCGGCTACCAGGCGCTGTGGTATGCCCGGTCCCGCATCACGACCGACGACTTCAGCCGGATGCGGCGGCAGCGGTGCGTGGTGGCCGCGGTCATCGAGCAGGTCAACCCGCTGACGATGATCCAGCGCTATCCCCAGGTCGTCGGGGTCGCCGGTGACAACGTCCGCGCCGACATCTCCCGGGATGAGCTGCCGGCGTGGGCCGAGCTGGTGCAGCGGGTGCAGAACGGCTCGATCAAGAGCCTGCCCTTCACCGTGCAGAACACCGATGTCGGCGACCCCAACTACACGGCGATCCGGGCGAGGGTCCAGGACGCCATCGACCCGCCTCCCCCGCCGACCATCACGCCATCCCCGCCGAGCGCCGAGGAGACCCCGAATCCCGAGCCCAGCCCTGCGTCGACCCCCGAGGAGACCCCGCCCGCACCGACCGAGGACGCCCTCGAGGACGTCGGCGTGGTCTGCTGACGGCGTACCCCACGAGTTGCGCGGGGTTCGGTGCATTGCGCCGTTTCCGGCGACGGCGCAATGGACACAATCCCGCGCAATTCGGCGTCGTCTACTGACGGCATACCCGGGTGGGTGGGCTGTGCACACAGCGAAACCCCCGGATCCACGAGGGATCCGGGGGCCAGGTGCTGAGACTCCGCAGGGGAGTCGCAGCCCTCTCAGACGGGGCGGACGGCGTCAGCCTGCGGTCCCTTGGGGGACTGCGTCACCTCGAACTCGACGCGCTGCGCCTCATCGAGGGACTTGTAGCCGTTGGTCTCGATCGCCGAGTAGTGGACGAACACGTCCGGGCCTCCGCCGTCCTGGGCGATGAAGCCGAAGCCCTTCTCCGCATTGAACCACTTCACGGTTCCCTGTGCCATGACATCTCTTTCTGCTGTGCGTGTGCGTCGCCCCCCACAGGATGTGGAAGGAGGGCTGAGATGAACCCCCCACTCGCCGGGTCATTCCCGGTTGGTGCCGACGTGCCGGACCCGAGGGGCCAGCGTGTACTTCACATGCGAGGAACTGCAACTACAACCAAGAGAACCGTAGCAGCAATCCGGTGCCGGACCACGATCGAAGGGTGAGAGACTGTGCACAGCGGCCCGATGACCCCCATCGGGTCCTGGAGGGTTCGCATAGTGGCCGAGTGCAGGCGCCTTGAAAGCGCCCGACGGAAACGTCCGTGGGTTCGAATCCCACACCCTCCGCCCCTGGTGTGACCGGCAGTTCATGGCGGCCTCGCAGGAATCGGTCCGCCTGCTGGGGTTGTTTGCTTTGCAGAACGGCCAGGGACCCTGCCGCGACTGTTTCGCCACCGGCCACCCGGTGCTGGTCGACGACCTCGACGCGGCGGCGACCCGCTGGCCCGTCTTCACGCCGCACGCACTGTCTGCCGGCTTTCACTCTGTCTGCGCGATCCCCATGCGCCACGGCGGCAACGTCATCGGCACGGTCAACCTGTTCGGCACCCGCCGGGGCCAGATCAGCCCGGAGGACGTGCGCATCGTCCAGGCCCTGACTCACGCTGCCACGATCGGCATCCTGCAGGAGCAGGCGTTGCGCCGCGGCGAGCTGCTCACGGAGCAGCTGCAGAACGCCCTCAACAGCAGGATCGTCATCGAGCAGGCCAAGGGGGCTGTGGCCCAGCTGCACGGGGTCGACATCGACGATGCCTTCGCGCTGCTGCGCGACTACAGCCGAGCCCGCGGGCTGCCCATGGTCGAAGTGGCGGCGGCCGTGGTGGGCAACCCCGAGGAGCACCCGGAGCTGACCCAGCCCGGCGGGCGGACCAACCGGTCGGGTGGACGCGACCGCCGTCCCCGCTAGGCTGCTCCCGACAAGCACGGACGACGGAAGGAGTCACCATGCGCAAGCTCACCCTGCTGACCGGTGTCGGCATCGGATACGTCCTCGGGGCCAAGGCCGGCCGCGAGCGCTACGAGCAGCTGGCCGACCAGGCCAGCAAGGTCTGGGCCGACCCACGGGTCCAGAGCAAGGTCGAGGAGGTCAAGGAGCAGGCGCCCCAGGTCGCCGCGAAGGTCGGCGACAGCGCCAAGTCCGCCGCCGGCAATGCCCGCTCCAAGGTCAGCGGTCACGAGTCCACGGACGGGGACTACGAGAACGCCACCGGCAGCATCGACGCCGAGGGGCAGGTCACCGTCGACGAGACCGGCTTCGGCCCGGGCGGCGAGCGACTGCCCTGAGCTCGGCCGACACGGCATACCGCCACGGCCCGTCCCCCATCTCGGGGGCGGGCCGGCGTCGTTGCCGCCGCTTCAGTGCGGCGTATGCCGACAGCCGCTCAGATCCACAGCGCCGGCTCGTCGTAGAGCGCCTCGCCCGGGTCCACCTGCGCCGCGGGGAGCCGGATCCGCGCCGGCACACCAGTCGCGACAGCGCCGTCCGGCACGTCCTTGACCACGACCGCGTTGGCGCCGATCTGGGCGCCCACCCCGATGGTGACCGGGCCGAGGACCCTGGCCCCGGCACCGAGGGTGGCGCCGTCCCGGACGGTCGGATGCCGCTTGACCCGGGCCATGGAGCGACCGCCAAGGGTGACCCCGTGATAGAGCATGACGTCGTCGCCGATCTCCGCGGTCTCACCGATCACCACGCCCATGCCGTGGTCGATGAAGAAGCGGCGACCGATCTGCGCACCGGGATGGATCTCGACGCCCGTGGCCGCACGGCACAGCTGGGACAGCAGCCGGGCCGGCAGGCGCAGGGCTCCGCCGTGCCGCCACATACGGTGCGCCACCCGGTGGGACCAGAGGGCGTGCAGCCCCGGAGAGGCCAGCGCCATCTCCACCCGACCGCTCGTGGCCGGATCGCGCGCGATGGCCGCGTCGAGGTCCTCGCGCACACCGGCCCACGCGTGTTGAGCCGTGGCCAGCATCAGTCGGTCATGCCCTCGAAGAGCACCGTGGACAGGTAGCGCTCGCCGGAGTCGCACACGATGGCGACGATGGTCTTGCCCGCGTTGTCCGGGCGCTTGGCGAGCTCCAACGCGCCCCAGATGATCGCGCCCGTGGAGATGCCGGACAGGATCCCCTCCTTCGTCGCCAGCTCCCGGGCGACGCGCAGGGCGTCGTCGAGCTTCACGTCGACGACCTCGTCGTAGATCTCGGTGTCCAGAATGTCGGGGACGAAGTTGGCGCCCAGGCCCTGGATCTTGTGCGGCCCGGGGTCACCGCCGGTCAGAATCGGGCTGTCGGCCGGCTCGATCACGACCAGCTCCACGTCCGGCTTCTGCTCGCGCAGGTAGCCACCCGCGCCGGTGATCGTGCCACCCGTGCCCACACCGGCGACGAAGATGTCGACGCCACCGTCGGTGTCCTCCCAGATCTCCGGGCCGGTGGTCTCGCGGTGCACCTTGACGTTGGCCGGGTTGGCGAACTGCCGGGCGCGCACGGCGCCGGTCTGCTCGGCGATCTCCTCGGCCTTGGCGACCGCGCCCTTCATCCCCTCGGGACCGGGGGTCAGCACGAGCTCAGCGCCGTAGGCCCGCAGCAGTGCGCGCCGCTCCAGGCTCATCGTCTCCGGCATGGCCAGGACGACCTTGAAGCCGCGGGCCGCGCCGACCATCGCCAGCGCGATCCCGGTGTTGCCCGAGGTGCCCTCCACGATCGTGCCACCCGGCTGCAGTGCGCCGTCGGCGACGGCTGCGTCGATGATCGCCTTGCCGATGCGGTCCTTGACCGAGGCCGCGGGGTTCTGCGACTCCAGCTTGACCAGGATCTCGGCGTCGAGTCCCTCGGTCAGCCGGTTGAGCCGGACCAGCGGGGTGTTGCCGATCACCTGCGTGATGTCGTCGAGCACGGGCACGGGAGCTCTCCTCTTGTCGCGTCTTCGGCAGTCGATACCTGCCTACCAGGTGATACATCACCCAACTCGTCGTTATTCCGCCGTAGGCCCACCGAGACCATGGGGCAGACGCACCGCGGGCCTGGTGACGGGGCGGCAGGTCGGTCCGTAGGATTCACCCATGTCAGCAGTGCAGATCCTGGCCATCGTGATCGGTCTGAGCGCGACGGGCACTGCGGTGGCGCTCTTCGTGGCCGCCATCGCCAAGTTCGTGGCGAAGTTCCGGCTCGGCCAGCCGGCCACCGGTCGCACGGACCAGCCCGGCGCGCGGACCACCACCCTGGTCCGCGAGGTCCTGGGGCACGGGCGGATGGCCCGCAAGCCGTGGGTCGCGGTGGCCCACTGGGTGGTCATGGTCTCCTTCGGGCTGCTGTTCCTGACCCTGGTCAACGCCTACGGCCAGCTGTTCGACCCGCACTTCGCGCTGTGGGGCCTGGCGCACTTCGCCCCGCTGGCCTGGCTGTTCGAGCTCTTCGGGTGGGGGGCGATCCTCGGCATACTCACCCTGATCGTGGTCCGGCAGCGCGAGCACCCGCGCAGCGGCGGGCGGCGCAGCCGGTTCTGGGGGTCCACCTTCTGGCAGGCGTATGTCGTGGAGGCGGTCATCCTCGGGGTGGGCCTGTGCATCGTGACGCTGCGGAGCCTGGAGTACGCGCTGGGGCAGGCCGAGGGCGAATCGTGGGCGACCGCAGTCACCTTCCCGCTGACCGCCTGGCTCGGCGGTCTCTTCGACGGTGTCTCGGTCGGGGCGCTGGAGACCGCGATCATCCTGGTCGCGTTGCTGAAGATCCTGATCTCGATGGCCTGGATGATCACCATCGCGGTGACCCCCACGATGGGCGTGGCCTGGCACCGCTTCCTGGCGTTCTTCAACATCTGGTTCAAGCGCCACCCCCAAGGGCGCACCTCGCTCGCGGCCGTGCAGCCGATCATGGTCGACGGGTCGCCGATCGACTTCGAGGCCATCGAGGAGCTCGACGAGGACGCTGCGCTCGGGGTCGGCAAGGTCGAGGACTTCACCTGGAAGGGGTTGCTCGACTTCTCCACCTGCACGGAGTGCGGCCGCTGCCAGGAGCAGTGCCCGGCGTGGCACACCGACAAGCCGTTGTCGCCCAAGATGCTGGTCCTGGCCCTGCGCAACCACCACCACGCCAAGGCCCCTTGGCTGCTGGCCGACGAGGAAGCCCGGTCCGGCGCTGCGGACGGCGCGAGCAACGGCATACCCGCCTCGGCAGTTGCTGAGGCCCAGCGCCCACTGGTCGGGGCCACCGAGGGTGACCCCGCGATGCCCGACGGCGGCGGAGTCATCGACCCCGAGGTGCTCTGGTCGTGCACCACCTGCGGCGCGTGCGTCGAGCAGTGCCCGGTCGACATCGAGCACGTCGACACGATCGTGGACCTGCGGCGCTACCAGACGCTGATCGAGTCGGCCTTCCCCAGCGAGCTCGGCGGCCTGTTCAAGAACCTGGAGAACAAGTCCAACCCGTGGGGCATGTCGGCGCGGGCCCGGATGGACTGGGCCAAGGACCTGGACTTCGAGGTGCCGTTGGCCGGCGGTGATGTGGAGGACATGGCGGACCTGGACTACCTGTTCTGGGTGGGCTGTGCCGGTGCCTTCGAGGACCGGGCCAAGAAGACCACCCGCGCGGTCGCCGAGCTGCTGCACATGGCCGAGGTCAGCTTCGCAGTGCTGGGCGACGGCGAGACCTGCACCGGTGACCCGGCCCGGCGGGCGGGCAACGAGTTCCTCTTCCAGATGCTGGCCCAGCAGAACGTCGAGATGCTCGGCGAGGTCAACGCGACCAAGATCGTGGTGACCTGCGCACACTGCTTCAACACGCTCAAGAACGAGTATCCCCAGCTCGGCGGCAACTACGAGGTCGTCCACCACACCCAGCTGCTCAACCGGCTGGTCCGCGACAAGCGGCTGACACCGGTGGCCCGGCCGGACCAGGCCGACACGGCCGGGGTGGCCTCGACGGCGCAGAGCGTGACCTACCACGACCCGTGCTACCTGGGCCGGCACAACGGCGTCTACGCACCGCCGCGGGAGCTGATCGGGTCACTTCCCGGCGTGGAGCTGCGCGAGATGCCGCGGCACGGACAGAAGTCATTCTGCTGCGGCGCCGGCGGCGCCCGGATGTGGATGGAGGAGAAGCTGGGCACCCGGATCAACCTCAACCGCACCGAGGAGGCACTGGCCACCGGGGCCGACCGGATCGCCATCGGCTGCCCGTTCTGCCGGGTGATGCTCTCCGACGGCCTGACCCAGAAGCAGGCGGAGGGCGCCTC
>NZ_JBPCKQ010000059.1:0-7868 GCF_051004135.1 Ornithinimicrobium sp.
CCGGCACCCTGGCCCCCAGCACCCCGGAGATCGGCTGCAGCGGGGTCGTCACCGATGTGCTCGACAAGGAGATCGAGATCCGGGCGGAGTGGGAGAACGAGGAGTCGACGGGGTGGCGGACCCTGGGGACGCTCGACTCACCCGGCGGCGTGCTCGTCGCGCACGGCAGCATGACCTCGCAGGGGCTGCTCGACGAGCCTGAGTTCCCGCCCGGTCCAGACTGCAGGGGTGGCAGTGGACCCACCACAGGGGTGGCACTGGCCGAGGGGCCCTGGGTGACCTCGGCGCTGACCGCACGGATCATGGCCGAGGAGGTCGCGGTGCTGCGTCGCCTGCGCCCGGGCGATGCTGGGCAAATCGGGCATGCGGCGCGGCTGCTACGGGATTCCTTCGCGCAGCAGCGAACGGCAGCCTTCCTCTCCCCTGCGGCGTATGCCGTGCTGTTGCGCGACGAGGGCACGGAGGCCACCGCGCCCGCCGCATGAGGCTCGCCGCATCAGCCTGTGGACAGGCGATGACGCGGATGTCGTGACCGCGGCATGCTGGTGCCCATGCCGGAGAGGAGGCACGATGGGTGTCATGACCACACTGCCGCAGAGTCGCCCGCTGAGCGTGGCGGACTTCGAGGCCCTGCGTGAGCAGGACGACGGTCACCGCTACGAGCTGGTCGACGGGGCGCTGATCGTGACCCCGTCGCCGATCTTCACGCACCAGCGAGCAGTGGTGCGGCTCGTGCGGGCGCTGGACGACACCGTGTGGGAGGGATGTGAGGTGTTCGTCGCGCCGTTGGACGTGCGGATCGGTGACGCCACGGTCCTGCAGCCCGACGTGCTGGTCGCCCGAGCCGGGCAGCTCTTCCGCAGCGGGGTGCGCGAGGCACCGCTGCTGGCCGTCGAGGTGCTCTCCCCCAGCACCCGCCACATCGACCTCGGGCTCAAGCGCTCCCGCTACGAAGCAGCCGGCTGCGCCTCCTACTGGGTGGTCGACCCCGACGAGCCGTCGCTGCACGCCTGGGAGCTCGGCTCGGACGGCTACGGCGAGGGCCTGCACGTGGTGGGCGAGCAGACCGCATACCTCGAGGCACCCTGGCCGGTGCAGCTGGTGCCGGCCGACCTGGTCGCCCCGCCCAGGAGCAAGCAGCGCTGAGCCGGCCGGACGACCTCGTCGCGCCGCCCCGCGCGTATCGACCCCGATGATGGCGCGTTGATCCGGCGCCTCATGCGCAGCGCGGGCGGGCGGCCCCAGGCGGCCGGGTTCGGCCCATCGGTCATCCCGGTGCTCCGCTGTGCGGGACCACCGTGCCGCGCAGCACGATCCGGTGCGGGTCGGCCAGGGTCCGCAGATCCTGGCGTGGGTCGTCGCGGTAGACGACGAAGTCGGCCGACTCCCCCTCGGCAATTCCTGGACGCCCCAGCCACTCCCGGGCCGACCAGGTCGCAGCGCCGATCGCCTCCAGGGCGCTCATCCCGGTCTCCGTGAGCGCTTGCACCTCCTGGGCCACCAGCCCGTGCGGTAGCTGACCACCGGCGTCCGTCCCGACGTAGATCGGCACTCCGGCCTCACGTGCCTTGCCGATCGTGTCGAACCGGCGCGCGTGCAGGTCACGGATGTGGGCGGCATACCCCGGGAACTTGGCCTCGCCCGCGTCGGCGAACGCAGGGAAGTTCTCAATGTTGACCAGGGTGGGCACGATGGCGATCTGCTGGTCGGCAAACGCCTGGATGGTGTCGTCCTGCAGCCCCGTCGCGTGCTCGACGCAGTCGGTGCCGGCCGCCGCCAGATCGCGCAGCGACTCCTCCCCGAAGCAGTGCGCCGTGGTGCGGGCACCCTCCTCGTGCGCCGCGGCGACCGCCCGGGCCACCGCGTCGGCGGGGAAGGACGGGCTGAGGTCGCCGGTGTCGCGGTCGATCCAGTCGCCGACCAGCTTGACCCAGCCGTCGCCGTGGCGAGCCTCCTGGCGGACGTGGTCGACCAGGTCGTCCGGCTCGATCTCGTGGGCGAAGTTGCGCAGGTAGCGCCGGGTCCGCGCGATGTGCCGCCCCGCCCGGATCAGCCGTGGCAGGTCCTCGCGCTGCTGCACCCATCGGGTGTCGGCCGGGCTGCCGGCGTCGCGGAGCAGCAGGGCTCCGGCGTCCCGCTCGGCCAGCGCGTGCTCCTCCGCGCGGGCGTCGTCGACCGCGCCGTGCGCCTCCAGCCCGACGTGGCAGTGCGCGTCCACCAGGCCGGGCAGCACCCACCCGTGCACGGTCTCCACGTCGCCCCCGGCCGGGGCGGTCAAGGAGATTCGTCCGCCGACCACCCAGAGCTCGTCCAGCACCTCCTCAGGTCCGACCAGGATCTGACCCTGCACGTGCAGCACCGGTGCGCTCATCGTCGCCCTCGCCTCCTTGCGGGTATGCCGTCACGGCAGGCTATCGGTCCGCAGGCACTGCGTCGCGACTACGGTGAGGCGTATGCGGTACGACGCGGTGGTCATCGGTGCCGGACACAACGGGCTGACCAGCGCGGCATACCTGGCCCGGGCGGGCCGTTCGGTGCTGGTGCTGGAGCGAGCCGAGGTGATCGGCGGGGCGGCTCGCTCGGCCCGGGTGTTCCCGGCATACGACGCCCGGCTGTCGGCATACTCCTACCTGCTCAGCCTGCTGCCGGAGCAGATCGTCGATGAGCTGGGGCTGTGCCTAAAGCTGCACCGGCGCCGGATCTCCTCCTACACCCCCACCGACAATGGCGGGATCCTGATCGACCACGGCGACCCGGCCCGCACCGCCCACGACCTCGGGCCCGACGCCCAGGCGTGGGAAGACTTCGCCGGTCTGACCGGCGAGGTCGCGCACCGGCTCTTCCCCACGATGACCGAGCCACTGCGGTCTGCGAAGGACGTGCGCTCGCTGGTCGGCGAGCAGGCCTGGACCGACCTGTTCGCCCGGCCGATCGGCGAGACCCTGCAGCACCGGTTCACGGGCGACGCGGTGCGCGGCATCGCCCTGACCGACGGCCTGATCGGCACGTTCGCCCGGGCTGGCGACGCCGATCTGCTGGCCAACCGGTGCCTGCTCTATCACGTCATCGGCCGCGGCACCGGCGACTGGGACGTGCCCGTCGGCGGAATAGGCCGGGTCACCGACGCGCTGGCCGACGCGGCACTGGCGGCGGGCGCCCAGATCCGGCTGGACACCGAGGTCGTCGCCCTGGAGACCGACGGCGAGCTGGCCCGGGTCCGGGCCGCCGACGGGTCCGTGGTCGAGAGCGATGCGGTCTTCGCGGGCGTTGCACCGGTCGTGCTGGACCGGCTGCGTGGCCGGTCCCCCGCCGGCGCCGCGCCCGAGGGCGCTCAGCTCAAGGTCAACATGCTGCTGTCCCGGCTGCCCGCCCTCAAGGACCCCTCGGTGACCCCGGAGCAGGCGTTCTCCGGGACCCTCCACATCAACGAGGGGTATGCCGCGCTGGACGCCGCATACTTGCAGGCGGCGCGAGGTCAGGTTCCGACCGTGCCGCCGTGCGAGGTCTACTGCCATTCGCTGTCCGACCCCTCGATCCTGGGCGAGGAACTCGTGGCCGCAGGGGCGCACACGCTGACCCTGTTCGGCCTGCACATGCCGACCCGGTTGTTCAGCGACGACCCGGCCGGTGCCCGGCAGCGTGCCCTGGAACTGACTCTCGCCTCGGTGGACAGCGTCCTCGCCGAGCCGATCGAGGACTGCCTGCTCGATGCGTCCACACTTGAGGTGCGCTCACCGCTGGACGTGGAGGCGTCGGTCGGGATGCCCGGTGGGCACATCTTCCACGGCGACCTGCAGTGGCCCTTCGCCGAGTCGTCATCCGACGTCGGCACCTGGGGTGTGGAGACGGCCGACCCCAACGTCTACCTGTGTGGTGCCGGCGCCCGCCGCGGCGGCGGCGTGAGCGGCATACCCGGTCGCAACGCGGTCGCCGCCCACCTGGGCGAGGACGCCATGTCCGGTGGCTGACCGCCCCGATCTGGCGTCGCTGCTCAGATCTGCGGGGGCCGGGAGCTTCCCGGTCGCCGACAGTGGCTGGAGTCGCGCGGCTCCGTGGCTTGCCGGCCTGGAGGGCGTGGTGGCCTTCACCGGACACTCGGTGATGGTGGTCGACCAGAGCGTCTCGGACGCGGAGTTGGCGGCCCTTGGGGTGGACGGGCTGGGCGGGGCGCACGACCCTCGGGTGGCTGTCGCGCTGGCCGGCGCAGGCCAGATCGAGGTGCTGGACACCGTGCTCGTCAGACACGGCACCGGCGAGCCGTCGGAGTTGGTCCCCCGGCCCGACCTGGCGGAGCACCCGAGGGTGCGGCATGCACGTGCCGTACGTCGCGAAGTCCAGGTCTGGGGTCTGCCCGGTCCCCGGCAGCACTCTGTGCTCACCCTCGCGCGTGGCATCGCAGGACTCCCGGAGATCAGCATCGAGACCTCCCCACCCTTGCCATCAGGGTGGACAGCCGGCCGGCTGCTCCACGGCGCGCTGGCCCTGGTCCCCTTCGACGAACTCGTCCTGGCATGCGTCTCCCCGGGCCACGCCAGATCGGTGCGGCTGTTCCTGCGTTGCGGGTTCGTGCCGGTCGGCTCGGTGCAGCTCTGGCGTCCGCAGCGCCGCAGCGACTGACGGCCGACTTCCAAGGCGCCTACTTGCCGCCCTGGTCGAGGAACTTCTCGAACCCCTTGGGCAGCTGCAGGTCGGACATGTCGGGTTCGTCCTGCCCTCCCCCGGCGGCACCGGCGCCGAAGGCGCTGCCGAACGCGTTCTCTCTCGCCGCAGTCTGCTTCTGCGCCGCCGCCTTCTCCTCGGCGGCCCGCTTCGCCGGGTTGCCGCTCTTGGACTTCTTGCGCTGGGGCGCCTGCTTGCCCTTGCCCTTGCCTGCGCCGGGCCCGCCCATCCCCGGCATCCCCGGCATACCGGGCATGCCGCCGCCCTTGCGCATCTGGCGCATCATCTTCTGCGCGTCGCCGAAGCGGGTCAGCAGCTGGTTGACCTCGGAGACGTTGACTCCGGAGCCCTTGGCGATGCGGGCGCGGCGGGAGCCGTTGATCGCCTTCGGATGGTTGCGCTCGAACGGCGTCATCGAGCGCACCATCGCCTCGACCCGGTCGAACTCGCGGTCGTCCAGGGAGTCCAGCTGTTCGCGCATCTGCTGCATACCGGGCATCATCCCGAGCATCTGCTTCAGGCTGCCCATCTTCTTGATGGCCGCCATCTGCTCCAGGAAGTCCTCGAAGGTGAAGTCCTCCTCGGCCATGAACTTGCGGGCCATCTCGCGGGACTGCGCCTCGTCGAAGGCCTTCTCGGCCTGCTCGATCAGGGTGAGCACGTCACCCATGTCAAGGATCCGGCCGGCCATCCGGTCGGGGTGGAAGGTCTCGAACTCCTTGACCCCCTCACCGGTGGAGGCGAACATGATCGGACGGCCGGTGACCGAGGCCACCGACAGCGCCGCGCCGCCTCGGGCGTCGCCGTCGAGCTTGGTCAGCACGGTCCCCGTGATCCCGACGCCGTCGGCGAAGGCCTTGGCGGTGTCCACCGCCGCCTGGCCGATCATGGCGTCGATGACGAACAGCACCTCGTCGGCGGCGGTCTCGACCCGTATGTCGTGTGCCTGGCGCATCAGGTCGACGTCGACGGCGAGCCGGCCGGCGGTGTCGATGATGACGATGTCGTGGCCCTTGTCGCGGGCCTGGGCGACGCCGTCGATGGCCACGTCGACCGGGTCACCGAAGGAGCGTGTGCCCTCGCCGGTCTCCAGGGAGGCGTCGTGACCGAAGACGTTGCCGCGCTCGGGCGCGAAGACCGACACCCCGGCCCGCTCCCCCACGATCTGCAGCTGGTTGACGGCATTGGGGCGCTGCAGGTCGGCGGCGACCAGCAGCGGAGCGTGCCCCTGGTCCTTGAGCCAGTAGCCGAGCTTGCCGGCCAGGGTCGTCTTGCCGGAGCCCTGCAGGCCGGCGAGCATGATCACCGTCGGGGAGGACTTGGCCAGGTTGAGCCGCCTGGTCTGCCCGCCGAGGATGTCGACGAGCTCCTCGTTGACGATCTTGACGACCTGCTGCGCCGGGTTGAGCGCCTGGGAGACCTCAGCGCTCAGGGCCCGCTCGCGGATCCGCCCGGTGAACTGCTTGACCACCGGCAGTGCGACGTCGGCGTCCAGCAGCGCGATCCGGATGTCGCGGATCGTGGCGTTGACGTCGGACTCCGACAGCGACCCCTTGCGCTTGAGGTTGCGGAAGGTGTCGGCGAGACGATCGGAGAGACTGTTGAACACGGGTCCAGGCTAACGAATGGTTCAGCCGACGATGGCGTCGACGAAGGCGGCGGGGTCGAACGGCGCGAGATCGTCGGCCCCCTCGCCGAGACCGACCAGCTTGACCGGGACGCCGAGCCGGCGCTGCACGTTGACCACGATGCCGCCCTTGGCGGTGCCGTCGAGCTTGGTCAGCACGATGCCGGTGATGTCGACGGCCTCGGCGAAGACCTCCGCCTGACGCATGCCGTTCTGACCGGTCGTGGCGTCCAGCACCAGCAGCACCTCGTCGATCGGGCTGCGCTTCTCGATGACCCGCTTGACCTTGCCGAGCTCGTCCATCAGGCCGACCTTGTTGTGCAGCCGGCCGGCGGTGTCGATCAGCACGACGTCGCTCTCCATCTCGGCGGCCGCGGCGACGGCGTCGAAGGCCACCGAGGCCGGGTCGGCACCCTCGCGGTCCGAGCGGATGGTCACCACCCCGACGCGCTCGCCCCAGGTCTGCAGCTGGTCGGCGGCGGCCGCCCGGAAGGTGTCGGCCGCACCCAGCACGACGTCCTTGTTCTCAGCGATCAGCACCCGGGCCAGCTTGCCGACCGTGGTGGTCTTGCCCGTGCCGTTGACCCCGACGACCAGGACCACGGCCGGTCGGCCGCCCACCCGGGCACCGGCGACGCGGCGGTCCATGCTGGGGTCCACCAGCTTCAACAGGTCGGCGCGCAGCCAGCCCCGCACGGTCTCGACGTCGGTCTCCCCCTCGACCCGCACCCGGGTGCGCAACGAGGCGACCAGCTCGTCGGTCGCCTCGACCCCCAGGTCGGCCTGCAGGAGGGTGTCCTCGACCTCTTCCCATGCCGCGTCGTCCAGTCCGGAGCGGGACAGCAGGGCCAGCAGGGCAGCGCCGATCGCGGTGTTGGAGCGGGACAGCCGTTCCCGCAGCCGGGCCAGCCGTCCACGAGCGGAGTCCGGGTGCTCCAGTCTCGAAGTGCCGGGCTCACGCTCCTCGACAGCGACTCCACCGCCGGTGTCGTGAACATCGCGCTCACCCGGAGCAGGGGGTATGCCGTCGCCAGGCTCACCAGCGCCGGGCCGGGACCCGACGTCGGGCGGAAGACCCTTGGTGCGTCCGCCGCGGCCACGGACCAGGCCGACCAGGACCGCCAGGGCGCCGAGGGCGACGACGGTGGCGACAGCGAGGTACTCCCACAGATCATTCATCGCGGCTCATTCTCACAGATCCGGGTCCCCGACTCGTGCTGCGCGGGGGCACCCTGCTCAGGAGTCGAGACCCGAGGAACTCCGACCAGCGGCGCTGGGCATGCGCTGACGTAGGCCCTCGCCCCGGGCCCGCAGGTCGGTGCCGCGCCGTCGGACGTCGGCGATCATGCGCTCGCCCTCAGGGGTCCAGAAGTCCCGGGAGTCACGCTGAGCCTCACGGGCGACATAGCCGATCACCGCGGCACTGACCGCTACACAGAAGAACATCCCCAAGACCAAAGCCAGCATGTCCTCATCCTGCCTCCGCCAAGACTCACGAACAACTCACTCCGCGGGGTGTCGCGGGGGACACGCCACGGGGTGGGGAGAGTCCAACCCACATCCCGGGGCCCCCGGATCTTTG
>NZ_JBPCKQ010000060.1:0-17558 GCF_051004135.1 Ornithinimicrobium sp.
GCTCACCCTGTCCGAAGGAGCCGTCGGTGAATGACTGGTGGCCCACCCCGGCCGAGCCGTGCCCCGTCGAGGGCGGCATGCAGGCGCGCAGCCGCCGCGGCGCGATCGCCCAGACGTGGTGGTCCGAGCGGTTCATCACCGTGCTGGAGTCGCTCGGGGTGGGCGGTCGGCTGCAGCGCGGCCGGACCTACGCTCGCAAGGGCCAGGTGATGGACCTGTCGCTGGACGCCGGAGCGGTCACCGCCCGGGTGCAGGGCAGCCGCGCCCGGCCCTACAAGGTGCGGATCGGGCTCACCGCGTTCGACAAGCAGCAGTGGGCGGCGGTGTGCCAGGCGCTGGCCGACGACGCCTGGTATGCCGCGCGCCTGCTCGCCGGGGAGATGCCGCCGGACATCGAGGAGGTCTTCACACGCGTGGGCCTGTCCCTCTTCCCGGCCCGGGCGGGCGACCTGTCGATGGACTGCTCCTGCCCGGACTGGTCGGTGCCATGCAAGCACCTGGCCGCCGTGTTCTACCTGCTGGCCGAGTCCTTCGACGACGACCCGTTCGCGGTGATGGCCTGGCGCGGCCGGGACCGGGAGGACCTGTTGGCCGCGGTCTCCGCCCTGCGGGGCGGCGGTGGCCGGGTCGCGGCGGACGAGGTCGAGGACGCGGCCGTGCCGCTGAGTGAGTGCCTGGACGCCTTCTGGGTCATGCCGGCCGGGGTCCCTCGGCGGGCCGCGGCGCAGGCCCCGCCCGACGCGCTGCTGGACCAGCTACCCGAACTGGACCTGACGGTCCGCCGCCGCCCGCTCGTCGAGCTGCTGCGACCGGCATACCTGCGTGCTGACTCATGAGCGCGGCTCCGTGGCGCCCCCGAGGATGGCAGCGATATCCAGGACCTCGTCCAGCTCACCGACCACCAGGGAGATGATGAAGTCGTAGGCCTCGTCGTTGGTCATGGTGAGCCGAAGACCGTTGACACCGTAGAACGCGATGAGACCAGCCAGGGCAAGCCGCTTGTTGCCGTCGACGAGGGCGTGATTCTTGGCCAGGGACTGGACCAGCGCCGCAGCCTTGGTATGCAGGTCAGGGTAGGCGTCCGCCCCGAACGCGCTGGCCTGCGGGCGGGCAAGCGCGGTCTCAAGCAAGCCCGTGTCCTTGATCGAGACCGTCGGGAGCACGCGGTCTGCGACGTGGAGCAGGGCATCCAGATCGAGATAGATCACTGCCCGAGCCGGTGCAGCGCCTCTGCGTAGCGAGGCAGCTCCTCGTCCAGGACCTGGTCCAGCAGCTCGGCCTGGCTGGTGCGTTGCACATAGTCGCGAACCGCCTGCCGGGCGACGTCCTGCATGGACCTGTTCTCCCGCTCCGCACGCCGCCGCAGCGCCTCGGTCTCCTGCTCGTCCAGTCTCAGGGTCATCGCCACCCCCTAATGATACCGCTCTTGATACCGACAGGACGCGCCGGGGCGGCAGGTCCTGACGGACGAACAGGCGGAGCGCGCCGTCGACCAGCACCTCCGGGCAGGGCACCATCGAGCGCAACAGTGAAGATGTGCGGCAGGCCTCGCTGGGCGAAAGCTCATCGAGCGTGATCGAGGCCAAGCAGGACCGCGCCTGCACGTGTTCGGTGTCGCGTATGCCGACTCCTCTCTCCCCCGTCATCCCGTGGCAACTGTCAACAACCCAGGTCAGCCGCCCGGCCGGGCAGGCGCACGCCGTAGCGACCGATATCTCGCATCGAGACCAGCAGGTCGACGGCCTGACGCGACGTGAGATCGCCGTCGGCAACCAAGACCCTCGAAACTGCGCGTTCGTCTGGATCAACCACAGCGTTTGCGCCTCGCCCAGATGCTGCAGGGGGCGGCCAGCGCTGCCACCGAAGACCACCCGCCCGAGACGGTCGACGTGCTGCACAGCCTCGAAGTCGTCGATGACGATCGGCGCGCCCAACCACCCCTGCGCAGGTACAGCTCCCAATGCTGGGAGGTGTCGTGCGCTCTGGGCTGCCTCGGCAGCCACTGCCTCCGTCCAGCGCCCCGCCCGCGCAGCCACTCCCTCAGGAGGTCGAGGTGACCGACTGCGGCAAAGTTGCACAGGACGGTGTTGTCCGGGAAGACCGCGTGCGCCTCTGCCACCGGTCAGGAAGCTTCGCCGGGAGGGTCCATCTCGGCACGGAGGGCTCGGGTGTCCGTGCCGATCAGGCTGGCGTAGGGGCGCAGGGTGGTCCGACCCTGCAGGTATGCGGTGTACAGGTCGCGGGACAGCAAGCCGGGCGGCCGCAGCTGCGCCGAGCGGGTGCCGGCCTCGGCCAGCAACGCCGCCCGGGGTGACACCAGCAGGTCGCAGGCCAGGGCACAGAACGACCTCTCATCGAAGCCGCGGTCGACTCGCGCCCTCAAGACATCGTCGGGCATCAGGAACGAAGCCCCGAAGGCATTCGCTCGGATCTCCGTCGGGTCCTTGCTCTTCGACGCGCGCTCGATATCGGCGTCCGGATGCACACCCTGGTTGTCCCCGACCAGCAGATGGCCCAACTCGTGTGCCATCGTGAAGCGTTGTCGGGCGGGATGCACCGACGGCGACACCAGGATGAGGGACGCTTCGGGAGTCGAGGCTGCGAGCCCGTCGAAGTCTGGTCCGAGATCACAGACCGCCACGTCGATGCCGAATGCAGCCTCGATGGTGGGAGGGAGATCGACTCCCGTCGACGTGACCCCCCGTCTCGTGAGCACGCCCAAGGCTTGCTGCGCCAGTTGAGCGCCCTGCTCGCATGCCAGTCCGTGCAGACCTGCACTTGGCACAGGCTCCACCGCCTGGGGATGGCCGAGGTCGCGCGCCACAGAACGAAGCTCGACCATCGACTCGGCGACCTCGGCCGCCTTCCGCGCGGCGGTCCCTGCAGTGGCACGGGCCGACATGGCCAGTGGTGGCTCATGGCCGGTCAGCAACCAGTCGACGCTGACCTGCCCGACGTCCGCGATCCTGGCGAAGTCCAGCGAGCTGAACCGCCGGGCACCGCTCAGGGCCTTGGAGAGCTTCGGTCCGTTGAGTGCCCCATCCGCGAGGCGTACGCATTCCGGCACAGCGCCGATTGGGCTCCATGACACCAGCCCACCTCCCCGTGGTCAGCCGGGATGTCGTTCAACAGGCGGTCACCGCCTCCGGTTCATGGGGCCTGGCCGGGCGCCGCAACCTCCAGACCTGCATCGCGGGCAGCTGTGGCGAGCCGGTGGTCATAGGCCACGAAGGCGCTCAGGTGCTCTCGGACCACGAGCGCCGAGGCCAGGTGGAGCGCATCCAGAGTGCGCAGGGGTGGGTCGGCAATGTCACAGGCGAGGTCCTTCACCGTGCGATCCAACGCGATCAGATCGAACTCGGCGATCACAGCTCGGGCTTGCGCGGTCACCGCCTCGTCACCCAGTCGCCGCGCCGCGCGGAGGACCTCCACTCGGCCGAGCTCGCTGGTGATGACCGGTTCGTCGGGCGCGCGCTCCAACCATTCGATCAGCGCTGTGGTCTCCTCCTCGGACCACACCAGCTTCATCGCAGCCGAGGAGTCGAGGTAGATCACAGGCGCTCGGCGCGCTCGGCATCGAGCAGTTCCTGGTTGGTGGGGGCATGGAGCGCCGTCGGCGGTGCGGAGAAGCCCCCCGTGCGCGTCGCTGCAGGGATGAGCCGACCAGTGGCCACCAGCCGGTCACGAGCCGTCCGCGAGGGGTGCGGCGAGACCAACAGGGCCACGAGCTCACCGCGCTCGGTCACCTCCACCGTCTCGCCATTCTTCACGAGTGCGAGATAGCGCGAGGCGTGCTGCCGCAGTTCACGGACGCCGATTCGGTTCATACCAGACTGTAGCACCGCACGTGCTATCTCGGTGTGGCGTTGGGTCGCAGCGGGTATCCGATCGGATACAGTGTTGATCGAGAGGCGGTGAAATACGATGCCGGAGAGATCGCTGCTGGAGCACGCCAGGCGCGCGGCCGGCCTGAACCAGGCCGAGCTTGCCGGGCGCGCAGGTACGTCGCGCACCGCGATCTCGGCATACGAGAACGGACGCAAGTCCCCGTCTCTGACCACCCTGACGCGCCTCCTCGATGCGTGCGGCTTCGAGATCGAAGCTGTGCCGCAAGTGTCGTTCCACGACGTCCCGGGCCAGGCAGGTCGCCAGTACCGGGTGCCGGACCGTCTCCCCCGACTCCCCGTGGAGGACGCGTTCGCGGTGGTCGTGCTGCCGGTGGCCCTGAACTGGTCGCAACCGGGGCGCGAGTTCCGCTTGGCCTCCCGCGCAGACCGGGCCAGCCTCTACGAGATCGTCCTGCAGGAGGGCTCCGACCAGGACATCCAGACCTACGTCGACGGTGCCCTGCTCGTCGACCTGTGGGATGACCTCGGCCTCCCCAGAGACCTGCGCTGCGCCTGGGAACCGCTGATCTCGGCAGCAGTCGGATGTCGTGGTGCCTGATCCACCGGAGGGAGGCGGGCTGACACCGTTTCAACTAGAGATCGCGCACTTCTTCTTCGAGCTGCCGACGAGTCGCGGTTTCCTCCTGGCAGGAGGGAGCAGGCCGCGGTGAGTCACCTGGTCACCGAAGTCCACCTGTAGGCGGAGGCCCCCAGGACAACGCGAAGCCCGAGTTCCACGGTCGTCCGGCCGGGTCTCGGGCTCACTTCCGACGTCTTATCGACGGGGCGCTTCCTACGGTAGCAGAGGGCCGCGCGCGCGATCTGCCTTCTTCATCGACGCATGTGACCAACGGGTGCTCCACGAGACCCGCGATGCGCCTGGGAACCGCTGATCTCGGCAGCCGTTGGGTGCGGCGACTCCGTCGAGGACGCCCCCCGAGAGAGGCACGCTCGACCGTAGACTCGGGGCGCATCGAGCCCGAGGAGGCGAGCACCGTGCCCAACCCACCGGGGGACCCGACCCCCGAGCAGCAGACCACCAGCGACGTCCTCCGGCAGATGAACCACGAGGAGGTCCATGCATTCCTCGCCGCCTGGCAGGCCGAGCGTCTCTCCGGTGGCCCCTTCCAGGCACCGCGCAACGTCGTCGACCTACCCGACCCGCCGGCCGAGCCGAGCTTGCTGCGGGTCCGGGTCGACCTGGACGGGTCGCGGCCGGCGATCTGGCGGCGGCTGGAGCTGCGCGACAACCTGAGCGTCGAGCAGCTGCACGAGGTGCTCCAGGCGGCCATGGGGTGGGCCGACGCCCACCTGCACCGCTTCTGGCTGGGGCCGAAGAAGCAGATCTGGACCGGACCGCACCTGGTCACCGACGCCGACCTCGAGGAGGGCGAGGAGGGCGTGCACGAGCGGAACGTGCAGGTGGGTCAGGTGCTGCGCGCCGTCGGCGACCGACTGTTCTACACCTACGACTTCGGCGACGACTGGACGCACACCATCAAGGTCGAGGCGGTCGAGCCGCTGCCCCCTGACGCCCCGAGGGCCGTGTGCGTCGGCGGCCGGCACGCCTGCCCGCCCGCGAACGTCGGCGGCGTGCACAGCCACAACGAGCTGGTCGCCGCATGGCGTGAGACACCTGACCACTCGCTCGTGGATCCGATGTATGCCGAGTCGCTCCCCGACAGCTGGGACCCGACCGACTTCTCGCCGGCGCAGGCCACGCAGGCGATCGAGCTGGCCGGGGTGGGTATCGAGGAGATCCTGGCCCTGGCGTCGTTGACCCCGGCGATGCACCCGGGTCTGGCGGATGTGCTGTCACGCGCCGACCCCGCCACCCGACGCGAACTGGCCCGGCTGCTGGACTGGGTGGACGAGCACACGACATACGAGGACGAAGGACCGAGGCTCGACTCGCACACCCTGGGGCGGGCGGTGCGGCCCTGGCAGCTGCTGCTGGAGATCGCCGGCACGCAGGGCATCCCGCTCACCGCAGCCGGGTGGATGCGACCTGCGGTGGTGCAGGAGGTCTACGACGAGCTGGGCATGGCCCGGGAGTGGATCGGCAAGGGCAACCGGGAGGACCTGACCCTGCCCGTGCTCGAGCTGCGGGAGAGCGCCCAGCGCGCCGGCCTGCTGCGCAAGAACAAGGGGCGGCTGCTGGTCACTCCCGCCGGGCGGCGGGCAAGTGGAGACGACGAGGCGCTGTGGAAACACCTCGCGGCACGGGCGCTGCCGACGCGCCCCGGGTTCGAGCGTGACGCGAGCGTGCTGTGGCTGCTCGGTGTGTCGGCCGAGGGTGACCCCGAGGCTGTCCCTGGGAAGCAGCTGGCCAACTGGCTCACCGCCCTGGGATGGCGCAGTGCCGACGGCGCGGTCGTGCAGGCGGTACATCTGCCCGAGGCGACCCGCGACGTCTCCGACATGGTTGTCCGGGTCGCCAGCCGGAAGGGACGGCAGAGTGTCGACCCGGTGGTGGCGCGGGCGTTCGCCCGGGCCGCGCTGCTCATCGAGGACGACTGATCGATCTCGGGCCGCAGTCGTACGGGGCGGGGCGAGGCAGCTCCAACCGAGAGCGGGTGAGGGGTGGGACGGGTCGCAGCCAGGTGCATCCGGTAGCAGTGGTGGAACAGGTTCGCCGGCAGCCGTGGCGAGGGATCCTGGTCAGTCGACCAGTCCGGTGTCGCGGGCGAGCAGGGCCAGCGCCACTCGGTCCGCGGCACCGGTCTTGTCGAAGATCGCCGAGACCTGGTTGCGCACGGTCTTGTCGGCCAACGACATACGACGGGCGATCTGGGCGTTGGAGTGCCCGGCGGCCACGAGCTTGACCAGCTGGACCTCCCGGGGCGAGAGCCGGTGGAAGGGCGCAGGAATCCCGGGCGGGCCCTCGGCGAGCACGCTGTCGGCCGCGAGGTGCGGGCCCAGCACGAGGCCACCCTGGGCGACGGTGCGCAGCGCGCCCAGGACCACGTCGGGGTCGGTCTCCTTCACCAGGTAGCCGGAGGCGCCGGCGGCCAGGGCGGCCCGGGCGCTGTCGCCGTCGGAGGTCATCGTCAGGACCAGCACCCGGCACTGCGGCAGCAGCGCCTTGATGCGGCGGGTCAGGTCGATGCCGTCGCCGTCGGGCAGCCCGAGGTCGAGCACCGCAAGGGTGGGCTCGTGCTCGGCCGCCGCGGTCAGACCGGTGCCGAACCCGTCGGCCTCCACGGTGCGCGCGACCCAGTCCAACCCCTGCAGCAGGGCGACCAGGCCGCGGCGCACCACCGGGTGGTCGTCCACCACCAGAACCACGGCGGAGGCGTCGGCGTCGGCCCGTTCGCTCACCTCACCGAGACTACGTCGCGATGAGGGGACGCGACAGGCCGCGCGGGCGCGAGTACGTTCGGCAAGGAAGGACCCCGGGTTCGAGTCTCGAGAGCGAAGGGATGGTGGCAACCCCCATGGATACCCCCACACCGATGGCCGACGACCAGCTGGTGCTGGTGATTGCGGCCGACGACACCTGGCTGCACGCCGGGACTGCGAGCGAGGTGCTCGGCCATGCGCAGGAGCACCGGCAGCAGCCCTCCGAGCCGTCGGCGGGTGCGCCTGCGCCGCTGACCGGAAAGGTGCTGGACTTCTTCGACGACCACGGCGAGCGCCTGCTCCCCCTGGTCGACGGCCGTTTGGAGGTATGCGGATTCGCAGGCGGTGGCGGTCAGGTCGACCCGGCGGTCCTGCGCGCCCGCATCGACACGGTGCTCGACCGGGCCCAGGCGCACCTCGAGCGCCACCCTGGCGGCGCCGGGGCCGGCTACCCGGCGATGAAGTCGGTGCCCCGCCCCAGCGGCGACCTGCCCGAGGTGATCGCGTCGCTGCGCCTCTCCGTCACCGAGTCCGCGCACGGCCACTCGGCCGGATGGTTCCACAACCTGCTGCACGCCCTGGGATGAGCACGGCGGCCGCTCCGCCGGGGCCGGCCACGTCGCTGCGCCGGGTGGCGGCGCCGCTGGCCCTGACGGTCTGCCTGCTGCTGCTGATGGTCGCGGGGCTGCTCGTGGCACCGGCCGACCGCGTCGAGGCGCCGCTATCACTGACCCTGGCGCTGGCCGCGGGGTTCGTGCCGATGGGCCTGTTCGTGGTGCGGGCGCAGCCGGGCCACCTGGTCGGGCGCCTGGTGCTGGTCACCGGGCTGTTGGCGTTGCTGGCCGTGGCGGCAGTGGCCTGGTCCGGTATCACGGTCGCGGCGTGGGCGGCGCAGTGGACGTGGTGGCCTCCGGTGGTGGTGACCACGCTGGCGCTCCTGGTCTTCCCCGACCCGACCGTGCCGGGCGGGCGGCGGCGGGCGCTCGGCATACTGCTGCTCGTCGTGGGTACGGCGACCACCCTGGTCCTGGCTGCGGCGGCCGCCTACGCTCCCCGCGGCCTACTCACCACGGCCCAGTCCGCGTCGGCCCAGGCCCGGCCCTGGATCGTCGTCGCGGTCGCCGGGGCGGCCGTCGTGCTCTTCGGGTCGGTCCTGATGGTCCTCGACATGATCGCCCGGGCCCGGCGTGCCGAGCCGGAGCGGCGCAGCCAGATCAACTGCCTGCTGCCCGCCGGCGGCCTGCTCGTGGTGGGCATCGTCCTGGACGCCGCCGGGGTGCCGCTGGCCCTGGTGCCCGGGGTGCTGGCGCTGCCGATCGGGATGGGCCTGGCGATCATCCGCTACCGGGTCGACGACCTCGACCTGGCCGTGAACCGGTCCCTGGTGTGGTTGCTGATGAGCGTCGCCATCCTGGCGACGTTCGCGCTAACGGTGGGCCTGCTGAGCCGGACCTTGCTCGCCGACCGGCCACTCGTCGCCTCGGCGATCGGGACCGGCCTGGTGGCCGCAGGCTTCGACCCGGTGCGGCGCTGGGTGCAGCGGGGGGTAGACCGGCTCCTGTTCGGCGACCGCAGCAGGCCCCAGGCCGTGGTGCGCCGCCTCGGTCAACGTATGCAGCTGGCCAGCGACCCGGGTCGCATGCTGTCCAGGCTGGCCCGGACCCTGGCCGACTCCCTGCAGGTCCCCTGGGTGCGGATGCTGGTGCACGGCCGAGACGGTGCCCCGGTCGTCGTCGCCGAGCACGGCCGCGTGCAACCCGTCGCCGCGTCCTTCGCCATGGTCGCCCACGGGGAGCCGGTCGGTGCCCTGGAGGTAGCACCACGCCGGGTGGGCGAGTCCTTCACCCCCGGTGAGGAGTCGCTGCTGCGCGAGGTCGCCGCCCAGGCGGCCATCGCGGCGCAGGCCCACCGGCTGACCCTGGAGCTGCTGCGCGCCCGGGAACACCTGGTGCGTGCCAGGGAGGAGGAGCGGCTGCGGTTGCGCCATGACCTGCACGACGGTCTGGGCCCCGCCCTGGCCGGGACCCGGATGCAGCTGAGCGCAGCCCGCTCCCGCGTCGGCGACGACGGCGCCACCCGGCTGCTGGACGGCTCGCTGGAGGTGCTCGCCGAGTGCACCGCCGAGGTCCGCCGGCTGGTCGACGGGCTACGCCCGGCGGCCCTGGACCAGGGCCTGGCGGTGGCCCTGCGGCAGCGGGCCGGCATGCTGCTCAGCGAGCTGGACGCCGAGGTCAGGGTGGACGACGACCTCGGCGAGCTGCCTGCGGCCGTGGAGGTGGCGGCATACCGGATCGTCACCGAGGCTCTGACCAACGTGGTCAAGCACGCCCGGGCGGGCCGCTGCCTGGTGCGGGTCGGGCGGGAGGGCAACGAGCTGCGCCTGCTGGTCCAGGACGACGGGCGCGGCGGGGCCGCTGACCGCGAGGGCGGTGTCGGCATGGGCTCGATGGCCCAACGGGCCGACGAGATCGGGGGGCGGTTCGTGGTCGCCGACGCCGCCCCGGGCACCCGGATCGAGGTCGTGCTCCCCCTCGGCGGCGCCGCGGGCTGATGTCCCGCAGGTGCCGGGCGGCTGTCCCTTACGGCCGGGACACCGCTGACCGGAACCTTGTCGTAGTCGCCCACCGACGGGGTGGGACCTACCACCGAGGAGACACCATGAGCACCATCGCCCGCACCACGACCCGCACCCGCATCGCCGCCCTGGCGAGCGCCGCCACTGACGTCGCCGCCCTGGTCACCGGCGTGGGGGGGCCCACCGCCCAAGCCGTCAACCCCGAGCCCGCCACCGCGCAGACGACCATGTCCAGCTCGGACTGGTGCAACCGCCAGCTCGGCACGCCCGGATCGATACCGTCACTCGGCTTCGGCAAGCGCAGCTGGCCGCTGACCGGCGGGCTGCACATGAACACCTACAACGGCACCGTCGCCCGCAACACCGGGACCGTCTCGGCCACCACGCACCTCTACAACAGCTACTGGGGTATGGGGTACACCGGCGCCGTGACGGTGGTGCTGAAGAACTCCTGCAACGAGCCGATCGGGGTGACCACCCCGGCGCAGTACGGGGTCGACGCCAAGGCGTGGTTCTGGAACCAGAACGAGCGCTGGGAGTACCACTCGGACAATCTGGGCGCCGACATCACCAGCCGCACGGCCAGCGTCGAGGTCATCCACAACCGGGTGACCGGCGCCAACGCCATCGAGAACTACCGCCGACTGCGCTCGATCGCCTGCGCCGTGTACGAGCCCGGCTGCAAGTTCATCGAGGCGCTCTGACCTGCGACGACGCCCGCCGGCCGGTGGTCACGACGACCACCGGCCCGTCGCCGTGCCGCCGACCGATGGTTCTCGGCAAGGCGCTCGAACTGAGCTTGTGCGCCCCTCGGCGGCCGCAACGCCTGGCCGGTCGAGGATGTGGGCGGCGGGCACAGCCACAACGAGCTGGTCGCCGCGTGGAGCGTGAGACACCCGACCACTCCCTCGTGGATCCGATATATGCCGAGTCGCTCGCCCACCTCTGGACCCGACCGAGTTCTCGGTGGCGCAGGCCACGCAAGCCATCGAGCTGACCTTCGCGCGGGCGGTGCGGCCGTGGCAGCTGCTGCTGGAGATCGCCGGCACGGAGGGCATCCCGCTGACCGCCGCCGGGTGGATGCGACCTTCGGTGGTGCAGGAGGTCTACGACGAGCTGGGCATGGCCCGGGAGTGGATGGGCAAGGGCAACCGGGAGGACCAGACCCTGCCGGTGCTGCTGCTGCGAGAGAGCGCCCAGCGCGCCGGGCGGCGGGCAAGTGGAGACGATGAGGCGCTGTGGGAGCACCTCGCCGCACGGGTGCTGCCGTCGCGACCTGGGTTCGAGCGCGACGCGAGCGTGCTCTGGTTGCTCGGGGTGTCGGCCGACGGTGACCCCGAGGCCGTGCCCGGGAAGCAGCTGGCCGACTGGCTCACCGCCCTGGGATGGCGCAGTGCCGTCGGCGCGGTCGTGCAACCGGTGTATCTGCCGGAGGCGACCCGCGACGTCTCCGACGTGGTCGCCCGGATCGCCGGCCGGAAGGGACGCCAGAGTGTCGACCCGGTGGTGGCGCGGGCGTTCGCCCGGTGCGCACTGCTCGTCGAGGACGACTGACCGGTCCCTGGTGACGTGCCGCCGACACTCCGCATTGCCCCCAATGCCGGGGCAGGCGGACGAACAACCCCGGGAACCCAGCCGGGCGCCTCGGCCTATCGGTCATAGACCTCGCGGCGATGCGCGGCTCGCACAACGGTCACCGTCAACTCTTGGTCCAGCACGTCGTAGATCACGCGGTAGTCACCGACCCTGATCCGCCACGCTGTGCGTTCGCCGGCGAGTTTCTTCGCGCCGTGCGGCCGAGCATCGTCAGCCAGATCCTCGACGGCATCGAGCACACGATCACGGGCCGGGCGAGGCAGCTTCTTCACCTGCCGGGCGGCTGCCGACGTGTACTCAACCCGGTACGTCACGTCGCGAGGTCATGGCGCAGCTCGGCTGCGCTGATCCGCTCGCCATCGTCCGATGCCTTCGCCTTGCGGTAGGCCTCAACGTCCTGGCGCATCTCGAAGTCTTCCAGGGCTTGCAGGTCCCCCACGCTCACGACCACGGCTGCGAGTTTGCCGTTGCGCGTGACGCCGATACGTTCGCCGCCGTACATCGCTCGGCCGAGAACCTCAGACAGCCGGTCGCGCAGCTCGCGTGTCGTCACCTCGCCAGAGACTGTATCCATACGGTCAACAGTACCGCCAGTGTCAACTGTGTACACAGTAAACAGTGGCTCAGTGACTTCCCCGGGTTCGAGACTGACCTTCGGTACTCTGATCGTGTCAGCGCATCTGCGGGAGGTGGCACCCATGATCGACGAGGAACTCTATGCGGCGACCCGGGAGCAGACTGCCTCCATTGCTGGCGTGCGGGCCGCAAGAATCGACTACTGGGTCGACACCGGGCTCATCCAGACAACAGCGGATCGACACCTCACCCCCCACCGCCGCGTGATGCTCTTCTCCTTCCAAGGGCTCCTCTCCATCCTGGTCGCGGCTCAGCTCCGCGAGCGCGGCATCTCCCTGCAACATATGAGGGTGGTCGTCAACCGGCTACGGGAACTGGGATATGAGCTTCCCCTGGTGGAGCTTCGGTTCGCCACAGAGGGCTCCGAGGTCTACTTCATGGACGAGAACGGTCAATGGGAGGCCGGGCGGAGGCCCGCACATGCGCTGATCGATCATCGCATCGATATCGGGGAGCTGCGCGCTCGCGTTCACCGTTCGGTGGGGAGAGCGGCCGACTCGTACGGACGCATCGAGTCACGGCGGGGCGCGCTTGGCTCTAAGCCGCTGATAGCCGACACCCGTGTGCCCGTGCGCACGGTGCAGTCGTATCTGGACGCCGGGAAGCGCCCGAAGGAGATCATTGAGGCGTTCCCGAGCCTGACGCAGGATGATGTGGCAGGGGTGCGCCAAGGCGCAAGAGGAACATCATCGGCTGGCACATCTACCTGGCCTGCCATCGGCTCGACGCAATGGACCTCATCACGACATATCTCGACGCGTCGCCACGACCGAAGGTGAGCACCTGCAGCATCCGGTTGCGGATGCCTGACGTCATGCCCTGAGTGAGGCCACGAGGCGCACCGGAGGAGTGGGTGGCCTCACTTGGGAGGCGGTAAGGCGGGGGTCTCCTGGATGGAGCCATCCACACGACGTAGAAACGACCGGACGCCTGGGCCTTCGTCGAGCCAAGGCGTGTCGGTGCTGGGGGGGCACCATGTGGTCCCCAGGAAAGGACCTCCGTGCCCGAAACGCCAGACCCGCCCACCACGCGAGACATGGTCGCCAGCGGCTATCCCGAGGCCCTCGTCGGCATCAAGGCGGCCATCGCTGAGGCTCACGTGCGAGCCGCCCGGACAGTCAACATCGAGATGATCCAACTCTACTGGCGGATCGGGCACATCATCCTGGATCGGCAGCAACGCCACAGGTGGGGCACCAAGGTCATCCAATGCCTCTCCACCGACCTGCGCGCTGCCTACCCGGGCCGGCGGGGCTTCTCCATCAGCAACCTGGACTACATGCGCCGTTTCGCTGCTGCCTTCCCGACCGGCCCAATCTCCCAACAGCCTATTGGGAGATTGGGGTGGGGCTCGGTGACCATCCTGCTGGACAAGTTCGACACCCCTGAAGAGCGTGCCTTCTACGCAGCGCGAGCAGCTCAGTCCGGCTGGAGCCAAGCCGTGCTACGTGACCGCATCCGGGGTCGGTTGCACCTGCGCGAAGGCGGCGCCCCGTCGACCTTCGAGCGAACCCTGCCGGCCGCGGAGCAGCCGGCTGCGCAGGAGCTGGCACGCGACCCGTGGATCTTCGACTTCCTCCGTCTCGACCGGCACGTGTCCGAACGTGACGTCGAGCGGGCATTGGTCGACAACCTGGCTGAGGTGCTGGTCGAGCTCGGTACCGGCTTCGCCTACATGGGCAGACAGTTCCGTCTGGTCACCGGGGGTGACGAGCTCTTCCTGGACCTGCTCTTCTACCACGTGCGGCTGCATCGCTATGTCGTCTTCGAGCTCAAGGTCGGCAAGTTTCTCGCCGAGCACACCGGGAAACTCAGCTTGTACCTGTCGGCCGTGGACGAGCTCATCAGTGACCCCACCGTGGATGGGAGCGCGATAGGGATTCTCCTGGTCACGGAGCGCAACGACCACGTCGTCGAGTTCGCCCTGCGTGGCATCGACCAGCCGATGGCCGTCAGCCGGTACACGTACCGCGAGCTGCCGTCTGAGGTTCGGGGCGCGCTACCGGACGCAGACACCCTGGTTCATGGCGTCGAGGCAGCGGCCGCTCGGGCCCGTCGACAGCTCGCAGATCCTGACCTGACCACGCTTCAGTAGAAAACTGATGGGCCACGGCACCACAGCCAGTGACGTCGGCCTGTGGCCACTTCCCGTCGGATCCTACGGCGAGACGACGACAATGCCCCATCCCGAGCCAGTTGACGCATGCTCCCAGCTCACGGAGGCCTGCCGTACACCCCACCATCCGCATGCACCCCTCGAGCTCACTGGGCGCCCGTCGACCTCGAGCATGCGCGGTGTTGCACATACTGAGAATCACAGCAGCCTCGTGGTTAGGCTGTGGCCACACGACTGACTAGCGGCGCCCGCGATCATTGGGGAGGTGGGATGCATGGCGCTCTCGAACGACCGTTGGCTTGAGGTCACCGCGTCCCAGTTCGAGCACGAGACCAAGGGGCTCAAGCTCGTCCGTCAGCTCCTCCCCGACCACTCCCCCTACCGGGCGTGGTCCAACTTCGAGTTTCGCGACAACCACGGTCGCTGGCACGAGGTCGACCTCCTCGTGCTCGGCCGAGCCCAGCTGCACCTCGTCGAGCTCAAGTACTACTCCGGCGTCCTGACCGGCGATGACCACCGATGGCTTCGGCCGGGCAAGCGGGCTGAGGACTCCCCCCTCAAGCTGGCCCGCCGCAAGGCGCAGTACCTCGCCAGTCGCCTTCAGGATGCCGCACGCGACTGGGAGCGCGAGACCGGCGCCACGATCCCTGACATCAGGCAGGTCGTCCCCTTCGTCCAAGAGTCCGTCTTCCTTCATCACCCCCGGTTCCAGTGTGAGCTCAGCGACCAGGCTGCGCAGGGCCTTTACGGGCTCGACGGCGCCCAAGGCAAAACACTGCTGCCCGGCATCTCCGAGCTCCTCCTGGAGCCCCCGCGCAACCGCCGCACCACCAGCGCCAGCCACGAGCGGCTGTTCCCCGAGCTGATGAAGCGACTCGGCTTGGTAGCCCGCCGCGAGCGCACGGCCGGGTCGTGGGTTATCGAGGAGGCGCCGCTCAACGAGGGGACAGGGTGGCAAGACTGGCGGGCGAACCACCAGGTGGACCCGACCCAGCACGCCCGGATCCGCTTCCGGGTGCCCCCACCTGGCGCGACCGAGGCCACCACCCGCGAGCTGCGCCGCCTCGCCCAGCACGAGTTCGGCACCATGAGCAGGCTTGTCCACGACGGACTGCTACGCCCCGTCGACATCGTCGACTCGGACCTGGGCACCGGCCTGGTCTACCCGCTCGAGAAGTCACTGCAACGCCTCGACCTCTGGCTGGCCGAGCAGCCTCAAGGTCTGTCCCTAGACACCCAGCTCAACCTCATCCGGCAGATCGCCGAGGCGGTCCACTACGCCCACGGCAGCGCCGTCGCCCACCGCGACCTCACCCCCGAGGCCATCTGGGTCCGCTCGCACAGCGACGACTCGATCAAGGTGCTCGTCGGTGACTGGCACAGCGCAGGCGTCGCCGGACCGGCACCCCCCACCGACCTCCCCGCCGACGGGGTCACCGCCCTGCACCGCTCCGGCGAGATCGAGCTGGCATCCACCGAGCAGGCCACCTACGCGGCATACCGCGCACCGGAGGACGTCTGGCAGACCAGCTCGACCGACCGCTTCCGGCTCGACGTCTTCGGTGTCGGCGCCCTCGCCTTCTACGTGCTCACCGGTGAGGCGCCGGCCGCCGGGGGCGCCGCACTGCGCGATCGGCTCCGCGAGCAGGGCGGCCTGGACATCAGCCCCGAGCTGCCCGCGGCATCCGAGCCGCTGCGCGCCCTGGTCCTGGGCGCCACCAAGCCCTCCCCCAGCGAGCGCACCGCCGACCTCGCCACGTTCCTCGAGCAGCTGGCCGACGCCGAGCGGACACCGCACACCTCCACCGAGCCCGACCTCGACCCGCTCGAAGCGCGCCCCGGAGCGATCCTGGACGGTCGGTACCGTCTCGAGCGTCGCCTCGGCCAAGGCTCCACCGCGGTCGGTCTCCTCGTCACGGACCTGTCGGCCTCAGGGGAGCCGGAGCGAGTCCTCAAGGTCGCCCTCGACGACAACGCCGCGCGCCGCCTCACCGACGAGGCAGAGGTGCTGCGACGACTCAACAGCCCCCGGCTGGTCCGCCTCCTCGACGGCCCGATCGCCCTCAGTGGGCGCCAAGCGCTCCTGCTGGAGGTCGCCGGCACCCAGACGCTCGCTGAGGTGCTGCGCGAGCGGACCCGTATGTCGCTCGACCTGCTCCAGCGCTACGGCACCGACCTGCTGGAGGCGCTGGCCGCGCTCGACAAGACCGGCGTCGACCATCGCGACATCAAGCCGGCCAACCTCGGTGTGCGCACCAGCAAGGGGGACCGCGCCAAGCACCTTGTCCTGTTCGACTTCTCCCTGACACGGGCCGCCGCGTCGGCCACCGAGGCCGGCACCCCGCCCTACCTCGACCCCTTCCTGGCCACCGAGACCCGCCCACGTTACGACTCCCCCGCCGAGAGGTATGCCGCATCTGTGGTCCTCTTCGAGATGGCGACCGGGACCACCCCCACCTACGGCGAGGGCGACGCCCACCCCGGCTCCATCACCGCCGAGGCCACCGTCCCCCGCTCCGCCTTCGACCCCAGCATCGCGAAGGCGATGGTGGCGTTCTTCACCAAGGCCCTGGCCCGTGACGCCGAGCAGCGCCACCACACCGCGACCGAGATGCTGCGCGAGTGGGAGTCGGCGTTCCCCCCCTCGGTCACCACCGTCCCGGACAACGCCGACGAGCTCGCCGCCGCGGCCCGGCTGGACACCCCACTGGGCAAGGCCGGGCTGTCAGCCAGGGCCCTGTCTGCTGTCGAGCCCCTCCACGTGGAGACTGTCGGCGACCTCGTGGCGCTCGATGCCGTGCGGCTCAACCAGTTCTCCGGGGCCGCCGACGTCACCCGCAAGGAGGTCAAGGGCCGCGCCAAGGAGTGGCGCACACGGTTCGCCGACGCGGTCCGCGAGTCGTCCCCGGCCAACACCGGCTCGTCCCTGCCCTCCCCCCAGGACGCCGCGGAGCTGCTGATGGCGCACACCGGCAAGGGCCGCTCGCAGTCGCGACGGGAGACAGCACGGCTGCTGTTCGGGGTGGGCACCGAGCTGGACGCCTTCGCGACTCAGGCTCAGCTCGGGGCACACCTGATCACCCCCGTCGGGGCGGCCAGAGCCACCCAGCTGCTCAGCGCACTCCAGGATGGCTGGGCCGACCACCATCGCACGCTCAACCTGCTGATCCTTCTCGAGCACGTCGTCCAGGAGCGCCTCAACGAGGTCGGCTGCGTCGCCACCGTCGACGAGCTCACGCACACCCTCCTGACCGCCATGACTCCGCGCAGCCTGCCGACCCGCGAAGCCGAGCGTGAGGAGCATCGACTCGTCCTCGGTCTCCTGCGGGCAGTGCTGGACCGGCAGCGCGCGCTGGTGCGCGCCGACGCCGAGGTCGAGCCACTGCATACCCGCCGACGGGAGGGC
>NZ_JBPCKQ010000061.1:0-9449 GCF_051004135.1 Ornithinimicrobium sp.
CGGGTCCAGGCGAACCGCCGATAGCCTCCGGACGCCACTCGGCCAACAGACTCCAGGTCCGTCCACATCGCGTCGAAACTCGAGATCCCGCTCACGGCACCCACTTCGTCGGCCTCGGGTGCTGTCGATTGTCTCCAATGCTGCGCTGCAGTGCAGCATTGAGGACACAAGGCAGCATCGTCGTCTGCGTGGCTCCGTTCAGGCCACGATGAACTCGCCCAGCCACAGCCGGATCTCCTGCAGGCACTCCGGGGACACGACTCCGATCACCGGGCCGAGCCGCTCGCGTGAGAGGGTGCGGGGCTGCTCGGTCATCGCGAAGCATTGCTCGAGCCCTTCGACGCCGGTGAGCACGGGGTGGTTGGGCCATCCTCGGTCCGTGCGGGTGACCGGGACCACGATGGCCAGGGCGTCCACGACGTCGAGGTAGGCCTGAGTCGCCACGACGACCACGGGCCGGCGCCCACCCTGCTCCCGCCCTCGCACCGGCTCCAGGTAGGACCAGGCGACCGCACCAGGGGCCAAGTGCTCACCAGCCACGGTCGCCGTCGGCCTGCTCGGTCTGCTCCCACTGTGCCGTCTCGGCTCGGTAGGACTCCATCAGCTCCAGGGGCGTGGCCCGCACGGCCTGGCGCAGGGCCGCCCAGCGGGCCTCCCGCTCGGCGCGCGTCGCGAGCAGCTCCAGGTAGTCCCCCAGGGACAGCGCCTCGGCCCCTGCCCGCGCCTTCAGCCGGTCCCGGGTCTCGCGGGACAGCTTGATGGTGGTCAGATCGGTCATACGCTGAGTATGACGTATGTGATGTCGTCACGGCGTCCATCCCCTTGTCATCCCGTGGGCGCTCATCCGAAGAACACCAACCCGACGGGGATGGCCAGGACCAGCGACAGCAGCACCCGCTCGGCCCAGATCACCAGCAGCTTCGGGATCGACAACGGGATCTCGGTGGCGGCCAGGCTCGGCACCAGCGCGGAGAAGAAGATGATCTGGGAGACCGACACGACGCCGATGACGTACTTGACCGGCATGGCGGCCTCGGCCACCAGCAGGGCAGGCAGGAACATCTCGGAGATGCCCAGCGCCGCGGCCTTGGCGGCCAGCAGCGGCTCGGGCAGCTGCATCGCCCAGGTCACCGGATAGAACAGGTAGCCCAGCCAGTCGAAGACCGGGGTGTACTCCGCGAGCACCAGCCCCAGCAGCCCGATCGACAGGATCGAGGGCAAAATCGCCATCGCCATGACCAACCCGTCGCGCAGGTTGACCGCGATGTTGCGCCAGACCCCCGGCGCCTGAGCCACGGCAACCCGCGCGGCCTGCCAGGCGGCCTGCACCCGGCGACCCTTGGCCTCCTCCTCCGGAGCCGGCTCGACCCCGGGGGCGTAGTCGGTGCTGGTCGCGCCCAGCGGCCAGATCCACACGGTGATCGCGGTGACCGCGAAGGTGATCAGCAAGGTGCTCCAGAAGAACAGGGTCCACTGCTCCATCAGCCCCAGGGTCTTGGCAACCACCACCATGAATGTGGCCGACACGGTGGAGAACCCGGTGCCGATGATCAGCGCCTCGCGCTGGGAATATTTGCCCTGCAGGTAGACCCGGTTGGTGATCAGCAGCGCCAGGGAGTAGCTGCCCACGAAGGAGGCGACCGCGTCGATCGCGGAGCGGCCGGGCGTGCGGAACAGCGGTCGCATGACCGGCTGCATCAGCACCCCGATGAACTCCATCAGCCCGTAGCCGACGAGCAGGGCCAGGAAGACCGCCCCGATCGGCACCAGCAGGCCCACCGCGATCACCAGGGTGTCGAACAGGAACGGACCCATGCCGGGCTCGAACAGCCAGGCCGGGCCGACCTCGAAGACCATCATCAGCCCCACCACAAGGCCGAGGACCTTGGCCACCGAGAAGACCAGGTCGGTGCTCGAACGCCGCCACGTCCCGGTCACGAACGGGTATGCCGCGCCGGCGGCGATCAGCGCCAGGGCGTACCACGGCAGCACTGCGGGCACGGCGTCGCGCACCCAGGTGACAAGGTGGTCCAGCAGGATGGTGTCCTTCTCGCCGATGGTGACCGGCACGAAGAACATGAAGGCGCCGATGGCGCTGTAGACGAAGAACTTCCACATGGGGGCATCCGCGTCGGTGCGGAGGTCCGTCTGGGCGGTGTCCTGGGACATCTCACTCCTCCTTGGCATCGGACTGCATCGGTATGCGGACGCCGCGGTCGGCGGCGACCTCGTCGGCCCGGTCGTAGCCCGCGTCGACGTGCCGGATCACGCCCATGCCGGGGTCGTTGGTGAGGACCCGCTCCAGCTTGTGGCGGGCCAGGTCGGTGCCATCGGCGACGGACACCTGGCCGGCGTGCAGGGAGCGGCCGATGCCGACCCCGCCACCGTGGTGGATGGAGACCCAGGACGCGCCGGAGGCGGTGTTGACCATCGCGTTGAGCAGCGGCCAGTCCGCGATCGCGTCGGAGCCGTCGGCCATCGCCTCGGTCTCCCGGTAGGGGCTGGCCACCGACCCGCAGTCGCGGTGGTCGCGGCCGATCACGATGGGCGCCTCGACCTCACCGGAGGCCACCATGTCGTTGAACCGGACACCGGCCTTGTCCCGCTCGCCGTAGCCGAGCCAGCAGATCCGGGCGGGCAGGCCCTCGAAGGCCACCCGGTCCTGCGCGCCGCGGATCCACTTCTGCAGATGGTCGTTGTCCGGGAACAGGTCAAGCACGGCCCGGTCGGTCGCCGCGATGTCCTTGGGGTTGCCGGACAGCGCCGCCCACCGGAACGGGCCCTTGCCCTCGCAGAACAGCGGCCGGATGTATGCCGGGACGAACCCGGGGAAGTCAAAGGCCCGGTCGAACCCGCCCTGCCGTGCCTCGTCGCGGATGCTGTTGCCGTAGTCGAAGACCTCCGCGCCGGCATCCATGAAGCCGACCATCGCCTCGACGTGCCGGGCCATCGACTCCTGCGCCCGGTCGGTGAACTCCTCCGGCTTCTTGTCCGCGTAGTCGTGCCAGTCGCGCAGGTCGATGCCGGTGGGCAGGTAGGACAACGGATCGTGCGCGGAGGTCTGGTCGGTGACGATGTCGATGTCCACCCCACGGCGCAGCAGCTCGGCGAAGACCTCGGCGGCGTTGCCGACCACGCCGATCGAGACCGCCTCACGGGCCCCTTTGGCGGCCAGCGCCCGCTCGACCCCGGCGTCGAGGGAGTCGGCGACCTCGTCGAGGTAGCGGCTCTTGACCCGCCGTCGCAACCGAGCCTCGTCGACGTCGACGATCAGGCACACCCCGCCGTTGAGGGTGACGGCGAGGGGTTGTGCGCCGCCCATCCCGCCACACCCTCCGGTGAGGGTCAGCGTGCCGGCCAGCGACCCGGCACCACCCCCTTGCCCGCCCTCTCGGGCGGCGATCTTCGCGGCGACCGCAGCGAAGGTCTCGTAGGTGCCCTGCAGGATGCCCTGGGTGCCGATGTAGATCCACGACCCGGCCGTCATCTGGCCATACATGGTCAGCCCGAGCTGCTCGAGCCGGCGGAACTCCGGCCAGGTCGACCAGTCGCCGACCAGGTTGGAGTTGGCGATCAGCACGCGGGGCGCCCACTCGTGGGTCTGCATCACGCCGACGGGACGCCCGGACTGGACCAGCATGGTCTCGTCCTCGCGCAGGCCGCGCAGCGTGCGCACCATCGCGTCGAAGGAGCGCCAGTCGCGGGCGGCGCGCCCGGTGCCGCCGTAGACGACCAGGTCGTCGGGGCGCTCGGCCACCTCGGGGTCCAGGTTGTTCATCAGCATCCGCATCGGGGCCTCGGTGGCCCAAGAAAGGGCTGTGCGGGCAGTTCCTCGAGGTGCGCGGACAGGTCGGGCGCCTTCCATGGTGATCTTCTCCTTCGGGTATGCGGTCATCGGCAGGTATGCGGTCGCCGGCCGGTGGGCGGACAGGGACGGAGGCGGGATGGGCCTAGGGTCAGAGGTCGAGAAGTCGGCGGACCATCGGTCCGACGATCCGGGAAGGTGTGGAGCGCAGCATGGTCCAGGGCGGAGTGCACCCGCGGTGGCGTCGCCGCAGCCTGATCGTGCTGGGCATCGTGTTGCTGGCCATCAACCTGCGAGGTCCGATCGCCGCCGTCGGGCCGGTGCTGGACCTGGTGACCGACGACCTGGCTCTGTCGGTGCTGGCAGTCTCGGTGCTCACCGCAGCACCGGTGGTGTGCTTCGGCGTGTTCGGGGTGCTCACCCCGTGGCTGGTCCACCGGGTCGGGCTGAACGGCGCAGCGGTGAGCGCGCTGGCCTTGCTGTCGGCGGGGCTGCTGCTGCGCAGCGGACCCTCGGCGGCCACGCTGTTCGCCGGCACGGTGCTGGCGGCCGGCGCGATCGCGGTGGGCAACGTGCTGCTCCCCACCCTGGTCAAACGCGACGCGCCGCGACATCCGGGCGTGATGACGGGGGTCTACACGACCTGCCTCACCGGCTCCGCTGCGATCGGGGCCGCGACCGTGGTGCCGGTCAGCACGGCATACGGCTGGCGAGGCGGCCTGGGGATCTGGGCGGTCCCCGCCGTGCTGGGTCTGCTCGTCTGGGCGCCCCGGCTGCGGGGCTCGACCGCCGGTCGGGTGTCCACCCTGGACCGACCGGGAGGCGTGCGATCGTTGCTCGGTCAACCCCTGGCCTGGCAGGTGACCGTCTTCATGGGGCTGCAGTCGGCGGGCTTCTACGCCGTGCTGGCCTGGCTGCCGCTGATCTACCGCTCCGCCGGCATCTCCGCGGCCGATGCCGGGCTGCTCCTGGCCTTGGCCACCGCGACCGGGATCCCGATGGCGTTGACCGTGCCTGCGTGGGCGGCCCGGTGCCGCGACCAGCGAGTGTTTCCCGTCGTGCTGACCCTGTTCACGACGGCCGGGTTCGTCGGCGTGCTCCTGGCCCCGGCCGTCCTCCCGGCGCTGTGGGCAGTGCTGATCGGGGCCGGCTTGGGCGGCAACTTCCCGCTGGCGTTGACCCTGGTGGTTCTGCGCACGGCCCGGCCGGCCGACACCGCGGCCTTGTCCACCATGGCGCAGGGGCTGGGCTATCTGATCGCGGCCACGGTGGGACCGTTCGCGGTGGGCGTGGTCCACGAGCTGGCCGGGGGCTGGAGCGCACCCCTCGGGCTGCTGGTTGCGCTGTCGATCCCGCAGGCGCTGGCCGGATGGCTGGCCGGTCGGCCACACGTCCTCGGTTCGGTAGGGCCCGACCGACCCTGAGGGGTGCGGAGCGGGTCGGCTCACGGCATACGCGGGCTGCTGCATCATGCGAGCGGTCCCGTGACCTGCTCGGCGGCATGACGGACACCGCCGGTGCGGACCAGGTCGACGGCCGTCTCGATCTCCGGGGACAGGTGCCGGTCGGGGCCGGGTCCGGCGATGCCGGCCGCGCGCAGGGCCGCGACCACCGCGGTCGTGGCCGGGGCGGGACGCAGCGGTGCCCGCAGGTCCAGGGCCCGGGCCGCGGTCAGCACCTCGACGGCCAGCACCCGGGTCAGCCCGTCCAGGGACCGGCGCAGCTTGCGCGCGGCAGACCAGCCCATCGCGACGTGGTCCTCCTGCATCGCCGAGGACGGGATGGAGTCGACGCGGGCCGGTGCGGCCAGCCGCTTGAGCTCGGAGACGATCCCGGCCTGGGTGTACTGCGCGATCATGTGGCCGGAGTCGACGCCGGGGTCGTGCGCCAGGAAGGCGGGCAGCCCGTGGTTGCGGGCCACGTCGAGGAACCGGTCGGTGCGCCGCTCGGAGATGCTCGCGAGGTCGGCGACGACGATGGCCAGGAAGTCCAGGGCGTAGCCGACCGGGGCGCCGTGGAAGTTGCCGTTGGACTCCACCCGACCGTCGAGAGTGACGACCGGGTTGTCGATGGCGGCCGCCAGCTCGCGTCCGGCGACGGCACGGGCGTGCTGGGCGGTGTCCCGGGCGGCGCCGTGCACCGAGGGGCTGCAGCGCAGCGAGTAGGCATCCTGCACTCGCGTGCAGGCGGGGGTGCGATGGCTCTCCCGGATCGCCGAGTCGGCCATCAGTACCCGCAGGTTGGCGGCCGAGACGGCTTGGCCGGGGTGCGGGCGCAGCGCCTGCAGGTCGGCCGCGAAGACGTCGTCGGTGCCGAGCTGGCCCTCCACGCTCATCGCGGCGGCGATGTCGGCAGTGACCAGCAGCTGGTCGAGGTCATGCAGCGCCAGCACGAGCTGCCCGAGCATGCCGTCGGTGCCGTTGATCACGGCCAGCCCCTCCTTGTCGGCCAGCTGCACCGGGTGCAGTCCGGCCTCGGCGAGGACCTCGGCGGCGGGGCGCAGCTCGCCTTGGGCGTCCCGGACCTGCCCCTCCCCCATCACCGCCAGCGCGCAGTGGGCGAGCGGCGCCAGGTCACCGGAGCAGCCCAGCGAGCCGTACTCGTGGACCACAGGGGTGACGCCCGCGGTGAGCAGGTCGGCATACGCCTGCGCGGTCTCGACCCGCACCCCGGTGCGCCCGGTGGCCAGGGTGGACAGCCGCAGCAGCATGGTGGCCCGGACGACCTCGCGCTCGACCTCGGGTCCGGACCCGGCGGCGTGCGAGCGGACCAGGCTGCGCTGCAGCTGGGCCCGCTGAGCGAGCGGGATGTGGGTGGTGGCCAGCGCGCCGAAGCCGGTGGAGATGCCGTAGTGCGGCTGAGGGTCGTCGGCGAGTCGCTCGATGACCCCACGGCTCGCGGCGATCGCCTCCCGTGCGTCGCCCGAGATCTGGACCGCTGCGCCGTGCCGCGCCACGGCGACGAGCTCGTTGCTCGTGACCGCAAGCGTGCCCACCGTGACCGTGGTGTCGGAGATCGTATGGGTGGCTGCGGTGTCAATCCTCTCCATGCCATCCATTGCACCGAGATCCGACGGCCGTCGCCAGAGTCTGCCCAGGTATTGCGTCTCGTATATGAGACACCGTCGCTCGGCGCCGGAACGTCAGCGTCATACGAAAGTCGCGCTATCACGCACGTTCCGTATGACGCTGGGCGCGGCGCTCGAGGCGTCCGCCCCCCGGGGGCAGGGGCACCAGCGCGACCTCGTTGCTTCAGATCCCGAGCGTCGTGGCATGGTCCCGCGCAAGTACTCCCGCAGGTAGGGCAGGGCGAAGTCGACGCTGCCACGCGTCGGCGCCCCGATCATTCCGGCGGCGATGAGACGCAGGCGGTACTGCGACGCGTAGTCGGGCGAGACCTGAAGCCGCGCGGTCAGCTCCGACATGTTGGACGGACCGTCGTCCTGGGCCATCGCGGCCAGGAAGGTGCGATCGATCGCGGAGAGCTCCATCAGCGAGGGCTGGTGGACGAGCTCGCCGATGCGCCGCCGGGCCGCAGCGACCCCAAGGCCTGCCTGCGCTGCGGAGATGACGGGCCCATCCGGCGCGGCCCCGTAGACCCAGTGGCCGACCAGCTGGATGAGGAAGGGGTAGCCACGCGGGCCCTCGACGGCCAGCTGGAGCGCAGCCTCGTCGATGCTCCGTCCGGTCCGATGGATCGGCCCTTCCAGGGCCTGGGCGACGTCATCGTCGTGAACAGGCCCGAGGTGGTGCTGATCCGCTCGACGAAGGAACGTCAGAATCCGGTCGCTCAGCAGATCGTGAACCTTAGCGGGCAGTCCTGCAATGGCCTGCCGCCGCACGCGCCATAGCTGTCTCACATGTGGGACAGTGACCGTGGCACGAGGAGGCCCCACGGACGCATCACCCGCACCGGCCGCAGCGCACGTCCTGGACGTGCTCACCCTGCTCAGCCGGCACGCCGCCCCCCTGCCGGCGGGCACGATTGCCCGCGAGCTCGGGCTGCCGCGCTCCACGACATACCGGCTGCTGTCCGTCCTGGTCGACCGGGGCTTCGTGGTGCACCTGCCGGAGGAACGGCGCTACGGCCTGGGGGTGGCCGTGTTCGAGCTCGGCTCGACCTACTCGCGGCAGGGACCGTTGCAGCGGATCGCGCGCCCCCTGCTGACCCAGCTGGCCGACCGCACCGGGCACAACTCGCACCTCGCGGTCCTGCACGGCCACGATGTGCTCTACGTCATCGAGGAGCGGGTGGCCGGACGGCCCTCGCTGGTCAGCGACGTCGGGGTGCGGCTGCCCGCCTCGTTGACCGCGAGTGGCCTGGCGATCCTGGCGGCGCTTCCTGCCGCTCAGGTGCGCGCGCTCTTCCCCTCGACCGACACCTTCGTGCAACGCCACGGCACCGGGCCCACGTCGCTGTCCACCCTGCGACCGCTGCTGACCCGCACCCGCACCCGCGGGTATGCCGAGGAGGTCGGCTTCGTGACGCCCGGCCTGGCCTCGATTGCCGCTGCTGTGCTGGGCCACACCGACCACCCGGTCGCCGGGGTCGCCGTCACGTCCCCGATCGGAAGCGCCGGCCACGACCCCGCTCCGGAGCTCATCGGAGCGGTCCAGGCATGCGCCGCCGAGATCTCCCGGCGCCTCGGTCGGCGGGCGGTCGGCTCAGCGAACGTCCCGACCTGATCCCGTTGCGGTTCTGCAGAGACCCCCGTTGATCCAATGGGCCATCGAGACGTCGCTCACCCCTGGAGAATCGTCCAGAGTCCACGGCCGATCGCAGCGCAAGCGCCGGCCAGAGCAAGGGCAATCAGCAGACGCCGCGCCGTCACCTGACTGATCCTGCTCTGGAGGCGCTCACCGACGACCACCCCGACGGCGCAGGTGAGCAGAACCCCGCCCCAGGCCACCGCGGACAAGGGAGATGCAGTGGGGTTCAAGGCCAGCTTGGCCGAGACGGAGAGGAGTCCGATGGTCAGGGCATAGGGCTGCATCGTGGCCGCGAAGGCACGCTGCTGCCAGCCGGTGGCGACGGCATACGTGCTGACCGCAGGACCGCCCACGCCCGCAGTCACGCTCATCAGCCCGCTGACCGCGCCCGAGACCAGCCACGCCCCGGGAAAGGATGCCGATGAGCGCCCCGGCCACCAGGACGCGCCAGCGAGCCCAGTCGACCTCCCGCCAGAGCCGGGTCAGGATTGCGGCGCTGGTCAGTGCGGCACAGACATTCACCACGAGGACGCCGGCGAAGCCACCGACCACCAGAATCAGGGAGGGCGCGGCGACCAGCGCGAAACCCATGCCGGTGATGCGCTGCGCCACCGCCCCGACGGGACGGGTGGCGTCATCGGCCTGGCCTGGCCGGTCCTCGTCGCCCTAGTGCTGCTGTCGTTGCTGGGCGCGCTGATCGCCTGGGTCTCCGTGCGCGGCACCCCGCACCTGCTGCGCCCCACCGTCTGAGCTGCTCGACCCGATCCGCCCGATCCGCCCCGTCGACCTTTCACGGCGCCACCGGCCGATATGCGCGCCACTGTGCCCTGCGCAGGGCGCGCCCGCGCGCACACCGGTTGGTGCTTTTTCCCCCCGACCATTTGGCGCAGCACTGTGCGCTTCGCCCGGCGCGCATCCGCGACTACCGGCTGGTC
>NZ_JBPCKQ010000062.1:0-31954 GCF_051004135.1 Ornithinimicrobium sp.
AGTCCTCCCCCTCGCTGGGGGCGCCTCGCTGGGGGGCTTTTTTTGGCCGGGTCTTACCCTTGCACGATCTGGCCGGGGGTGACTCAGGACTGGTGACTCAGGACTGGTGACTCAGGACTGGTGGCGCAGCGCTGCCAGCCGGGCCTCGACCTCGGTGTCCTGGGAGTGGTCCTCCAGCTCGGCGAACTGGTCCTCCAGGCTGGTCGACTGCGCTTCGGCGCGCCCCTGGACCATGGCCTCCTGGCGCTTGACCCGGTCCTCGAAGCGGGACAGCTCACTGGTGGGGTCCATCACGTCGATCGAGCCGATGGCGTCCTGCACCTTGGTCTGCGCCTCGGCGGTGCGGGCTCGGGCGACCAGGGTGCTGCGCCGGGACTTCAGCTCCTGCAGTTTGCCTTTCATCGAGACCAGCCCTGCCTTGAGCTGCTCGACGGTGCCGTTCTGCTGCTCGATGGCCGGGCGGGCCTCGTTGGCCTCGTTCTCGTGCTGGATCTGCCGCCCCAGGGCCAGCTTGGCCAGGTTGTCGAACTTCTCGGCGCCCGCCGTGTCGCCGGCCTCGCGCATCTCGTCGCCCTTCTTGACGGCGGCCGAGGCCTTGCGACCCCACTCGGCGGCAGCCTCCTCATCCGAGCGCAGGTCGGCCTCGGCCATCCGCACGTTGGCGATGGTCTGGGCCACGGCCTCCTCGGCCTCGGCGATCGAGTTGGTGTAGTCGCGCACCAGCTGGTCCAGCATCTTCTCGGGGTCCTCGGCGCGGTCGATCAGGGCGTTGACGTTGGCGCGGGTCAACTGGCTGATCCGGCCGAGGATCGTCTGCTTCTGCGTCATGTCGGGTCTTCCTTTCGATAGGGATCACGCCGCGGATGCGGAATGGTCTCGGGTCGGTCACACGGGCCGTCTTGGCTGCTCAGAATCTCCCACCGCCGCCGAAGCTGCCCCCGCCACCGCCGAAGCTGCCGCCGCCTCCGAAGCTGCCCCCGCCACCGCCGAAGCCCCCGCCCCAGCCGCCGGAATGCCGGTGACCGCCTCCGCCGAAGCCGCCGCTGAGGATGCCGCCGAGCACCAGCGAGCCGATGTCGATGCCGTGCGAGCGTCCACGCCGACCGCCCATCCCCCTCCCTCCGCCGATGCCGGGCTCGTCCCAGCGGTCGACGTCCTGGTCGGCCTCGGACAGCGCCCGCTCACCGAGCTGCTCGGCGCGGTTGAGCAGCGAGGCCGCCCGGGTCACGTCCTCACCCGCGACACTCTGGGCCTGGTCGAAGAGACGCAGTGCCTCGGAGATGCGCGTGCGGGCACCGCGCTCGACGGCGCCGCGCCGGGTGGCGATGGTCTCGTCGATGCTGCGCAGTCGGGCACCCACGCGGGCCACCCGGTCCTCGAAGCTGCGGCGCATCTTGTCGGTGTGCTCGTCGGCTTCGCGCATCGGCGCCAGCACCGTGTCGAGGTCGTGCTCGGCCGAGTCCAGTGCGGCCAGCGCGGCGAGGGGGTCGCCGTCGGAGTCAGCCCGTTGGCCCTGGCTGACGGCATCCTGTGCCTGCTGCACCGCCTGGCGGACGGTGGGGTCCCGGGGCGCCAGCCGCGCGGCGTCCTGCAGGTCGGCGGTGATGGAGCGGATCGCCGCCGCCAGCGCCTCCCGCGAGTTGGCCAGGTCGTCACTCGCCCCGGCGATCTGGTCCAGCAGCCGCACGGCTTGCCCTAGGGCCTCCTCGGCGGCCCGTCCCGCGGCCACCCCGGAGCTGCGGTCGTCACTCGAGACCGCCTGCCGTCCGGCGTCGACGAACCCGTCGACGCTGTCGAGCAGCGACTCGGCCTGCTCGCGGTGCCGACGCACGGTGCCCAGGGCGCGGGTCGGGTAGCGGGCCTGCAGTCCCTTGATCTCCTGGTCGGCCACCGGCAGCCGCTCGCGCACCTCGCCGGCCCGTTGCTCCAGGTCGGTGAGGAACTCCGGCACCCGATCCTGCAGCGAGCGCAGCTCGTTGAACTCCTGGGTCCGCGCCCGCAGCGCCTGACCGGCGCCGGTGGACAGCTCGATGATCTGCCCGAGCATCGTCCGCTCGACCGGCTCCGGCTCACGGTCGGTGTCGTCGAGCTCCTGCCGGATCCGGAAGGCCTCCTGTGCCTGCGCTCGCGCCGAGCCCAGGGCCTCGCGGAACTGTTGTGTCCGCTGCTGGCCGAACTGCGCCTCGGCGAAGGCCAGCTCCTCCTGCGCGGAGCGGATCGCGTTGTCCAACCCGACCAGGCCCTCCGCAGCCTGCCGCTGCAACTCCTGTGTCGGCACGCCCTGGGCCGCCGCCGGCTCGGGACCGGCTGCCCGACCCTCCGCTGATCCCCGCCGCGCCGACTTGTTGCCCAGCCTGCTGAGCAGCCCGACCCCGACGATCGCCACCACGGGGGCGAGCACCATCCACGGGATGCCGAAGGCCGTGCCGGGCCCACCCGCACCGCCGGGGTATGCCGTGTCGTCGCCCGAGCTGCCCCCGCCGGACCCGCCGCCGGTGTCCAGGTCGCCCTGGACCGCCGCGGTGTAACCCTCCGCGGCTCCTTGCGCCGCCCCGACCCAGTCGCTCTGCCCCAGGGAGGGCTCGATGTAGTCGGTCTCGACCGCGCTGACCAGCTCGGGGGTCAGCGGGCCGCCCGATTCGGCGGCCGAGCCGTACTTGCGGTCCTCGACGGCCACGGCCAGCACCACGTCGTCGCCGCCCATGCCGGACGCATCATAGGTGGCCTGCGCCCACTCCGAGCCGCTGTTGTCTCCGGCGCCCTCGAACGTGTCGACGTAGACCACGAACAGCTGCAGACCGGCGTCGTCGCGCAGCTCGTCGATCGCCGCCTGCACCTCATCGGTGCCGCCCTCCAGCACACCACCCGGGTCGTAGACCTGGTCCGGCAGGTCGAGCGGCTCCTCGGCATACCCCGCCGACAGCAGCGCGACCGGCCCGGCGAGCGGCAGCGCGACGACCAGCCCCAGGACGACGCCGGCCACGAGTCGCCGGGCCGCGAGCCGGGTGACGCCGAGAGCCTCGATGCGGTGCACGTCCACGGTCCTCCTCATCAGGCCGCGCTGGTGCGCGGGCCGCCCCTTAGACTTATCGCATCCCCTGATCGGTTCCCACCTCCGGGGTGCCGTGTCGTTGCCTCTCACCTCGTGAAGGATCTTATGCCGCTCGCTGCCGCCCTGGAGCAGATCAGCACCGATCCGGGCGTCCGCGCCGTGGCTGCGGCCGCCGAGGCGCGCCGGCCGACCGCCGACGTCGCCGCCGAGCCGGGCACCCACGCGCCGCTGGTCGCCCTGCTCGCGCGAACCTCGACGGTGCTGGCGGTCACCGCCACCGGTCGCGAGGCCGACGACCTGGCCCGGGGGCTCGGGGACTACCTGCCCGGCGACTCGGTGGTGACCTTCCCCAGCTGGGAGACGCTGCCGCACGAGCGACTGAGCCCGCGCAGTGACACGGTCGGCCGCCGTCTCGCGGTGCTGCGGCGGCTGGCCCACCCCGACCCCGACGTGCCCGCCTACGGACCGGTCCGGGTGGTGGTGGCCTCGGTGCGCGCCCTGGTGCAGCCGATCGTGCGCGGGCTGGGCGAGCTGGCCCCGGTGAGCCTGCGACCGGGCCAGGAGCACGCCCTGGAGGACGTCGTCGAGGCTCTGGCCGCGGCCGCATACACCCGCACCGACCTGGTCGAGCGGCGGGGCGAGTTCGCGGTGCGCGGCGGCATCCTGGACGTCTTCCCGCCGACCGAGGAGCACCCGCTGCGGGTGGAGTTCTGGGGCGACACAGTCGAGGAGGTGCGTTGGTTCAAGGTCGCCGACCAGCGTTCCCTGGAGATCGCGCCGCAAGGGGTCTGGGCGCCGCCGTGCCGGGAGGTGCTGCTGACCGACGCCGTCCGGGCCCGGGCCAAGGAGCTGGGCGAGCAGCTGCCCGGCGTCGCCGAGATGTGCGCCAAGGTCGCCGAAGGGATCGCGGTGGAGGGGATGGAGTCCCTCGCGCCGGCGCTGGTCGACGGCATGGAGACCCTGGTCGACGCCCTGCCCGATGCCTCCCGGCTGGTCGTGCTCGACCCGGAGCGGGTGTGGACCGGGGCCCACGACCTGGTGGCAACCAGTGCAGAGTTCCTGGGGGCCAACTGGGCCAACGCCGCCGCCGGCAACGCGGTGCCGGTGGACCTGCAGGACGTGCTGGGCACCGCGTCCTACCTGCCTCTCGGTGAGGTGCGCGAGCACACCCTGGACACCGGGCGGGCCTGGTGGAGCATCACCCCGTTCGCGCAGGACGCCGAGCTGACCGCGCCGGCCGACGACGGGCAGCCGGCCCAGATCCAGGTCGAGTCCAGCTCCATGCCCGCCTACCGCGGCGACGTCGACGCCATCGTGACCGATCTGCGCGGCTGGCTCGGAGCCGGGCGCCGGGTCGTGGTGGCGCTGGAGGGAGCGGGCATGGCCCGTCGGGTCGCCGAGGTTCTCGGCGAGCACGGCGTGCCGCACCGGGTCGACGCCCCGCTGAGCGACGTCGGTCCCGACGTCGTGCACGTCACCACCGCCTGTCTGGGCCGTGGGGTCGACCTGCCCGGCGCCGGGCTGGTGCTGGTCAGCGAGACCGACCTGACCGGTCAGCCCGGCAGCGGGGGCTCGACCAAGGACATGCGGCGTATGCCGTCGCGCCGGCGCGGGCAGGTCGACCCGCTGCAGCTGCGTCCCCGTGACCTGGTGGTGCACGAGCAGCACGGGGTGGGCCGGTTCGTGGAGATGGCCCAGCGCACCGTGCAGGGTGCCACCCGGGAATACCTGGTGCTGGAGTACGCCGCCTCCAAGCGGGGGCAGCCGGGGGACCGGCTGTTCGTGCCGACCGACCAGCTGGACCAGATCACCAAGTACGTCGGCGGCGAGGCCCCGACGCTGAACCGGCTCGGCGGCTCGGACTGGCAGAAGACCAAGTCGCGGGCCAAGCGGCACGTCCGGCAGATCGCCGGGGAGCTGATTCGCCTCTACAGCGCCCGGATGGCCACGGTCGGGCACGCCTTCGCCCCGGACACGCCCTGGCAGCGCGAGCTGGAGGACGCCTTCGCGTTTGTCGAGACCCCCGACCAGGCGGTCAGCATCGACGAGGTCAAGGCCGACATGGAGAAGGCCGTGCCGATGGACCGGCTGATCTGCGGCGACGTGGGCTACGGCAAGACCGAGATCGCGGTGCGGGCGGCGTTCAAGGCCATCCAGGACGGCAAGCAGGTGGCCGTGCTGGTGCCGACGACCCTGCTGGTGCAGCAGCACTTCCAGACCTTCACCGAGCGCTACGCGCAGTTCCCGGTGACCGTGCGGGCGCTGTCCCGGTTCCAGTCCGACAAGCAGGCCAAGGAGGCGATCGAGGGGATCTCCTCCGGCGCCATCGACCTGGTCATCGGCACCCACCGGCTGCTGTCGGCCTCGGTGCGGTTCAAGGACCTCGGGCTGGTCATCGTGGATGAGGAGCAGCGCTTCGGCGTCGAGCACAAGGAACAGCTCAAGGCGCTGCGCACCGACGTCGACGTGCTGGCCATGTCGGCCACCCCCATCCCGCGCACCCTGGAGATGGCGGTCACCGGCATCCGGGAGATGTCGACCCTGGCGACTCCGCCGGAGGAGCGGCAACCGGTGCTGACCTTCGTCGGCGGCTATGACGACAAGCAGATCACCGCCGCGATCCGCCGGGAGCTGCTGCGCGAGGGCCAGGTTTTCTACATCCACAACAAGGTCACCTCGATCGACCGGGCCGCCGCCCGGATCCGCGACCTCGTGCCCGAGGCGCGGGTCGCGGTGGCGCACGGGCAGATGGGTGAGCACCAGCTGGAGCAGGTCGTCGTCGACTTCTGGGAGCGGCGCTTCGACGTGCTGGTCTGCACCACGATCGTGGAGACCGGGCTGGACATCTCCAACGCCAACACCCTGATCCTGGAACGCGCCGACCAGATGGGGCTGTCTCAGCTGCACCAGCTGCGCGGCCGGGTCGGCCGGGGTCGCGACCGGGCGTATGCCTACTTCCTCTACCCACCCGAGAAGCCGCTGACCGAGACGGCCGTCGACCGGCTGCAGACCATCGCCGGGCACACCGACCTCGGCGCCGGCATGGCCGTGGCCATGAAGGACCTGGAGATCCGCGGAGCCGGCAACCTGCTCGGCGGCGAGCAGTCCGGGCACATCGCCGGCGTCGGCTTCGACCTCTACGTGCGGCTCGTCGGCGAGGCCGTCGCCGACTTCAAGGGCGAAGGCGACCAAGGACCCGTCGAGGTCAAGATCGAGCTGCCGGTCGATGCCCACCTGCCGCACGACTACGTGCCCGGCGAGCGGCTGCGGCTGGAGGCCTACCGCAAGCTGGCCCAGGTGCGCGACGAGGACGAGCTCACCGCCATCCGTGAGGAGCTGGTGGACCGCTACGGCACACCGCCGGAGGCCGTGGAGACCCTGCTCGAGGTGGCCCGGCTGCGCACCGTCGCGCGACAGGCGGGGCTCAGCGACGTCGGCGCCCAGGGGCAGACCATCCGCTTCGCCCCGGTGGCCGAGCTGAGGGAGAGCCAGCAGCTGCGGCTCAATCGGCTTTACCCCGGCACGATCATCAAGCCGGCCACCCGCACCATCCTGGTGCCGACACCCAAGACCGCGCGGGTGGGCGGCAAGCCGCTGCGCGACCGAGCGGTGCTCGAGTGGGCGGAGCAGCTGATCAGGGCCGTCCTGCTCGACGAGGTCGCGGCGGCTGCGGGCGTCACCGGGTGAGCAACAGGTGACATGATGGGCCCCGTGAAGCGATGGACCAAGACTGCCGCCACGATGATTCCTGCGACTGCTGCCGTGCTGCTGAGCGGATGCGCTGGATCGGGGGTGTCCTCGGGGCAGGCGGCCACCGTGGACGGTACGACCATCGCGGCGTCCGACCTGCAGGAGGTCACCGCCCAGTTCAACGCCGTGGCCCAGCAGCCCACGACACCGACGCAGGTGCTGGACACCCTGATCAAGGCCCCGGCTCTGGAGGAGATGGTGGCCGGGTCGGGCCAGGAGATCACCGACAACGAGCTGCTTGCCCAGCTCGCCCAGCTGCCCGGTGCCCCGGCCGAACCCAACCGGCTGATGGCCGACTACCTGCACGGGCTGGTCTACTCCCAGATGGTCGGCGATTCGGCCCCGCCCGACCTCTTCGCCGACCTCGACGTCCAGGTCAACCCGCGCTACGGCACCTGGGACCCCGAGACGGTCAGCCTGGCCGACGCGACGCCGGAATGGATCACCACCGAGCTGCCCGGGGAGGACGGCAACTGAGCACCGCCGGCCGGTTGATCCTGCTGGTGACCTCGCCGCGGGTCGCGCCCGGGCTGCTCAGCGCGCAGGCCTGGCAGCAGCTGGGCGCGGCCGATGCCGTGCTTGCCCGCGACGAGGACCAGCCGCTGCTGCCCGCCCTGCGCGGTGCGGACATCGAGGTCCAGGTGGTCGGCCCGATGGGTTCGCCGCAGCTGGCCCAGATCCTGTTGCAGCGCGCCGCCTCCGGAACCGTCCTCTGGGTGGGCTCGGGTGACGCCGACCCGGGCCTGACGGACGCGCTGGCCGCCGAGGTGACGCGCGAGCAGGACGCTCCTGAGCTGGAGCTGTTGGTGGGGTCCTGGGACGTGCCCGGCGCCCGGCTGCTCGACGCCGTGGCGGTGATGGACCGGCTGCGCTCGCCCGACGGGTGCCCCTGGGACGCGGAGCAGACCCACGCCTCGCTGACGCCCTACCTGGTGGAGGAGGCGCACGAGGCGGTGGAGGCCCTCGAATCCGGGGACCGCGACCACATGAGCGAAGAGCTCGGTGACGTGCTGCTGCAGGTGCTCTTCCACGCCCGGGTCGCCCAGGAGCACGAGGACGACCCGTTCGACGTCGATGACGTGGCGGCCGGTCTGGTGGGCAAGCTGGTGCGCCGGCACCCGCACGTCTTCGCCCGCACCGCCGACTCTGCTGCGACCGCCGCCGCGGTCGAGTCGACCTGGGAGCAGCTCAAGGCCGCCGAGAAGCCCGAACGCGAGCACCCGCTGGACGGCATCCCGGCCGGTATGCCGGAGCTCGCCCGCGCCGCCAAGGTCGCCTCCCGCCTGGACCGGGCCGGGCAGGGGGCCTGGCTGCGCGACCAGGTCGACACCGCTCGAAAAGATCACCGCACGGCATACGGGGCGCAGCTCATGCAGCTGGTGCTGGACGCCCGGGACGACGACGTCGACCTGGCGGCGGCCCTGCGCGGCCTGCTGCGCGGCCTGTCGGCGCTCGGGCGCGGGTCGGTCCGCCCGGTGCGCGCACCGGAGCGTTAGGCTCGCCAGAAGAGTCACGCGGCTGCCGACACCAGACCGTCCGACACCGCTCACTAGGAGAGCCCATGGCCGTCATCGACGCCATCATCGCCCGCGAGATCTTGGACTCGCGCGGCAACCCGACCGTCGAGGTCGAGGTCGGCCTGGACGACGGCACCGTCGGCCGCGCTGCGGTCCCCTCGGGTGCCTCCACCGGCGCCTTCGAGGCCGTCGAGCGCCGCGACGGCGACAAGAGTCGCTACCTCGGCAAGGGTGTGCAGGACGCCGTGCAGGCCGTCATGGACGACCTGGAGCCTCGGCTGCTGGGCTTCGACGCCAGCGAGCAGCGGTTGATAGACGCCGAGATGCAGGCTATCGACGGCACCGACAACAAGGGCGAGATCGGGGCCAACGCCATCCTCGGCGTCTCGCTGGCGGTTGCCAAGGCGGCTGCCGAGGTCGCGGGTCTGCCGTTGTTCCGCTACCTGGGCGGGCCCAACGCGCACGTGCTGCCGGTGCCGATGATGAACATCCTCAACGGTGGCTCGCACGCCGACTCCAACGTCGACATCCAGGAGTTCATGATCGCCCCGATCGGCGCCGGGTCGTTCCGCGAGGCGGTGCGCTGGGGCGCTGAGGTCTACCACGCGCTCAAGACCGTGCTCAAGGAGCGCGGACTGGCCACCGGTCTGGGTGACGAGGGCGGCTTCGCGCCCGACCTGGAGTCCAACCGGGCGGCCCTGGAGCTGATCCTGGAGGCCATCGACAAGGCCGGCTACACGGCGGGCAGCGACATCGCGCTCGCGCTCGACGTCGCCGCCACCGAGTTCTACGAGGACGGGGTCTACACCTTCGAGGGCGCCAGCTTGTCCGCCGCCGAGATGACCGACTACTACGCCGACCTGATGGACGACTACCCGCTCGTCTCCATCGAGGACCCCCTCGACGAGGACGACTGGCCAGGCTGGGCGACCATCACCGAGCGGCTGGGTGACCGGGTCCAGCTGGTCGGCGACGACCTGTTCGTCACCAACCCCACCCGGCTGCAGCGCGGCATCAACGAGCGGTCGGCCAACGCGCTGCTGGTCAAGGTCAACCAGATCGGCTCGCTGACCGAGACCCTCGACGCGGTGACCCTGGCCCAGAGCAACGGCTTCCGCTGCATGATGAGCCACCGCTCGGGGGAGACCGAGGACGTCACCATCGCCGATCTGGCCGTCGCGACCAGCTGCGGGCAGATCAAGAGCGGCGCCCCGGCCCGCTCCGAGCGGGTCGCGAAGTACAACCAGCTGCTGCGCATCGAGGAGGAGCTCGACGATGCGGCGCTCTACGCCGGGGCCGGCGCCTTCCCGCGCTACGGCGGCTGAGCGGCGGAGCCGGCAGGACGACATACCGATGAGCACCCGTAGACCGAGTCGCAGCCCCGGCGGCACCCCCCGCCGCTCGGGCTCCGCGACTCGACCCGGGGCTCCTCGCCGTCGCTCCGGCAGCACCGCGGCCGGAGTCGACCCGAGCGGGCAGGTCACCACCCGCCGGACCGGCATCCCACAGGTATGGCGACTGGCCGGGGTGGCGCTGATCGTGGTTCTGCTCGGGGTCTTCCTCTTCCCGACGGTCAGCGGCTATCTGGAGCAGCGCCGCGAGGTGAGCCGACTGGAGCAGCAGATCCAGACCCAGCGGGAGGACATCGAGACTCTCGAGCGTGACCTGGCCCGGTGGGACAACCCCGACTACATCGAGCAGCGGGCCCGGCAGCGGCTGCGCTTCGTGCGCGACGGCGAGACCGCCTTCACCGTCCTGGACGACACGGGCGAGCTGCTGACCGAGCCCGTCCCGGGGATGGCCCCGGTCAGCAACGACGTGCACGAGCTGCGCCCGTGGTACGGCGAGGTCTGGGAGTCGGTCAAGATCGCGGGGGAGGAGCCTGCGCAGACCGATGCCGACCAGTGACGCCGCCGCACTCCGCGAGCGCGACCTGGCTGCGGTGCAGCGGCAGCTGGGGCGACCGGCTCGGGGGGTGGTCTGCGTGGCCTACCGGTGCCCGTGCGGCTGCCCCGCCGTGGTGCGCACCGAGCCGCGGCTGCCCGACGGCACGCCGTTCCCCACCACGTTCTATGCCACGTGTCCCCGGCTGACCGGCGCGATCTCCACGCTGGAGGGGCAGGGGATGATGCGCGAGATGACCGAGCGGCTCGCGGCCGACCCCTCGTTGGCTCAGGCGCATGCCGCAGCGCACGTCGACTACCTGACCCGCCGGGCCGAGCTCGGTCACGTCCCCGAGATCGAGGGGGTCTCCGCTGGGGGGATGCCGACCCGGGTCAAGTGCTTGCACGTGCTGGTCGCCCACGCGCTCGCCGCCGGCCCGGGGGTCAACCCGTTGGGCGACGAGGCGCTCGCGGCGCTGCCCCGATGGTGGGATGGTGGCTGCTGCCTACCCGAGGAGGATGCATCGTGAACACGACCCGGGTCGGTGCCGTGGACTGCGGCACCAACTCCATCCGCCTGCTGATCGCCGACGTCGGCGACGACGGCGGGCTGCGCGACGTCACCCGTGAGATGCAGATCGTCCGGCTGGGCCGGGGCATCGACGCGACGGGGCGGATCGCCCCGGAGTCGATGGAGCGCACCCTGACCACGGCGCGGGAGTATGCGGGCGCCTGCGCCGACGCCGGCTGCGACTCGGTGCGCTTCGTGGCCACCTCGGCGTCCAGGGATGCCGCCAACGCGGACGAGTTCTTCACCGGGGTGCGCGAGGCCTTCGCCGGGTTCGGCACCGCTCCGGAGGTGATCAGCGGCGACGAGGAGGCTGCGCTGTCGTTCACCGGAGCCACGGTCGACCTGCGTGCCCAGGCCGTGCCGGCGCCCTACCTCGTCGTCGACATCGGAGGCGGGTCCACCGAGCTGGTGCTCGGGGAGCACGAGGTGGAGCAGTCGTGCTCGGTCGACATCGGCTCGGTCCGGATGACCGAGCGGCACCTGCACGACGACCCGCCGACCGAGGAGCAGGCGTGGGCGGCCCTGGCCGACATCACGCGGTCCCTGGAGGAGGCGGCCCAGGTCGTGGACCTCACGCGGGTGGCCACCCTGGTCGGACTCGCCGGCTCGGTGACCACCGTCACCGCCCACGCCCTGGGCTTGCGCGCCTACGACGCGGAGCAGATCCACGGCGCCGAGCTGGGCGTCGACGAGGTGGTCGCGGCGACCGGGAGTCTGCTGACGATGACCGCCGAGCAGCGCCGGGGTCTGGGGTTCATGCATCCCGGGCGGGTCGATGTCATCGGTGCGGGCGCGCTGATCTGGCGCACCGTGGTGCAACGGTTGCAGCGGGACGCCGGCCTGCTGACCGTGCGCACCTCTGAGCAGGACATCCTGGACGGCATCGCGCTGTCCCAGGTCGACCCGGGGATCGGCGCACGGTGACGACCTCGGGCGCGCCTCGGCATACCCACGTCGGACGACACGCCAACTGGGCCGGCAACGTGACCTTCGCGGCGCCGGTCCAGCGGCCCACCAGCATCGCCGAGCTGCAGCGTCTGGTCGCCGCCGAGCGGCGGGTGCACGCGGTGGGCACCGCTCACTCCTTCTCGGCCGTCGCCGACACCCGCGGTGCGCTGGTCTGTGTCAGCGACCTGCCGCAGGAGTGCGACATCTCCGGGGACGGCGTGCGGATCAGTGCCGGGATGACCTTCGCCGAGCTGGCGCCCTGGATGGAGGCAGCCGGCCTGGCGCTGCACAGCCTGGGCTCGCTGCCACACATCTCCGTGGTCGGCGCCTGCTCCACCGGCACGCACGGCTCGGGGGACCGCGCGCCCTGTCTCGCGGCGGCCGTGCGCGAGGTGGAGCTGGTCACCGCGACGGGAGACCTGATGGTGCTCGACCGCGGCGACCCCGACTTTGCTGGGGTGATGCCCAGCCTGGGGTCCCTGGGCGTGGTCGTCCGGCTGACCCTGCAGGCCGGGCCGACCTATTCGGTCGCGCAGACGGTGTGGCAGGGCATCGACGTGGCCACCGGCGTCGGTGAGCTCGACGCGATCATGGGCTGTGCCTACAGCGTGAGCGTGTTCACGACCTTGCGGTCCGACGACTTCGGGGACGCCTGGGTCAAGCGGCGGATGGATGAGCCGGAAGCCGACCTGAGCCGGTGGGGCGGGCGGCCTGCGGCTGCGGCGCTGCGCCCGGTGCCCGGCGGTGACGCGACCGGCTGCACGGTGCAGGGCGGGGTGCCCGGCCCGTGGTTCGAGCGGTTGCCGCACTTCACCCCCGACCGGCCGCCGAGCAGCAGCGGCGCCGAGCTGCAGTCGGAGTACTACGTGGCCCGCGAGCACGGCCCGGCCGCCGTTGCGGCCCTGTGGGCGCTCGGCGACGCCATCCGGCCCGCGCTGCGGATCTGTGAGCTGCGCACCGTCGCCGCCGATGGCCTGTGGCTCAGCCCTGCGTGCGACCGGGCTCTGCTGGGTCTGCACTTCACCTGGCTGCCCGACGCTGAGGCGGTGGAGTCGGCGTGCCGTCGGGTGGAGGAGGCGCTGGCGCCGTTCGCGCCGGTCCCGCACTGGGGCAAGGTGTCCTGGTTGGACCCCGCCGTCGTCGCCGAGCAATTTCCCCGGTTGCCCGACGCGCGCAGGCTGGTGGCGCGGTTGGACCCGGACAACGCCTTCGGCAACGACCTGGTCGACGCCTACCTGCGGGCCTGACGTGACCGGTGGTGAGCCGCACCCGGTGACCGGGCAGCCCTTCGGGTCTCCCGTGCCGCCGGGGACGGGGTGGCCCGGCGACCCGGCCGATCGGCATACTCCTGTGGCCGGCGACGAGGAGCGGGTGCGTGCGCTGTCGTCCTCCGCGCCCGACGTGGACACGCTCGACGCCCGGGTCTCGGTATGCCGGGCCTGCTCCCGACTGGTCGACTGGCGCGAGTCGGTGGCGACGTCGGGTCGACGGGCCTCGTTCGCCGACCAACCCTACTGGGGCCGGCCCGGCCCCGGATTCGGCGACCCGAATGCCCCGGTCCTGGTCGTGGGCCTGGCGCCGGCGGCCAACGGCACCAACCGCACCGGGCGGATGTTCACCGGCGACCGCAGCGGCGACTGGATCTACGCCGCGCTGCACCGCGGTGGGTATGCCGAGCAGCCGACCAGTGAGCACAGCGGCGACGGGCAGGTGCTGACCGGGGTGCGGATCGTGGCCGCAGTGCGCTGTGCGCCCCCGGCCAACAAGCCGAGCACAACGGAGAAGGCGACGTGTCGGCCGTGGCTCGTCCGCGACCTGGAGCTGGCGGCGCCCCGGCTGCGCTCGATCCTTGCGCTGGGCTCGATCGGCTGGGACGCGACGTTGGCCGCCGCCCGCGAGGCAGGGTGGGTGGTGCCGCGACCCAAGCCGCGCTTCGGCCACGGCGCGCAGGCAGCGCTGACCACGGGGCAAGGGCGCGCGGTGCAGCTGCTGGGCAGCTATCACGTGAGCCAGCAGAACACGTTCACCGGCAAGCTGACCGAGCCGATGCTGGATGCGGTGATCGCCCGGCTGTGAGGATCGCCCCGGGCGTCGCGCCGAGATGCGTGCTGACCGACTACTGGGGACGAGGAAGCACGGTGAACGGTTCTCCGGTGGCCGATCGCAGCACGTCGAAATGTCGCCGATCCAAGGTCAGGACGGTGCGTGTGCGGTACCGCTCCGCCAACACCACGTTTGAGGCGTCCGCCACACCGATCGCCTGGTCCTGGTAGCCGGCGATGATGGATCGAGCCGTCTTCACCTCCGCCGGGCCAAGGCCGGCCAGTTCCCACGCCCCACCTGTGAGCTCGTCGAGCACAGCCAGCTCGGCATCGACGCCGTGGCGGGTGACCACCAGATAGTCCAGCTCTGCCACGACATAGGGCGAGACAACCAGAAGATCGGTGGTCGCGCCGATGACCTCACTGACTGCGGCGTTGTCGGGCTCGGAGGCGTCGAAGTAGGCGAGCAGAGCACTCGTGTCCACGATGACGTCTGCCACGCCTCACCGCTCCCCGAAGCCGGACAGCAGCTCGTCGGCGTGGCGGGCGATCGGCTGTCCGCTGCGGAACAGATCGCCGCGTGGCCGGGGTCGTAGCTCCCCGAGCATCTGGCGGATGGACTGGCGGATGACCTCGGCCTCGGACATGTCTCTGTCCGCCGCCGCACGCTTGACCGCGGACTTGAGGTCCTCCGGCAGGTAGACGGTCGTCTTCTCCACCGTCGTATGGTACCACCGGTGGCGGTGGCGTCCTGAGAGACCTTGAGCGGGTCACGCAGGTCGACCCGTCGTGCCGGCTCAGTCCAGCACCATGGCCAGCACCGGTCCCGCGCCGTCGGGCAGCCAGCCCGGCCAGACCTCGCCCACGGTGCGCCAGCCCAGATGTCGGTAGACGTCGACCGCGGGGTGGTGCTCAGGCACCACGTCGAGGCAGGGGGTACGGTCCTGCGCCCGGATTGCCGCGACCGCGGTGTCGTGCAGTTGCCGTCCCAGCCCGGTGCCGCGGTGCTGCACCGCGGTGAACAGGGTGGACAGTACGCCCAGCTGCTCCGGAGGTCGGTCCGAGCCGGCCACCCAAGCCTGTGCCTCCGAGGCCAGCACACCGTGCTCGTCCGGCCGCACCGACAGCGCGGCGACGTGACCGACGGGTGCACCGCCGACGGTGGCGGCCCAGGCCGCCAGCTCGGTGTCACGCGCGACGAAGCGCTCGGTGGGGTAGGGCAACGGCCAGCGCATCGGGTAGCGACTGGAGTCACGCTGCGCCGTCAGGACCTCGGCGAGGGCGGGCACGTCCTCCGGGCGGCGGGGGCGAATCATCGGCACGGTCACGAGCGGGAGTGTAGGCAGAGCTGGGCCTATCCTGAGCGTTGCCCCCGTAGCCCAATCGGCAGAGGCAGCCCACTTAAAATGGGTCCAGTGCGGGTTCGAGTCCCGTCGGGGGTACGTCAGGGGGTCGCCTTACGGACAGAACATCGCGCTGTAGGGCGATGTTCTGCGCGGAGGCGCATTGTCTGCCCTCTGGCCGATGTTCACGCCCTTCAGCGGCGGCGCAGCTCAGCGATGATGTGCTCAGCCCTGGTCGCGCTGCCGACCACCACCCGGGAGGACGAGATGGCCGACCGGGAGGAGTCCTCCAGCCGGGCCAGCTCGGCGACCAGATCCCGCACCGACCGCTGCCTCAGCTCCGGTCCGGCGAGGTCGTGAGGGGGACGCGAATACGCGTCCAGGCCATCGTCAAGGGGCTCTTGTGCAACTGGCATGTGTGGCTCCGTCCACCTGACACCGATGAGGTCAGGGGCTACCGGAGTCCGGGGCAGCACCAAGAAAAGTCGATCACCGCAAACTGATGTCGCGATGCGTCAACGCTACTCGACGGCACGCTCAGCGACAACCGCCGTGCTCGCGCCCTTCTCGAGCTGTCCTGGGTTCTGGGTCAGGCGCTGGCGTCCAGGACACGGTCATCGGAGACCTGCTGCGGCTCCCCGGTGTCCTCCAGGTGCACCGCGCCGTGGACCTCGACGTCGGCGCCGAAGGTCCAGTCACCCTCCACGGTCAGCGACTCGGCGTCCCGCAACGACGGCGCGCCCCGGGGGAAGCGCTCGTCGAAGTCGGCGATCCGCTTGTAGGTCTTGCTCAGCGTCACCAGCGGCAGCGGGTCGACGGTCGCCTCCAGCGTGCCGTCGTCGGCCCCCTCGAAGGCGTCCGAGCGCAGCAGCAGCAGGTCGTCGGTCGTCTTGACCGGGCGGAACCGGGTGCGCGGCACCTCGATGGCGGTGGCGTCGTCGAAGACCTGGATCGCCGCGCCCATCGCGCTCTCGACCTGGATCACGGGGGTCGAGTCGGGGTCCTTGGGGTCGACGGTCTTGTGGTTGCGGATCAGCGGCAGGCCGAGGACCCCGTCCCGCTCGTGCAGCACCTCGCGCAGGGCGTCGAGGCGAAGCCACAGGTTGTTGGTGCTGAAGTAGCGGTGCCGTTCCACGTCGGAGTAGGCCTCCTGGTCCTCCTCGCGCACCTGGGCCGTCTCGCGGAGCACGAGCCGGCCGTCCGCGGTGCGCACCGCCAGATGACCCCCCTTGCGATCGGCGGCGGTGCGACGGCATACCTCCATCGCGAACGGCGCGCCGCAGGAGGCGAACCAGTCGGCGATCGGGACCGAGGGAGAAGCGCCGAGGTTGTCGCTGTTGGAGACGAAGGCGTAGCGGAAGCCCGCCTCGATGAGCGCGTCGAGCATGCCCGAGCTGAGCAGGGAGGGGTAGAGGTCGCCGTGCCCCGGCGGGCACCATTCGAGCGCGGGGTCGTCCGACCACTGCACGGGGCTCAGGTCGTCGGCGCGCAGCTTGGGCTCCTGGCTCTGCAGGAAGTCCAGCTCCACGCCGGGCACGGCCAGGTCGGGGTATGCCGCAAGCGCGTCCAGGCAGTCGTCCCGGGTGCTGAAGCTGTGCATCAGCACCAGTGGCAGCCGAGCCCCCGTGACCCGCCGAGCGCTGCGCACCTGCTGCACGATCAAGTCCAGGAACGTGTCGTCGCCGCGCACCGGCAGCAGCGACTTGGCCCGGTCCATGCCCGTCGAGGTGCCCAGACCGCCGTTGAGCTTGACGACCGCCGTGTGCGCCAGCGCCTCGGTGTCGGCATCGCTGTCGAGGTCGCCGAGGGCGGCCGAGGGCTCCAGCGGCTCGATCTCGTCCTCGGCAATGGTGCCGGTCGCGCCCCCCTGGAGCTCGTGCCAGTAGCGAGCGAACACCGCCACGGCGGTCTCCGACATGTCGGCGGAGCGCATCTTGTCCAGGGCCTCGGCCAGAGCGGGAGAAGTCATGGCAGTCATCGTGGCACGGGTCAGGGGCCCAGTGCTGACCAGCCGTGCGGGAGCCCGGCCCGGCCGGTCAGCGCGGCGACGAGCATGGCACCGTCGCCGCGTCGATGCGCCAGCTCGAGCCGTCCGGACTGCGGTCCGCGGATCGGCGCCGAGTTGCTGCCCAGCCGTGACGCCGCGTGCCGCCACAGCATCGGGACCTGCAAGGGCAGCGGCACGCAGGAAGTATCCGGCCGGGTCACCGATCTCGGGCTCTTCGGTGCCCGGCACGGCGTTGGCGAGGTAGTCGGACACGGTGAGCAGGGCCCGGGTGGTGTGGCCGACGAGGGATCGCAGACTCCACTGGCCGAGGCCGGGCCCGGCCCAGCGGGCCTCGGGCAGATCCCGGAGCACGTCGACGAACCACTGTCCGGCCTGGGCGAAGGACTGAGCCGGGTCGGGGCGGTCGTCGGGCATGCTCGGCTCACTCATCCTGAAGACTGGACCAGATCAAGGCCCGGGCGACCAGGGCGTACTGACCCTTGGGGTGGGCCCGGAACAGTGGCTCGCTGCCCAGCAGCACGACCGGTGCGCCGGCCGTCGTGCCGTCGTGGTCGACGCCGTGCACGATCAACGGCTGCCCGGCGGCGTCGCCGGGTCCGGTCTTGCCGCCGTCGTCGGCGCGCCAGTGCCCGCTGACCAGGGGGTCGCGTTCGGCATACCGCTGGTCCACGACGACGCCCGCGCCGAGGGCGGTGAACCATCGCGGGGCGTAGACGAAGGTCTGGGGCGTGGCCCGCATGCCGATCGGGGTGTCCTCGCGCTCGATGCGGACCACGCCATTGGCCTGCGACGGGCCGGCCACCGTCGTCACGTCGAGGAGGTCGAGAGCCTCGTTGAGAGCGGTGCCGGTGCCGCCCCGGGCGACCAGTCCGCCGCCGTCGCCGAGGTAGGCGGTCAGCCTCGACTGCGCATCGGCATCCAGGCTGTCCCAGCGCAGGTCGGCGGAGACGTAGAGGGTGTCGATGCCGGCCCAGTCGAAGCCCTCGTTGAGCGACTCGGTGCTGATCGGGGTGACGTCCAGGCCCATCTCCTGCAGAGCCCAGAGCTCAGTGGCAGGGGCAGCCGCCGCGACCTGCAGCCTCTCCAGGCCAGCGCCGTCGTCGTCGGTCTGCGTGCCACTGAGCAGCACTCCGTGCTCGCGGGCCACCCGGGCAGCGACCTCGGCGGCGGCACGCGGAACGACGACGGCCCCCTCGTCGGTCCAGTCGAGGTCGACGCCGGCGGCCAGCAGGTCATTGAGGGCGGCGACGTCAGCGGGGTCGACGATCTCCAGCCGCCACGGACCGGGTCCGGCAAACCCGCCCGTGGCCTGGGGGCGCACGACCCGGGGCCCGGGCGGCGGCAGCGCGCTCGCCTCCGGCACGGTCACCACGTCGGCGCCCCAGAGGGCAGCCAGGCTCCAGCCCGCGATGTCATACATCGCACGCACCCGGGTGGACACATCGGTCCCGGGGCCGAGGAAGGCACCCGCAACACCCCGCCGGGCCTGCCGCAGGTCCACGACGTAGGAGCCGGCCGGGTAGGTGCGCCCGGACACGCGCACCGGCCGGGTCGCCCGGCTGACCTGCACGCCGTTGGCGACCAGATACTCCACCAGCCGGGCCGCCGCCGGCGCCGAACGTTGGGGGCGACCGACCGGGATGAGGTATCCGCCGGGGTAGTCGGTGAGATAGACGTCCTCGCCCCCGGCCCCCGGCAGGTCGGTGGAGGTCAGCGGCACCTGCTCGGACCCGGTGACCCCCCGCCGGGCCCACTCGAGGTGGTCGGCGACCAGCTGCTGGCGGTGCGTGACGGCATACGCCAGCGTGGCGTCGACGGCGGCGCGGGCGACGTCGATGTTGATCGCGGTCCGTCGGCGCAGCTCCTTGATGGGCAGGTCGTAGGAGGCGCCGGTGGTGCGCAGCGGCAGCTCGACCGTGGCGGCGACCGCACCGTGCAGAGCGGCGTACTGAGGGGCGAAGATCGGCGGCCAGCCGTCCCAGCCCTCCTGCCAGTCCCGCCACGGGATCTGCGGGGGGCGCACGCCGTCCCGCTGGGCGTAGCCGAGGTCCAGGATCGCCTGCTCGATGCCGAGCGCCTGGGGAAAGGCGTGCCGCAGCAGGAGGTCGGCCTCGGTGTCCTGCGCGTGCGGGGGAGTGGTCGGCTCGATGAGCGTGCCGTTGACGTAACCGTGCAGGTCCAGCAGCACCATCGGCTGGGCGTCCACGATCAGATCGCGCATGGCTCGGGTCTCCGGCTGGCTCGCCGTGACGAAGTCGCGGTTGAGGTCGAAGCCGGCCGCGTTGGTGCGGGTGTTGTCGACGCGCCCGTCGGGGTTGAGGCTGAGCACGATCGAGATGCGGGTGCGGGCCAGGGTGCGCTTGACCACGGTGTCGTCCGACGTCGCGTAGTCCTCGATCAGCTCGAGCACCGCGTCGGTGCCCTCCCGCTCGTCGCCGTGGACGTTGGCGGTGAGCAGCACCGGGACCTTGTAGTCGCGGGCCAGGGTGGGGTCGAGCACCGCCTGCTGCGGCCGGGCGAGGATGCTGCGGCGCAGCCCGGCCTGCCGCCGTGTCTCCTCGGGGGTCTCGGGCGAGGTGAGGGTCACCAGATAGAGGTAGCGACCCCCGGCGCTGGTGCCGATGACCTCGGCGCTGACCCGGTCGGAGGAGCGCTGCAGCGCGTTGAGCCGTGGGGCGATCTGGTGGTATGCCGTCAGACCGAGGTGCAGCGCCGGGTCACTGTCGTCGGTCTCGGGTTCGGCGAGCGCAGTCTGTCGGGGGTAGCTCGGCCCCGGGCCCGGCAGGAGCGGCCCAGGCAGCTGCGCCTGAGACTCAGCGGCCAACACGGCCGCGGCGGAGGAAGGGGCGCCGGCCGGAGCGATCGTGGCGACCACCAGGGCAAGCACGGCGGCGAGGCAGGGCAGCAGCGCGCGGGGCGACACGGCATACCTCCTCGACGGTGACCAGCCGGACGGGTGCACGGGGACACGCCCGGAGAGTGCAGAGTAGCCGTCTGCGCTCAAGTGGGACAGGGTTGTCCACGGCGCGCGGTCGGCGGCCCGACAGACCGGCTGTGGACGGGAACACCGGCAGGTTGCCAAACGCTCTATCCTATGATGACGCGATCGCGCGTCACACCCACGACCTTGGAGGGCACATGGCATCCAACCCGGTGTTCAACCGGATCAATCGCGAGGCCGGTCAGTACGCTGGATTCGGCTCGCCACAACAGCAGAGTCCCGGCCAGCAGAGCTACGGCCAGGCGCCGCCGCCGCAGGGGCAGCCCTATCAGCAGCCGGCGCCGAACGGCCGCGGTCCCTCGCAGAGCATGTCCAACGAGCAGTTGGAGCAGATGTACGGCCAGGCTCCGGCCGGCCCCGCCCAGACCGGGCGAGTGACCCTCGACGACGTCGTGATGAAGTCGCTGGTCCTGTTCGGGATCGTCCTCGCTGTGGCGGCGGCGACCTGGTTCTTCGTCGCGCCCAACGCCCAGGGGGAGATGAACCCTCTTGCCATGCCGATCTGGCTGGGCGCGATGTTCGGCTCACTCGGCCTGAGCTTTGCGATCGCCTTCTCCAAGAAGGTCAACGTTCCGCTGATCATGACCCACGCCGTGCTGCAGGGCGCCTTCCTCGGTGCAGTGAGTGCGGTGTTCAACAGTGCCTACCCCGGGGTCGTCAGCAGTGCCGTGGTGGCCACGATGGGCACGTTCGCCGGCATGTTCCTGGCCTGGAAAGTTGGCTTCATCAAGGTCACCAGCAAGTCTCGCCGCATCTTCGGCATGATGGCGATGGGCTACCTGGTCTTCCTGCTGATCAACGTCGGATCGAGCCTCCTGGGCTTCGGCAGCGTCTATGCCGGCGGCGGACCGTTGGCGATCGGCATCTGCATCCTCGGTGTCGCCCTGGCCTCCTACTCCCTGGCCATCGACTTCGACTCCATCGACCGCGGGGTGCAGGCCGGTGCGCCGGAGAAGTACTCCTGGCTGATGGGCCACGGCCTCGTGGCCAGCCTGGTCTGGCTCTACATCGAGTTCCTGCGGTTGTTCGCGATCCTGCAGAACGACTGAGGTGGGCGCACCCGACGTTGTGGCGTCAGTGGCGACTGAGGTTGAGCGCGTGGCCCGGCGGTGGCAGCAGCTGCCGCTGGAGCGCGCGCTCGCTGCGACTGCGTCCGTGCGCACGCTCGTGCAGGAGCTGGCCGACGAGGTGGCGGTGGCCGACCGGCTGCCCGTAGAGCCCGTCCCCGACCTCGGGCCGGCCGTCCTGATCGACCAGCTCCGGGTCATGGTCTTCGACCACCGGCGGGCCGGTCTGGACGGCGCAGTGCTGCTCGATCAGCTGACCACCCTGCGCCGCTCCATTTGCTAGGGAAAGTGCACGCAACCGTCCCGGAGGGGCGCAAGCTGTCCTAGCAAATCAGGAGAGGCGCTCGAAGATGATCGCCATCCCCTGACCGCCTCCCACGCACATCGTCTCCAGGCCGAACTGGCCGTCGTGGCGCTGCAGGGCATTGATCAGCGTTGTCGAGATGCGCGCCCCGGTCGCGCCGAACGGGTGCCCCAGCGCGATCGCCCCGCCGTGCACGTTGAGCCGGTCCAGGTCCATCCCCAGGTCGTCGGCGCTGGGCAACACCTGGGCGGCGAAGGCCTCGTTGATCTCGTAGAGGTCCATGTCGCCGATGCTCATCCCTGCGTGCGCCAGCGCCTGGCGGGACGCCTCGACCGGCCCGAGGCCCATGATCTCCGGGGAGAGCGCCGAGACCCCGGTGGCGACCACCCGGGCCAGGGGCGTCAGCCCGAGCTCGGCGGCCCGGGTGTCGCTCATCACGATGACGGCGGCCGCGCCGTCGTTGAGCGGGCAGCAGTTGCCGGCCGTGACCGTGCCGTCCTCGCGGAAGACCGGCTGCAGTGTGGACACCTTGTCGTAGGTCACCCCGGGCCGTGGTCCGTCGTCCCGGCTGACGACGGTGCCGTCCGCCAGAGTCACCGGAGCGATCTCGGTGTCGAACACCCCCGCTTCGATGGCCTGCTCGGCACGGTTCTGGCTCCGCACGCCCCATTCGTCCTGCCGCTGTCGGCTGATGCCCCGAGAGGTCGCGACGTTCTCCGCCGTCTGCCCCATCGCCAGGTAGGCATCGGGCAGCAGGCCCTCGGCCCGAGGGTCCGCCCAGGTCTGGTTGCTCAGCGCCGTGGCCGCTGAGCGCGCCTCGGCCTGCGCGAACTGCGGGTTGTGCCAGTCGGCCTTGGAGCCACCGGCCCCGGCGAAGTCGGCATACCGTGAGACGCACTCGACCCCCGCACTGATGAAGACGTCGCCCTCCCCGGCCCGGATCGCGTGGAAGGCCATCCGGGTGGTCTGCGCCGAGGACGCGCAGAAGCGGTTGACGGTGGTGCCGGGCAGGGAGTCCTGGCCCAGCAGCACGGCCACGACCCGGGCCATGTTGGAGCCCTGCTCGGCCCAGGGCTCGGCGCAACCCAGGTGCAGGTCGTCCACGGTGGACAGATCGAGCGCGGGTATGTCATCCAGCGCGGCGCGGATCACGCCTGCCGCCAGGTCGTCCGGTCGCACCGAGGTCAGCGACCCCTTGAAGGCACGACCGATCGGGGTGCGCCTGGCGGCGACGATGACGGCCTCGGGCATGCGTCCTCCAGAAGATCGGTCGTGCTTCGTCGTCGAGTCTAAGGTGAAGTGCCGGACCCCAACCGCCGGGCGGGGGTGTCGCGGACCGAGGGGAAGTGTCACCATGGCGCCATTCGTCCATCCGCTCACAACGACGTGAGGAGTCACCGTGCGCATCGGTGTGCCCAAGGAAGTCAAGAACCACGAGTACCGCGTCTCCATGACGCCCGCCGGCGTGCACGAGCTGGCGCAGCACGGGCACGAGGTGGTCCTGGAGCGTGGCGCCGGACTCGGGTCCTCTATCACCGATGAGGAGTATCTGGCCGCCGGGGCCTCCATCGCTCCGGACGCCGACGAGACGTGGGGCCGCGCCGAGATGGTGATGAAGGTCAAGGAGCCCGTCGAGCAGGAGTACCACCGGCTGCGCGACGACCTCGTCCTGTTCACCTACCTGCACCTGGCGGCCTCGCAACCGTGCACCGACGCGCTGGTCGATGCCGGCACAGTCGGCATCGCCTACGAGACGGTGCAGGCCGCCAACCGGTCGCTGCCGCTGCTCTACCCCATGAGCGAGGTGGCCGGGTGCATCGCGCCGCAGGCCGGGGCCAACGCGTTGTTGCGGGCCAACGGTGGTCGTGGGCTGTTGCTGGGTGGGGTCTCCGGTGTCGACCCCGCCAAGGTCGTCGTCCTGGGTGGGGGCGTCTCCGGTGCGCATGCCGCGACGATGGCGCTCGGGTTGTGGGCCGACGTCACGGTGCTGGACACCGACGTGGAGAAGCTGCGCGTGCTGGACCGCCGCTGGAACGGCCGCATCAAGACCGCCACCAGCAACAAGCTCGAGCTCGAGCGGCACGTGCTCGCGGCCGACATGGTGGTGGGTGCAGTGCTGATCCCCGGAGCCCGGGCGCCGCGCCTGGTGACCAACGAGCTGGTCAGCCGGATGAAGCCGGGCAGCGTCCTGGTCGACATCGCCATCGACCAGGGCGGCTGCTTCGAGGACTCGCGCCCGACCACGCACGACGACCCGATCTACCAGGTGCACGACTCGATCTTCTACTGCGTGGCCAACATGCCCGGCGCCGTGCCGCGCACGTCCACCTTCGCACTGACCAACGTCACCCTGCCGTATGCCGTCTCCATCGCCGACAAGGGGTGGCGGCAGGCTCTGCGGGACGACGCCGTGCTCGCGCCGGGACTCAACACCGCCGGCGGTCGAGTCACCAACGCCGGGGTCGCGCAGGCACACGGTATGCCGTTGCTCACCGTGGCGGACGCGCTCGGGGGCTGAGCGCCCGCTCAGTGGTGCGTGACGTCCGGTTCGTGAACCAGGCTCCGGCTCTCGCCCTCGTCGGCGGACTCGCCGGCGGACTCGCCCTCGGTGGCAGACTCGGCCGCACCGGTGGGCCCCTCCGCGTCGCCAGACGCGTCCTGCGGCGCCGGTGGCTGGGCGGGGCGCTGGCGGCGCAGCAGCTGGGCCCACCGGCCGCGATGACCGCGGGTGCGGCCGTCGACCTCAGCGCCGCTGACCTCGCTGCCGGGGTCGGCCACCGCCCGCTCGGCTGCGGCCGACAGCGGCTCGACGGCCTCTCCTCGACGATGGTCCGGGGCCCGACCGGTGTCCAGCGTGGGCAGCCCCAGGGCGTCGCAGACGCTCGGCAGCATCATGGCGGCTGCCCGCGCGTAGCCGGCCGAGCTGGGGTGGAACCGGTCGTCGCTGAACATCTCCCGCGGGTTCTGACCGAAGACCGGCCCGAGCAGGTCGCCGGTCGAGACGGTGCGACCCCCTGCTTCGACGACGGCCACGGTCTGGGCGGCGGCCAGGTCACGGCTCCAGCGCCGCGACAGCCACCGCAGCGGCTGGGGGACGGGACGGATGGTGCCCAGGTCGGGGCAGGTGCCCACCACGACCTCCACGTCGGCGGCGCGCAGGGTGCGCACCGCCTCGGACAGCGCCCGCACCGAGGCCGCCTGGTCCACCCGGTCCTTGACGTCGTTGGTGCCGATCATGATCATGGCGACCTGCGGCTCGGACAGCACCTCCAGCCCTCGCTGCACCTGGGCAGGCAGCTCCAGCGCCGTCGCGCCGCTGCGGCTGACGTTGCGCAGCAGCACCGGCCGGCCGGTCAGCGCCGCGACCCCGACCGCCACGGTGGCCCCGATGGTGTCGGCCGGGCCGTCGGCGCCCACCCCCGAGGCGGTGCTGTCGCCGAGCATCAGGAGGCGGTAAGGGTCGCCGACCCCGGCGCCGTAGCTGCCGTTGTCGTCCTGGGAGATCCCGGGGCCGTCCCCGATCAGTCGGCGAGCCACCTGCGCCTCGGCCTTCAGCACCCCGAGCCCGACGAGCCCGGCTGCCGCCAGGCCGCCACCGCCGAACGCGGCGCGTGCGGCGATGTCGCGAGCCCGGTCCGCTCTGCTCACTGGTCGTCAACCCCCCTCATGGCGCTCACCCTGCCCAATCTACGAGCCTGGTCTGGGTACGTCCTGAGGGCCTGCAACCCTCGCTGCAGCGGCACGCTCGGCGTCCAGTCCAGGTCGCGCCGGGTCTCGCGCAGGTCAAACCAGTGCGCAGTGCTCAGCTGCTCGGCCAGGAACCGGGTCATCGGTGGCTGGGTGAGTGTCGGCATACCCGGTGCTCGTCGAGACAGCGCGACGACGCCCTCCATCAGCGCACCGGCCCCCCAGGCCAGCGGATAGGGGACATGGCGCCGCGGTGCCGGAGCTCCCGACGCTCGGCAGATGTCGCCGATGATCTCCCCGATCGGGCGGGGCTCGCCGTTGGTGATGACGTAGGCCGACCCCGCGGTGTGCTCGATCCGGTCCAGCGCCGCGACGATCGCTGTTGCGGCGTTGTCGACGTATGTCGTGTCGACCAGGGCCGTCCCCGCCCCCACCACGGCCAGTCGCCCGGCCCGCGCACGCTGCACAATCCGGCCGACCAGCTGCGTGTCGCCCGGGCCCCAGACCAGGTGCGGTCGCACCGCGGTGACCGCCAGCTCCGGGGAGTCGGCGCCCAGGGCCAGCACCTCCGCCGCGGCCTTGCTGCGGGCGTAGTGACCCCGCGCCCGGGCCGGGTCGGCGGGCCCCGCCCCGGCGCCGACCAGCGAGTGCCCGCTGTGCGCCACCGAGGGCGAGGACACCTGCACCAGGGCGCAGACCCCGGCCGCCCGGGCCACAGCGACCAGCACCCGGGTGCCCTCGATGTTGGTGCGCGCGTAGTCGGCCCACGGGCCGATCACGTCGACCTTGGCCGCAAGGTGCACCACGGCGTCCTGGCCGGCCACGCCCCTGCGCACCGCGTCGGGGTCGGCGATGTCGCCGAGGACCTGCCGATGGGCAGCAGCTGAGGGCCGTCGTTGTAGGACCGTCACCTCGTCGCCACGGCTGGCCAGCAGGTCGGCCACGGCGCCACCGAGCATGCCGCTGGCGCCGGTGACCAGGACCCGGCTCATCGGCTACGGGTGCTGGGTGCCGGCGGCGCGGCCGCCCGGCGCACCCGTTGCCGGACCCGCAGCCGCAGCGGTCGTGGGTGCAGGTGCTCGTCGGCCCAGCGGGCCAGTGCGGTGCGGTCCACCTTGGAGGCGTGCCGGATGTCGACCGGTAGCCAGTCCCGGACCAGCACGGCCGCGACCGGCACCCCGGCCGCCGCACGCACCTGCTGCGCCAACCCCGGCGAAGCCAGCGGCCCCACCCGCTGCGCCGTGCGCCCCAGCCGTTCCTCGGGCACGACGACCACCACGACCTGCTGGGCGCCTCGCGGGCCGACACCGACCACGGCCGCCTCGGCCACCCCCGGCACGGCCGCGACCCGGTGCTCCACGGCATACGGCGCGAGCGGCCCATCGGCCGTGGTCACCACGTGCACGAGGCGACCGCCCACCCAGAGACGTCCGTCCGCGTCGAGCTCGCCGACGTCACCGGTGCGGTGCCAACCGGCCGGGCGGGCGCTCGCGTGCTGGGCCGCCCACCGGCGCTCGTAGCGCTGCAGCAGATGCGGTCCGCGGACCACGACCTCACCGAGCGTGCCCGGACTGCGGACCAGCTCGTCCGCGGGGGTGCCGTCGGCCGCCAGGGGGGCCACCCGGATCTCGACCCCGGGCACCGGCGGACCCACGCACACCCCCGGGCCCTGCTGGGTCACCGTCGTCGGGTCGATGGTGGCCACCGGTAGCACCTCGGTCATCCCGTAGGGCGTGTGGGTGCTGGCCGAGGGCAGCACCTCGCGCAGCTGGTGCAGCAACGCGGGTGGCACCGGTGCACCGGCCGACAGCACCAGCCGCGGGCCGGCCAGGGCAGCGCGCTGGGAGGTGCTGAGCACGTCGGCAGTGGCCACGACGTTGCGCAGCGCGGCGGGGGAGGCGAAGACCACGGTGGCCTCGACGGCCGCGACCGCATCGGCCAGGGCGGCCGCCGTCAGGGTGTGCGGCGCGGTGACGTCCATGGCGGGCACCGCCGAGGTCAGCCCCAGCGCTGGGCCGTAGAGCGCGAACGGGGCGAACGCCGCCACGAACCGCCCTCCGGGCTGCAGGTCGAAGGTGTCGCGCAGCACGGCCACCTGCGCACCGAGCTGGCCTCGGGTGTAGGCGACCCCCTTGGGCGGCCCGGTGGCACCGGAGGTGAACAGGATCGCGCCGTCGGCATCCGGGTCGTGTGGGGCCTCCGGCACACAGGGGTATGCCGAGGCGCGGGCGAGCAGGTCCTGCATCTGCTCGGGGCCGGCGCCGATCCGGGCGCCCGGGACGCGGGCGACCCAGGCCAACGACAGGCCACGGGGGATGGCCACCACGTGGTCGGGCGCTGCGGAGCGCAGCGCCGCACCGAGTCGGCGCACCCCCAGGCCGGCGTCGGCCACGACCACCACTGCACCGAGCCGCCACACCGCATACACGATGGTGCTCAGGTCGATGCCCGGCGGCACCAGGACGGCCACCCGCCCTCCGGGCCGCACCCCCCGGGCGTAGAGCGCGGTGGCCACGGCGGCCACCCGCCGGGCCAGTGCTGCCCGGGTGATCTGTCCGCCCGACCCCCCCAGCTCGACGATCGCAGGCGCGTCGGGCCGGGATTGCGCCACTCGGATCGGGACGCTGGGGTGCTCGGGTCGCGCTGGGGTCGGCGCGCCACCGGACGTGCACCGGGTGGTGATCCAGTCCCACACCACCTGCACCCCTTCGGGGCGGTCCTCCAGCACCAGGTGGGAGGCGTCCGGATAGACCTGGACGTCGGCCTGCGGCAGCCGGGTCTGCAGGTCCTGCAGGTATCGCGAGGAGAAGACCGGGTCCCTGGTGCCCCAGACCAGCAATGCCGGCATGCGGAGCCCGCGGATGCCCTCGGCGATCTCTCGCAGCGTGCCCGAGCTGGGGTGAGCGGTCTCGAAGGGGATGTCGGCGACGAAGTCGGCGACCCCGCGCCGGTCCTCCTTCGCCGCATAGGGCGCGGCGAAGGCGTCGCGCACCGCCCTGGGCGGCGCCGGCAGGCGGGTGGCGGTGGTCGCCCGCACGAAGGCCGGGGTGCGCCGGCAGAGCAGGTCGAGCAGGGCGGGGGTGCGCACGAGCCGGATCGCGGCGGGTCGCGCCCGGTTCTCGGGCTGGTGGACCGCCGTGTTGGTCAGCACGACGCCCGCGAGATCCTCGGTATGCCGCAGCGCCCAGCCCAGGCTGATCGGCCCGCCCCAGTCGTGCGCGAGCGTGACCACCGGTCCGGTGAGCTGCAGGGCGGCGGTGAGCGCGTCGAGGTCGTCGATGCGCTGGGCCAGGGTGCGCGCCCCTGCCGGGCGCTCCGACCAACCCATCCCGAGGTGGTCCACCGCGACGACCCGCCACCCGGGGCGGGCCTGGGCCAGCACCCGCCGCCACAGGTAGGACCAGGTAGGGTTGCCGTGCACGCACAAGACCGTGCCCACCACGGGCACCCCCTGCTGCTCCAGCAGCGGACCGTTGTCCAGGACGTGCCAGGTGTATGCGGTGTCGCTGCGCTGGTCGCGGACCGTGACCCGGCGGGACCACACCGGGTCCAGCCCGGGCAGGCCCCCCACCCGGGGGTTCACCAAACAATCTCCAGGCACGTCATGTTGAGCCCGGAGCCGATGCCCATCAGCAGCACTCGGTCGCCGGTGTCGAGGCGCTCGACCTCCTTGGCCAGGGTGATCGGCACGGCGGCGGGGCCGACGTTGCCCAGCAGCGGGAAGGTGAGCGGGATGCGGTCCAGAGGGAGTCCGAGGGACTCCGCGGTCCTGCGGGTGTGCACCTGGGAGACCTGATGGACGATGTAGCGGTCCATGTCGGTCCAGTCGAACTCCGCGCCCGCGTCGCGCCACAGGTCGCCGGCCAGCCCGACGCCGGCGGTCAGCAGACCGGTGGTGTCGGTGCGCATCTGCTCGAAGTCCCCCACGCACAGGTCGTGGTGCTGCGTGGCCGCCCGGGAGACACCGCCGACGACCCGGTGGGCGCCGGGGTGCTCGCTGGCCCGTCCGAGCACCATCGCCGCGGCCCCGGATCCCAGGGTGAGCGTGGCGAACTCCCGCTGCAGGTCCTCGACGGTGGCCTCGGGGGAGGAGAGCCGGCGCAGGGCGTTCTCCTGGGGCAGCCGGGAGCCCTCGCCGTCGACGACCAGGGCGTAGTCGATCTGGCCTGCGTCGATCATGGTCGCGGCCAGCTGCATGCCGTTGACGAAGCCGAGGCAGGCGTTGGCGAGGTCGAAGTTGAGGCAGCTGGACGGCATACCGAGCTGATGGTGGATGTTGACCGCGACCGAGGGCTCCAGGTGCTCGCGGCTGACCGAGGTGTTGACCAGCATCCCGATCCGGGCCGGGTCGACCCCCGACTCCGCGATCGCCTTGGCCCCCGCCTCGATGGCCCCGTCGACGAAGCTGGTGCCCTCGGGCCACCAGCGGCGCTCGGTGATGCCGGCGAGCTTGGCCAGCATGCCCGGCCGCAGGCCGTTGCGCTCGTAGGATTCACCGATGCGACGGTCGAACTCCGCAGACGTCATCACCACCGGGGCATCCACGGCGGTGACGGACAGCACGGCCGTGTCGCGGTGCCGGAAGGTGATGTTGCCGCTCAATGGGAACCTCAGTGGGTGCTCGGACGTCGATCAGGGTGGGACCGTGACACCACGGCCTGATTCATTGCAAGAACGAAGTATGCCCCGCCGAAGCCCTCACAGCACATTCAGACGACAGGAGAGCACGATGACACGCACGACAGGACGGCGTGCATGGGTGGTCCTCGTGACGGCGGCTGCGCTGGGGCTGGGTGCCTGCGGCAGCCAGGGCCAGGTCACCGAGGCGGGCGACGGCGGGACGGTCACCGCTGCGGGCGCGGACGGGGCGGGGGACACCGCAGCAGCGGGCGGCGGCACCGAGCCCGCTGCGCAGGGCGGGGCCGAGTCGGTCGCCGCGGGGGAGGAGATCCCGGTGCAGGACCTGCTGGACCGGTTGAAGTCGCCGGGTGAGGACACGCTGGGCTCCTTCGAGGTGAGCCTGGACATGTCGGCCCAGGGTGAGGAGCTGACGATGACCGGGCGCGCCGAGCTCACCGGGGCTGCCCCGGAGATGGACCTGGAGATGACCGTGCCCGGGATGGGCGACCTGGAGCTGCTCATGGTCGAAGGCGCGGTCTACCTGGCGGTCCCGGGGCTGACGCCCCAGGGTGAGTACTTCGAGGTCCCGGCCGGCCAGCTCGAGGGACTGGGTATGGATGAGGTCACCGACACGATCGACCTGAAGTCGACCTGGGAGGGCTGGGACGTCGGGGCGCAGCGCGTGACCTACGTCGGGCCCGAGGACGTCGCCGGCGAGCAGATGGATCACTACGCGATCGTCGTCGACACTTCGGCGGCCGCAGAGGCGATGGGGGAGAGCGACACCGCGGGGATGCCGCCCGAGGTCACCTACGACGTGTGGGTCGACGACCAGGACCTCATGCGACAGGTCAGCTTCGGGTTCGACGACGCCACCATCGAGATGATGATCGACAACTGGGGCGAGGACTTCGACATCCAGGCGCCCCCGCCCGAGAGCGTCACTGACATGCCCTCCCTCGGCGGCCAGAACTGACCTGGATGCGCGCGACTGCCGGGCCTTGACGACCTGGTCGCGCTCACCAACCCTTCCCATCAACACCACCCTCAGGCTCGGCAATGGGTGGCCGAGGTGAGAAGGTTTGCGACGACGCCAACTCCTCCAGCCTGCGGCCGGGGGGGGGGCCTGATCGGCTTCGTCGGGCACAGACAGGCGACCGACTTCCACACGGGTGCGGACCAGAAGTACGTGCAGACCCTCTGAGCTGGTGGTCGGACCTCGTCGTGTGCCCGGAGTGGGGACAGCGGGATCGGCTCGTCGTCAGGGGACGGGTTCGGCGATGAGTGACGTCCGTGCCCGGGCCGGGGCGACTCGGTTGTTGCCGTCGTACCACATCAGGGTGCCGCGCGGCGGACGGATGGTGCCCTGCTCGCTCAACCCGCCCGGCAGGACCTGCTGGTCGATGCCCGGCGCCGGGCAGCGCCAGTCTTGGGGTGGTGCACACCGAGAACTCTGTGCCGGTCGTCGGGGTGGCTGTGGTGCTCCGCGCGGGCTCCACGGTCGACGACTGGGCAGGCGAGGTGGCCGAGGTCCTGATGGGGGAGGTCGACGGCTCCGTCGTGCTGCCACAAGCGGCACACGCCAGCATCGCCCCGCAGGCCCAGGCCAGCAGACCAGGGCCCCGTGGCCGGGGCCGGGGCCGGCCGCTCATCGTCGGGACGCTCCGTGCCGGCGGGCCATCGCGAGGGCAGCAGTGGCGATCCGTCCGGTGGTCATGATGTCCCCGGTCCCACGTCGTGGTGCCCGAGTCTCGAACTCCGTGTGCATGCTGAACGCGGGGACGGGGGAGCAGGGTTGGATTGTGCTGTGGTGACGTTGACCACGTATGCGGGCAGCGCTGCGCCACGCGGTTGCTCGTCCGCGCTCGGCACGCCGGTCGGGGCTCAGTCCTTGGGCGCCAGAATGTCCTGCTGGGCGGGCAGCTCGTCCTGGCGCACCACTCCGACGGGACAGGTCAGCCCGTTGGGACCTAGGTTTGCATGATGTACCCTTAGCGCATGAGCACCGCCTGTATCTACGCGCGCCAGTCCTTCGACCGCCACGGCGACACCCTCGCCGTCACCCGCCAGCTCGACCTGTGCCGCAAGTTCGCCGCCTCCCGTGGGTGGACCGTGGCCGCCGAGTTCGTGGACAACGACCGCTCAGCAACCTCCGGGGTCG
>NZ_JBPCKQ010000063.1:0-10305 GCF_051004135.1 Ornithinimicrobium sp.
CACCACAGCTGACCGACGTCACAGGATTCAACGAAGTCTGGATCACACCCCTGCTGTTGCTTTTCGGTGCCGGGCTCTTCGCGGGCAACTATCTCGGTGGGAAGTTCGCCGATCGAAACCTGCGTGCCGCTGTGCTCGTGAGTCTCGGAGTGCTCGCGATTGCACTATTCACGATGACCGCCGCGATTCACAGCCAGCTGGCGACGGTCATCATGATGTTCGTCTTCGGCGCCGCAGCCTTCGCAGTCGTAGCGCCTTTGCAACTGCGTGTGATGGCGGCTGCCGGGCACGCACCGGACGTAGCCAGCGCCGCTAACATCTCCGCATTCACGCTGGGAAGCGCCATCGGGATCTACCTCGGAGGAGCCGCGATCGACTCCGGGTTCGGCTTCGCGTCGGTAAACTGGATCGGTGGTCTGATGACCACCGCCGGACTCGCGGTGGCACTACTGACCTACCGAACAGGTGGCGAGCTCGACCACCACACTCAGCCAGCCTCTCATCAGCATGAAAATAGCGGCCATCAACACGAGCCGAGTGCGCACACATCGCACCACCACGCCGAAGACGCGGCCTGAACCCCTCAGAACCGGCCCTGGCAACGCCAACTCTTGAGGCGCCCGTCGCAGCGTAGCTGGGAGGCTGGCCACCACTCACCAGCCTCCCAGCCCGCTTGGACGAGCCGAGCTCAAACCCGCTCCGTCCGGAGTCGCGTCAGCTTCTGTCGCGAGCTGCTGACGTGGGTGGCATGCTCAACGGCGACAGGGTGCGCCCGATTTCGACGTGCTCGTCGTGCGGATCGTGCCGGGCTTTACCGTCCTGAGGTGAGGAGCGCGAAGTGGACGCAACGCACCGGCGGGTGACGAGTCTCCGCGGCGCTGCACACCGAGCCCTCGCTTTCGTACGGTGGAGCGGAGCGTTGGGGTGAAACGGGGCGGACGGCCTCTGCCAGCAGTGTTCTGGCGAGCCTGGTGGGTTGTGCTGGTCGCGCGCGCGGCACAGTTCGTCGAAGCGTTCCTTCCACTGCTCCTGCTGCAGGAGGTCGGAGCGAGCGCCGGCGGCACCGCGGTGGTGCTGGTTGTCCAACAGCTTGCATCGACGTTGACCTACTGGGGCGAGGGCAGGTTGGTCCACCGCTTCGGAATGAGCGCAGTGATCCGATGGGGCCTGCTCGGTTCCGCGGTGGCCGTGGCAGCTCTGGCTAGCGCTGACTCGCTAGCGACTGGTGCGGCGGCTGCGGCGGTCTACGGTGCAAGCTCCGGCGCGTGGCGCTCCGCAGTCCACGCAGCTGTCCCAAGCGTTCTTGCTACCGCTCAAGCCGCTTCGCAAACGGATCCAGCAATCGATGATGCCAACGTCAGGTCGCACGCCTTCGGCGCTATCTTCTGGGCCGCCAATCTTGGGGCGATAGCCAGTGCGGCCGCCGGCGCCTCGGGCGTACCCCTGCGGGCTCTCTTCGCGGTGCAGGCTCTCACCACGGGCGCCGCCTTCCTGCTGAGCTGGCTGTTGCCTTCATCCCTCGGCCGGGCCGGCTCGCTTCCAGGCGTACCCGATTCGCAGGCACCGACGGCCGCGGACGCCCACCGTGCGCGACGAGACACCAGACTGCTGATGCTCGCGTTCGTCCCGGCAACCGTGCTCATGTTCCAGGCCTTCGGCGGACTCGCAGTCGCCATGCCACCCGATGCGTACCGACAGATGGTCCTGGTCAACGCCGTTGTCCTCGTCCTGGCCCAGCCGTTGACGTTGCCACTCTTGAAGTGGGCAGGAGCATCGGCGGCCACGGTCGGGGGGACTGTCGCGATGGCCGTGGGCATCGCCGCTCAGGCGCTCTGGCCGGACTCCCTGGTGCCGACCCTGGTCTGGACACTGGGGGAGTTGCTGATCATCATCGTTCCCGGTGCGCTGATCACGGCTGCGGTGCCCATGGCCGATGCAGCCGAGTACGTCGGACGATTCCAGGTGGTGCAGGGCGTCGCCGCCGCGGCCGCCCTGTACGTCGGACCTCTGCTCGCCGGCTCGGACACCACGACTTTCGCCGCGGCCTGTCTCGGTGCGGGACTTGCCGGAGTCGGGTCCGTGCTCCTGGTCCGATCGTTGGTCAGCGCGGCATGGGGACAACCCATCACCTGCCCGTGTGGAGCGCTGTTCTGCGTCTGCACCCAGACGCACGCACCCTGCGCCAACCCGACCCCCATCGTGGCCCACCAGGCAGTCGTGGCATAGACACACGCAGCCCTGCCGGGTGAGGTTGTCCCGACTTCTCGGCCGGACCGCTTGGTGCCGCGCGCATCGCCGCGATGGGCGCCCCTTTTTTCGGTGGCCTGGCTGCGCCCCCAGACGCCTGACGCGGCAGTCCAGGAGACGTCCGAGGCGGTCGCTTGACCTGGGATCCGATCGACAAGTCCTCGGCGGACACCCGGTCGCCGAGCAACAACTCGGGCCAGCATTTCCGGCCCTCAGAACCGCAAGGAACAAGCCCTATGTGCAGCACCGCAGAGACCCTACCCGTCGCTGGCATGACCTGCGGCCACTGCGTCGGCTCCGTCAGCGCCCAGCTCGGTGCCGTCCCGGGTGTGTCCGAGGTGGACGTCGACCTGGCCCCGGGCCAGGTCCGCACTCCCTCAGACCAGCCCGACCGAAGAGCAGGTCCCCGCCGCCGTTGAGGAGGCCGTCTACTCGCTGGCCGGCTGAGCACACGCACCGGCGGCGTCCACCCCGTCTGTCGGGCGTGGTTTCATGTAGGGACCGTCGGGTCATCGCTCTAGTCCCGCCGCTACGACACCATGACCCGAGGGTGGCGAGGAGAGAGCCATGGACGTGCGCTTCAGGTTGCTGGGTCCGATGGAGATCCTGGTCGAAGGGCGCCCTGTGGCGATGCCCGGCGCTGCCGAGCGCGCGGTCTTGGTCCAGCTCCTGCTCTCACCCGGCCGGACGATTCCGGCGACCATGCTGGTCGACCGACTCTGGTCGGAATCGTCCCTCCCGGTCGATCCGATGAATGCTCTGCAGATCCGGGTCTCGAAGCTGCGGCGCAGCCTGAGGGCGATCGGTGTGCCTGAGATGGTCACCCGCGAAGGCATGGGCTATCGCGCCAACGTCGATCCCCGCTCTGTCGACGCCGTCGACTTCGTTGCACGCGTGCGGGAGGCGCGGGGACACACCGCGGCTGATCCGGCCGGCGCCGACTCCCTCGAGGCGTACGACGAAGCTCTGGCCTTGTGGCGCGGCGACGCACTCAGTGACTTCGCAACCGAGCAGTGGACCACCATCGAGGCCGCCCGATTCGCCGAGCTCAGGCTGACCGCGCTCACGGAGCGTGCTCAGATCGCGCTGGCACTCGGCCGCCAGGGGGAGGTCGTCGCGGATCTCGAGCCCCTGGTCGCACACGATCCGACCCTCGAGTCGCTCACCGGCCTGCTCATGGTGGCCCTGTACCGCAGTGGCCGACAGGCGGAGGCGCTCGAGGCATACCGGCGCACCCGCGAAGTGCTAGACGAGTCCTTGGGCCTCGAGCCCTCTCTGACGTTGCGGTCCCTGCACGAACGGGTGCTGCGCCAGGACGAGGCGCTGGGCTCACAACCCGACCTGACCCTAGCGTCAGTGGCGGTGTCCGGCACCCGGCGTCGGGCCGAGGCAAGTGCCACCTCACCCACGAACCTGCCGACGGTGGTGCGTCCGCTGATCGGCCGTGATGCCCAGCTCGACTCCCTGGTGGAGCTTGTCCACGGCGCTCGCCTGTTGTCGTTGATCGGCCCCGGCGGTGCGGGTAAGACCTCCTTGGCTCTCGCGGCCGTGGTGCGAACCTCCGATGCCTTCCCCGACGGGGCATTCGGGGTCCGCCTTGCCTCTGTCGACACCGGCGACCAGGTGCCACTGGCCGTGGCCGACGCTCTGGGGGTGCCTCTGGACGGTGCGGTGGGGGACCGCGACGTACGCGAGCGAGTGGTCTCCTACCTGGTGAGACGCCGGCTTCTGCTGCTGGTCGACAACTGCGAGCACGTCATCGACGCTGCTGCCGGCCTCATCGACGAGATCCTGGGGCGGTGCCCGGAGGTGACGATCCTGGCGACCAGCCGTGAAGCACTCGCGGTCCCCGACGAAGTGCAGGTGCCCGTGGGCCCCCCGGAAACGCCGCCGGACGGCACGCCCGTCGGCAGCGTGCTGGTGTACCCGGCCGCGCAGCTCTTCGTCGAACGGGCCAGGTCGGTCCGGCCAGGGACGCTCTTCGGAGACGACGACCTCGCCGCGATTGGTCGCATCAGCCGCGCTCTCGACGGCATCCCGCTCGCGCTGGAGCTTGCTGGTGTTCGTGTCGCGACGATGTCACCCGTCGAGATTGCTGGCCGTCTGGACCAGCGGTTCGCGCTGCTCACCACCGGTGCGCGGACCGCCGAGGCACGGCAGCAGACGCTCCGTGCGACGGTCGACTGGAGCTATGCGTTGCTCACCGAGCGGGAGCAACGGGTGTTCAACCGGCTCGCCGTCTTCCAAGGAGGATGGAGTCTCACCGCCGCCGAAGCCGTCGTCAGCGACGCGAGTCTCCCGGTGGGAGAGGTGCTCGACATCATCGGCCGTCTGGTCGAGCGCTCCATGGTGGGGGTCGAGCGAGGGGCATCGACCCGCTACCGGATGCTCGACACCTTACGCCAGTACGCCGCCGAGCAGCTGCTCGCCACTGGTGAGCACGAGGCCGTGACCCAACGGCACGCGGAGTACTTCCGTGACGTCGTCCGCGACGCCGAACCGCACTTGCGCGGCCACGACCAGCGTGAGACGTTCCAACGGTTGCGCGAGGAGCAACCCAACATCAGGGCCGCGCTCGCGTGGCTGGGTCGGCCAAATGGGGATCTCGACTCGGCGCTCGAGACAGCTGGTGCCCTCGGGCTCTTCTGGCATCTCGGGCGCCACCTGGAGGGTCGGGAGGTCTTGTCCCGCCTGCTGGAATTGGGCAACGGCAGCCCGTCTTCGCGGGCCCGCGCCCTCCAGGCGGTCTCCTTGGTGGAGCGTCCGCGCGCGTGCCTGGTGCATCCCAGCCCGCGCTGCGCCGAGACTGCCCGGGAGAGCCTGGCGATCTTCGAGGACCTCGGGGACGATTCCCGCGCCGCCCTGTCGCGCGTCCTGCTGGCCGTCGAGGGGGTCACCGGCCAGGACCGTGACCAGGCTGAGGACTTGCTGCAGGCCGCCGAAGCACAGTTCGCAACCGACGGCGACGCATGGGGCGATGGGGTCGTCGGCTTCGTACGCATGGAGACCGCCCTGAAGAACGGCGACGAGACCGCCGCCGTCCCGATCGGGCGCGCAACCGCTGCGACGTTCCTGCGACTCGACGATCCGTGGGGCCTGTCGGCGATCCTGTACCACCTCGGTTGGGGTCTGCGACAGTTCGGCCGCTACGAGGAAGGGTCGCGGGTACTCGAGGAGGCGATCGACGTCGCGGCCGGGGCTGGCCTGTTCAACACTGTGCAGTGGGCGTTGGCCGACCTCGCGGTCGCCCAGCTCCACCTCGGCGACGAAGAGGCCGCCCGGGGGCTCTTCGACCGGGCGAGCGCCGCGTCGGAGCACGTCGGTGACGGCGCAGGCGCGGTCCTCGCCTGCTACGGCTACGGGCTGCTCGCCCAGGTCGGGGGCGAGTGGGACCTGGCCCGAGACCGTTTCTCCGAGGCATACGTCGGGTTCGGTGAGCTCGGCACCCCGGTGCCCGAGGGGCTCGCACTGGCCGGCCTGGCCCGGTGCGACGAAGCTGTGGGTGACGCGACCGCTGCCGGTGAGCGGTACGACGAGCTGCTCGAGCTCAGCCGCCGGGTCGGGGAGCCAGGGCTCACCAGCACCGCGCTGGAGGGCCTCTGTCGGCTAGCCATCGAGCGCGGGGACCGCGCGCTCGCCTCGACCCTCCTCGCCGAGGCGGCCCAGCTGCGTACCAGCTCGGCCCGGCCGCCGCCGCCGCACGAGCGGCGTGACCTCGCGGCCGTCATCGTTGACCTCGCGCCGGATTTCGTGTCGAACGTCTGACTTCCCAGGGTGGCACCGACACCCGACGGAGCGGAGCTACTGCCAGCGGTCCGGACCGCGACGACCGCTTCAAGCGACCGCGACACATTCAGGGGCAGTCCGCGCCGCGGAGACCGGTGGGCCCGAGGGATGACGGTGCACTCGTTGATCTTGGTGGGCTCGGTGTGCACTTCAAGGTGAGGGGGGAGCGGACTGGCGGCGCGTTCGCCGTGGTCGAACATCCCATCTCGCCCGGGATCATCGTCGAGCCTCACATCCACCGGCACGAGGATGAGCTGTCGTTCGTGCTCGAAGGAACTGTCTGGGCGCGGGTGGGGGAGCGAGAGGTGGAAGCCTCCGCTGGTTCGTATGTGTGGAAGCCGAGGAATGTCCTGCACACCTTCTGGAATCCAGGCCCGGACCCTGCGCGGATCCTTGAGACCATCTCACCCGCCGGCTTCGAGGACTTCTTCGAGGAGCTCGCTGTGCTCCTCCAGCAGTCACCCGCGCCATCTGACGACGCCGTCTACGGGCTGTGCGATCAGTACGGCCTGACCTTCGACCGCAGCTGGCTGCCTCAACTGGAGTCGCGCTTTGGGCGGATGCGCATGGTCTAGAGGTCCCAGTTCACGCAGGCTGGTGCGCTGGACATGCTGGAACTGGTGGTCTGGTTGTTCACCCCAGCGCAGCTCGATCCGCCGGGGCACGGGGCGGCGCCCGGGCGGGGTTCCGCAGGGCCAGCACGACCGACGGGGTCGACCGTCCGGCAGTCCCCGGTCACGGTTGCGCATGGCAGCCAAGGTCGAGGGCCAGGTTGGCTGGTTCTGTTCGCGGTCCCGCTTGCGGAAGATGTTGTGGAAGGCGTACCCGAGAAGAAGTCCGATGACGATGTCGAGTGACCCAAGAGATGTACCTTGGGTTCTAGTCATCGTCGCAACACTGACCTCATGGAGAGTGACGCGATGGCTCGTCGGGGACGCAAGCGGAACCTGGAGAAGGAACGGTTGTACTGGGACTTGCTGGCCTCTGGGGCGGGCACGGTGCAGGCGTGCCGTCAGGTCGGTATCGGACGGCGGACGGGGCTGCGGTGGCGCCGGGAGAACGGGGGCATCAGGCGCCGCGATGAGACACTGCCTGCACCGGTCGCCGGTCGGTACCTGTCGCTGTTCGAGCGGGAGCGGGTGCAGACGTTGACCGGCCAGGGTGTCGGCGTGCGGGGGATCGCTGCCCGGTTGGGTCGCAGCCCCTCCACGATCAGTAGGGAGCTTGCCCGCCCCGTGGTCCGGCACAGCTACGACGCCGGGCAGGCACACCGGGACGCCCAGCAGCAAGCGAAGCGGCCTCGACGCTCCAAGCTGGCCGCTGACGTGTGGTTGCACGACTTCGTCCAGGCCAAGCTGGAGTTGGAGTGGAGCCCGGAGCAGATCAGTGGCTACCTTCGCACCCATCACCGCGAGCACCTGGTCAGCGCCGAGACGATCTATCAGGGCCTGTACCTGCCGCACCGGGGGGCGCTGCGCCGGGACCTGGCCAAGAGGCTGCGCACGGGGCGTACGTTGCGTCAGCCTCGCCGGCCCAAGAACAAGCGCGCTACCCGGTACATCGACCCGGGCCGTCTCATCCAGGACCGTCCCGGCGAGGTGGCGGACCGTGCCGTGGCGGGGACTGGGAAGGGGATCTGATCACCGGGGCCTACAACGCCACGGCGATCGCCACGCTGGTCGAGCGCACCAGCGGGTACGTCCAGTTGGTGCACCTGCCCACCGATCACACGGCGGCCCTGGTGTGCCCCGCGGTGGCCGCGGCCATGCTCGGGATGCCGGCGGTGATGCGCCAGTCCCTGACCTGGGACCAGGGCGCGGAGATGGCCGCGCGCGCCACCATCACCAGCATCCTGGGGCACGGGGTGTTCTTCGCCCACCCCGGCAGCCCGTGGCAGCGCGGGAGCAACGAGAACACGAACGGGTTGCTGCGTCAGTACTTCCCCAAGAGCACCGACCTGTCCGTGCACACCGCCCCGGAACTCCGCGCCGTGCAGGACCGCCTCAACAACCGGCCACGCAAGCGCCACGGGTGGAAGAGCCCTGCTGAGATCTACGCCCAGCACGTGCCACAATCAGAGCCCACCGTTGCGACGACCAGTTGATTTCGCCAACGCATGAACGAGCTGCGATCGCATCGAACAGTTGCAGGAGGACACGTGCCCTCGCTCGAACGTCGAGTCACCGCTTTCGGACTGGGCGGGCTCGCCTTCTTCCAACTGGCACTCGCGACAGGCGCCCCGTGGGGTCGCGCCAGTTATGGGGGCGCGCATTCCGGTGTACTGCCGGACCACCTCAGAGTCGTCAGCGCCGCTGCCACGCTGCTCTACTCCGGGCTGACTTGGGCTGTGGTGAGCCCGTGCACGCCGGTGCATATGCGCCGACGGCTTCTCACCGGGGTCGCCGGCCTGATGGGCGTCGGCGTAGTCATGAACGGCATCTCGCCCTCCTGGCCGGAGCGGGCCATCTGGACGCCGACCGCGGCCCTGTTGGCACTGTCCGCTTGGCGCGCGCGTCAACAGGTAGCGACTCCGCCACCCGCCACTCCCTGACGGCGCAGCAACGTGATCGGGACAGGCCTAACGACCTACCTGCGGCAGTAGCTGCGGGCGAAGTGCAGGGGCCGAGCCCGCACCGGACTCCATCGTCAGCCAACTTCAACGACTTTTCAGCGTACATCTTGTTGCAGGGGGCTGGAGGGGTACCCCGTCACCGCGGTCGAGCATGACGGGCCAGGCCTGGTCGTCGCGGTTAAGTCGCCGCCGGGGCCAATGGGGTGCCCGGCGTGCGGGGTGGTCGCGGTCAGCCACGGCCGCCGGGTCCATGAAGTGATCGACGCGCCGTGCTCACCAGCCCGGTGCCGTTGCGGTGGCGCAAGCGCACGTGGGCCTGCCCGGAGCTGGCCTGCCGGTCGGAACGTTCACCGAGCGCGATGGTGACCTGGCCGTGCCGCGCTCCCGACTGTCCACCCGCGCTCGATGGTGGGCGGTGTGGCTGCTGCGCCGTGAGCACTCCATATCAGGTGTCAGAAACTGGTGTCAGGTGCGTCGCTCAGGGTGGTCAGCACGTCCCTCATGTAGGTGAGGGCTGATCGGGCGTCGCTGAATGAAGCGTGAAGCTCGTGTGTGCTGGCGGCGGCGTCGATGCGGCGGGTGATGTCTGCGAGGAGCTGGGCGCGGACGAGGACGCCGAAGTCACCGGTGGTGTCGAGGTAGGGAAGGACCTGCGCTGCGTGGACGAGGTGGTCGGTGGCGGCCATCATGGTGATGAACTCGACGGCCACCATGCGGGTGACGTCGGTGTAATCGCTGTCGAGCAATACCTCGATGTTGTCGCGCAGCAGCCGGTAGCCGGCCACCCTGTCACCCCCTTGGAACGTCAGCCGGGCCTGGACGGCCTGGATCACGCGGTAGGTGCCGGCGGGCAGCTCCGTCTCCTCTTCTGCCGCGCCGAAGAAGCGTGCCGCCTCCTCATGGCCGCCCTGGTACTGCGCGGCATACCCCTGCATGCCGAGCGCGAAGTAGCGCAGCGTCGGCGCCCCGTTGTGGTGCCGCTGCGCCATCGTGGCGGCGAACCTCTCGAGGTCGGAGAAGCGCTGCAGCGTCATGAGTGAGGAGGCGACGCCGGAGATCTCGACGAGGTCGGCCGCGTGGCCCTCGCCGTGCTCTCGCAGCCAACGCACCGCGGCGGGTGCGGCGGTGTGGGAGTCCTCCCCGACCTCCGCCAGGTATGCCGTGTTGACCGGATGACGGGGTGGTCGGAGTGGCCGTACCGCCGCAGAAGTTTCGCCCAACCCTCGTGGTCCCCGGCCTGCGCCCTCCGGTGACCGGCCACCACCTGAAGACGGCCGCCCACGGACGTATGTCGGCAGAGCTGCGCTCTGGCGCCTCGGCACACGACCGCCGTGCGAGATGCGTAGTCAGCGGGTTCCGTCGCGACAGAAACGGGACAGGGGGAGGACAGGCGCCCGGTGCAACCTTCCGGCATCGGCAGCATCACCGCGCCGCTCAACATTGAAAGAGAGGGAACCCATGTCTTCCACCGCACCCGCCGCGGAAAGGACCGGCGACCGGCGCTGGCTGGCGCTGGGGCTCATCGCCGCGGCTCAGTTCATGGTCATCATGGACACGTCCATCATCGGGGTGGCGCTGCCCGAGATGCAGCAGGACCTCGGCTTCGACCCGCAGAACCTCAGCTGGGTCTTCAACGCCTACGTCGTCGCGTTCGGCGGTCTCCTGCTCCTCGGCGGCCGCCTGTCCGACCTGCTCGGGGC
>NZ_JBPCKQ010000064.1:0-17933 GCF_051004135.1 Ornithinimicrobium sp.
GTGGGTCGACCCGACCAGCCGCACCGACCCCGACACCCGCAACCAGCTCATCTACGCCGCCCTGTCCACCCGCACCGGCATGGACCAATGGCTCGAAGCCATCGACGACGACGAAGACGCCTGGCGCCACGGCCACGAACGCCCGCTGACCCTGTTCCACCACACCGACGGACGCCGCCGCCCCGGAACCCCACCCGGACAACCCGACCCCGACGAGCTCATCAACCCCACCCCCCCACCACCACCGGCCCACGACCCCCCACCCTTCTGATCACAAGGCTGACGAACGGCGAGTTGTGTCCCCCGCATGACCTGAGCAGAACACGCGATACCGGCAGCTGCCGGTCGTCGCACTCACCGGCAAAGCGGACGTCCGGCATGAACAGAGGCGGGGGTTCGGTCAGCCCCGCACGATGGGGCGGAGCCTCGTGAGTCGACCCAACCCACGCCGATCGTGCTGAGCTGGTAGTTCGCCAGCCGAACCCGGGCCGGCCTGTTCGTAGCGCGCCAGAAGTCGCTCACGAATCTCCTCGGGGCTGACCTGTGACCGTTGACGCTTGTCTCGCGCGATGATGGCACCAGCTGCTGCGACGCCGGCGACGCCGGCCAGACCGCATACCTTCCACACGTTCACGAGATGGAGACCTTTCCGTGCGAGACGCCGTGCTGAGTCTGGACGTAGCGAGCGAACTGACCCGCACCGGGGACCTCTGGCTGTTCCGGGGCCGCTCGACTGCCGACCAGGCTATCCGTGCGTTCACCAACGCACCGGTCAACCACGTCGGGATGGCGGTCGTGCTGGACGACCTGCCCCCGCTGCTGTGGCACGCCGAGCTCGGCCGGGGCCTGCCGGACGTGTGGACCGGCACCCGGCATCCGGGGGCGCAGCTGCACAACCTCGTCGACGCGGTGCAGCAGTGGAGCGGGCGATACCGGCAGCGCACCTGGTTGCGCCAGCTGCACGCCGAGGTCGACCGGGAGATGGAGGACTCGGTGTTGCGCACCATCGCCAAGACCGACGGCACCCCCTTCCCCGGCGCCACCACCCTCGCCGGCCGGTGGGTGCGCGGTCGGCTGCGCAGGGCAGCCGACGAGGAGGCGACCTACTGCGCCGAGGTGGTGGCCACGGCATACCAGGCGATGGGGCTGCTGCGGACCGACCGGCCGCCCAACTACTACGACCCGGGCCGGTTCTGGTCCGGTGATGATCTTCAGCTGCTTCACGGAGCCCAGCTCGGAGCCGAGATCCGGGTCGACGTTCCGCGTCAGGTCAAGGCCTAGCGGAAGCTAGACCCGGTCCCGCCAGTCGTGCTGCGGCCGGAAGCCGAGCACGTTCCGAGCCTTACGGTTAGTCATCAGCGCCTCGTGCTCACCGAGGTCATCATCGAGCGGGACCCCGGGGAAGTAGGTGCTGGCCAGCTCTCGGGCGCTCTGGTGCGCGACGTTGGTGTCGTTGGTGGCGTTGAAGACCTGGTAGCCCAGGCCGTCGTGCTGCACGCACAGGTCAACGATCTGCCCCAGGTCTCGGGCGTCGACGTAGTTGAACGCGTTGCGCCGTCGCACGCCCGGGTCCGCCAGGTATGTCGTGAGCTGGGCGTAGTCGCTCTCGTCCCAGACGTTGCCGATCCGCAGCGCGTAGATGTCGGCACCGGTCCGCTCGTGGAACGTGCGCGCGGTGGCCTCGTTGCACACCTTGGACAGGGCGTAGCTGTCCATCGGCGGACGCTGGGTGTCGTCCTCCCGCAGCGGCAGGCGCGGCGGGTCGACCACGCCGTCGGCGAAGCAGATGCCGTAGGTGGTCTCCGAGGACGCGAGGACGATCTTGCGCACCCCGAGCCGGGTCGCGGCCTCCAGCACGTTGTAGGTGCCGATCGTGTTGGTCCTGAAGCACTCGGTGTCGGCGGTCAGCATGATTGCCGGCACCGCAGCGAAGTGGACCACGGCGTCGATGACCGGCGGTCCCTCCCCCGCATCGAGCTCGGCCGTGTCGGTGTAGCTGAAGAACGCGCTCCATATCTGCCCGGGGTCGGTCAGGTCGGCCCGAATGTCATGCACGTCCTCATGACCCAGCGGCACCAGGTCGACGTTGAGGACCGTGTGGCCTTGGGCCGCCAGGTAGGGCGCGACGACACGTCCCGCCTTGCCGGATCCGCCGGTGAACAGGATGCGCACGCAGTGCTCCTTCATCAGATCTGGGTCGATGCCGGGTCCGGCCGGTCCCACCGTAGACCGGCAACGGGTATCCGCGCCTGGCGGGCCACCGAAATTCGGCCGCCCGCACGTCGTCGTTGCTCGCTACACTCCACCGTATGGCGACGTGCGCCCGTCTCGAGGTCGCTGCCGGACTCGCGGTCCTGCTGACGTCGTTGACGGCGACCCTCACTGCCGCGCCCGCTGTCGGCACCGTTGAGGCCAGCGACGCCGCCTTCCCTACCCGGGTCGCCGACTACTCCTACCTCACCGGCAGCGTGTCTGCCGCGCCCCCCGGCCGAGCCGTCGCAATCTTCCAGCACGGCTTCGGCGTGGAGTTCATGGACTACCCCCAGGCGGTGCTCGTCGGGGCGGACGGGACCACCTATCGCCGGGTTGACCTCGCGGAGCGCCTCGGCGGCCCGGAAGGGCAGGGGGACCCGGCGCCGTTGACCCTCTCCCCCGACGGACTGTCGGTGGCTGTCGGCGACTACGCAGCCGACGCCGCTGACCTCGCCGTGCTCGATGTGCGGACGGGCGATGTCGAGCGACACGCCGTCGGCGCGGCGAGGGGAGTAATCCCCCGAGCCTGGTCACCGGAACGACGGCAGCTGGCGTTTGTCAGCGGCGGCGAACCCTACAACCCCTACCAAGCGCTTCATGCCTCGTCACTCGAGGGCGATCTCGGGCTGCTCGACGTCGACTCCGGTGAGGTCCGGATGCTGCCGAACGCCGAAGGCGTCGGCCTTGTGGCGTACTCACCTAACGGGACCCGGCTCGCCGTCGAGCGCGGTCGCCGGATCGAGATCCGCACGCTAGACGGTGCGATCACGCGCACGCTGGCCCTCCCACCCCAGCACCACCTGGCCGGCCCCGCGGCATGGTCCCCCGACGGCGCGCTCCTGGCCGTCGGCAACGGGCATCCGCGCTGCCAGCAATCCGGGCCGGACTTCGATGAGCTGGCATGGGACGCGTGCCTGGCCGACACGGAGAGCAAGACGTTTCTGGATGCCACCGGTGGGCAGGGGCCGGTGCCTGACCCGCTCCTGGCGGGGTCCTCGGGCTTCGGACCGGTGCTGGGTTGGAGTGGCCCCCGTGAGGTGCTGGTGCTCGACGACGTGGTCCCCTCGGACCCGTCGATACGCGGCACCTACTGGATCACCGCGGCCCCTCTCGACGGGTCCGCGCCACGACAGCTGAGCACGGTGCCGGGCACCGGCAACTTCGGGGTCGGCTCCTTCCAGCTCGCCTCGGGGCTGGTGGCCGACCTGACCTTCGAAGAGATGGGCGGGCGCGCTGACCGTGGTCCCCTGCCCTTCTACCTCGCCGTGGCGCTGTCGCTCGCCCTGGGGGTGCTGACCGCCCGGCTGACCCGCCTCGCCCGATCGCGGCGCGCCAGCCGCCCGGCGGGTCGCTGAGCCCGTGGCGCGCAAGAAGGCAGGGGGCACGCCGGCGACCGTGGCATTGGAGCGGGCGGGTGTTCCGTTCGAGGTGCGGGCCTATGAACACGACCCATCGGCGGCGTCGTTCGGCCTCGAGGCTGCGCAGGCCCTCGGGGTCGATACTGCCCGCGTCTTCAAGACCCTGCTCGCCGACACGGATGCGGGGCTGGTCGTCGGCATCGTCCCGGTGACCGGATCCTTGGACCTCAAGGCCCTCGCCGCAGCCGTGAGGGTCAAGCGGGCGAGCATGGCCGACCCGTCGGTGGCCGAGCGGACGACGGGTTATGTCGTGGGCGGGATCAGTCCCATCGGTCAGCGCAAGCAGCTGGTCACCGTCGTCGACGAGAGTGCCCGGCAGCACGACACGGTGCTGGTCTCGGGCGGCCGCCGCGGGCTGGACCTGGAGCTCACCCCCACCGATCTCGTGGCCGTCACCAAGGGCCGTTACGCCGCCATCGCCCGCAGCTGACCGGCATCCGACCGCGCAGCGTGGGGCACCCCTTGAGCCGGCGCACGGCAGACCAGGGCCGGACCCTGGCTCACTCGGTCGGAACGGCGCCCTCGGGCAGCATCGCCGCGCGACCCTCCCACGGAGTGGAGAGCACCACCGTGGTGTGCGTGCTGCACTGCCCCTGCGCCCGGATCGTGGCCAGCAGCTCCTCCAGCTCCTGCGGGCGCTGCACCCGGACCAGCAGGACGTAGTTCTCGTCGCCGGCCACCGACCAGCACGAGACGATCTGCTCGATGTCGGTCAACCGCTCCGGTATGTCGTCCGGCGCCGCCGGGTCGAACGGCACCACCGAGATCAGGGCGGTCAGCGGAAGGCCCACCGAGGCATGGTCGATCTCGGCGCGGTAGCCCAGGATGGCGCCGCGCTCCTCGAGCCGCTTGACCCGCTGGTGCACCGCGGACGTCGACAGCCCCACCCGACGACCGAGGTCGGCGAAGCTCGTGCGCCCGTCCTGGGCCAGAAGGGTCAGGATGTGGCGGTCCAAGGGCTCCATGAGGCCCTAGCCTAGTGAGGCATGACCACCGGGACACGGCTGCTGCTCATCGACACCGCCTCGCTGTACTACCGCGCCTACTTCGGGGTCAAGGAGCCGCAACCCGGACCGGACGGAACGCCGACCAACGCCGTGCGCGGCTTGTGCGACATGCTCGCCACCCTGATCACCCGCTTCTCCCCCACCCATCTGGTGTGTTGCTGGGACGATGACTGGCGCCCGCAGTTCCGGGTCGAGGCGATCCCCACCTACAAGGCGCACCGGCTCGTCGAGGGCACGCAGGACCGTGAAGAGGCACCGGAGGAGCTGGGTGTGCAGGTCCCGATTCTGCGGCGGGTGATCGAGGCGATCGGCCTGCCGGTCCTGGGCTCCCCCGGCTACGAGGCCGACGACGTGATCGGCACCCTGGTGCACCAGCACCGGGCACGGATGCCCATCGACGTCGTGACCGGAGACCGCGACCTGTTCCAGCTGATCGACGACGCGGCCGGCGTGCGAGTCGTCTACACCGCCAGGGGCGGAGTCCGCGACGCCGACCTGATCACCCAGGCCGAGCTGCAGCAGCGGTATGCCGTGCCCACCGGCCAGGCGTATGCCGACATGGCAACGCTGCGCGGAGACACCAGCGACGGCCTTCCAGGGGTCAAGGGCATCGGCGACAAGACCGCAGCACAGCTGATCGCGGCCTACGGGTCACTGGCGGGGGTGCGCGACGCCGTCGCCGGCGGTGACCCGGCACTGAAGGGGGCGCGGCGGGCCAACCTGGAGGCGGCATCGGCCTACCTCGACGTTGCTCCCGTCGTCGTGCAGGTGGCCCGCGATGCTCCATTGCCACAGCCGCCGCTGACCCTCCCGCGGGAGATCGCCGACCCCGACACGGTGCAGCAGCACGTCGAGGCCTACGGCATCGGCGGCTCCGTGGGCCGACTGCTTACGGCGCTGAACCTGAGCGGCTAACCGCCGCAACATCCCTCGCGAGACGCTGGAAGGGCGCGCAACCTCCCAAGCAAAGTGCTGGGAAGGTGCACAACATCTCGAGCAGAACGAGTCAGTCGAGCCGGTCCGCTGCGACGACCCCGCGCAGCATCGCGTCGGTGGCCCGGCGGGCAGTGGCCGCCACCTGCCGCTGGGAGCCGGCGGCGACCTGCCCGGCCTGCGCGACCTGACCGAGCAGGTCGATCACCTGCTTGCAGCGGCGCACGAAGTCACCCGCCGACAGGTCGCTGTCGCGCAGCACCTCCTCCAGTCCCCGCCCGGAGGCCCAGCGGTGCACCGACCAGGCGATGCCGGCGTCGAGCTCGCCCGCCGAGGGCAGATGATGGCTGACCTCGCGGTCCTGCAGCCCCGACCAGATGGCCACCATTTCGTGGTATGCCTCGGTGACCTCCAGATTCGGCATTCGGGGCTGCAGGGTCTCCTCTCCGCGCGGCTCGTGGATCAGCACCGAGAGCACCGCGGCCAGCGAGGCTGCGTCCAGGCGCTGCCAGGTGCCCCGGCGCAGGCTCTCGGCGGCCACCAGGTCGTGCGCGGTGTAGAGGCGGCGCAGCCGCTGTCCCTCGTCGGTGACCGAACGCCCCCCGTCACTCAGGTAGCCAAGCTCGCCGAGCAGGTCGCAGATCCGGTCGAAGGTCCGGGCGACGGTGTGCGTACGAGCCGCGATCCGCCGCTGCAGGTCGTCGTTGTCGCGTTGCAGCCGCCACCAACGCTCGGACCAGCGGGCGTGGTCCTCGCGGTCCTGGCAGGAGTGACAGGGATGCCGTCGCATCTCGGCGCGCAGCCGGTCCAGCTCCTCCTGGGTCCCGGTGTCCTGCTGGTCGCCGTCCGGTCGGCCCTCGCCGCCGTCGCTGGGGTCCCGCCCACCCTGCGGCTCGCGCGCCCGCTGGTGTGCGTCGTCGGGCACCGTGGTGCGCAGCGTCGCGGCCAGGTCCTTGCGCGACTTGACGTTGCGGGGGTTGAAGCTCGCCGGGATCCGCATCGTGGTCAACGGCACCAGCGGACGCTCCAGCTCAGCGGCCCCCAGCCGGCGCAGCTGCCCCTCGCTGGTCAGCACGGCGGGCTCCGCTCCACGGCCGCCACCCTTGGCCGGGGCGACCACGACGGCCATCCCCCGGCGCCGGCCGCCGGACAGGTGCACCACCTCGCCGCGGCGCACCCGCTCCAGGCTGACCTCGATCTCGGCCCGGCGGCTCGCCGAGCGTCGTCTGGCGGCGGTCTTCTCGACGTCCCCGATCCGGTGCCGGATCCGGGCATACCCCGCGAAGTCCCCGCGGTCGCAGATCATCGCCTCGGCATACCCCTGCATCGCGTCCTCGTTGCGGCGCAGCTGTGTGGTCAGCCCCACGACGCCCCGGTCGGCCTGGAACTGCGCGAACGAGGCCTGCAGCAACTCGTGGGCCTGGTCCCGGCCGAACTGGGCGACCAGGTTGACCGCCATGTTGTAGCTGGGCCGGAAGCTGGAGCGCAGCGGGTAGGTGCGGGTCGAGGCCAGCCCGGCCACGTCCCACGGATCGACGCCGCGACGGTGCAGCACGACGGCGTGGCCCTCGACGTCGATGCCTCGGCGCCCGGCCCGCCCGGTCAGCTGGGTGTATTCAGCCGGGGTGACCGGGGCGTGCTGCTCACCGTTGAACTTCACCAGCTTCTCCAGCACCACGGTGCGGGCCGGCATGTTGATGCCCAGGGCGAGGGTCTCGGTGGCGAAGACGGACTGGATCCGGCCAGCGGTGAACAGCTCCTCGACGACCTCGCGGAACAGCGGCAGCATCCCCGCGTGGTGGGCGGCGTAACCGCGGCCCAGCCCCTCGACGAACTCGTGATAGCCCAGCACCCCCAGGTCGTCGTCACCGACGTCGGCGACCCGCTCCTCGACCAGTCGCCGGATCGCAGCGCCGGCCGCATCCGGAACCAGCCGGGTCCCGCGCGCGAGCAGCTGGGTCACGGCAGCGTCACACCCTGCCCGGCTGAAGATGAAGGTGATCGCCGGCAGCAGCCCGGACTTGCCGAGCTGCTCGATGACCTCGGCTCGGGACGCGACTCCGCCGGAAAGCCCTCCCTGCTGCCCGGTGGGTCTGCCGTGTCCTGCCTGGCCGCCGCGCGGACCGCCCGTGTCGCGTCCACCTCGACCCCGACTCGGTGCCCCGCGGCGCCCCCGCGGTCCCCCGGCGTCCTCTCGACGCCAGCCCGAGGCGCGCTCAGCGGAGCTGATCCGCTGCAGCAGGTCGGGATTGACGCGGGTGGTGCCCTCGGTCTGCCCGGCCACCGTGCCCGGCTCCTGCACGAACACGTCGTAGAGGTCCTTGCCCACCATCATGTGCTGCCACAGCGGCACCGGCCGGTGCTCAGAGACGATGACCTCGGTGTTGCCGCGCACCGTGCGCAGCCAGTCTCCGAACTCCTCTGCGTTGCTGACCGTCGCGGACAGCGACACCACCTGCACCGACTCCGGCAGGTGAATGATGACCTCCTCCCACACCGCCCCCCGGAAGCGGTCGGCCAGATAGTGCACCTCGTCCATGACCACGAAGCCCAAGCCGTTCAGTGTGCGCGACCCGGCATACATCATGTTGCGCAGGACCTCGGTAGTCATCACCACCACGGGCGCCTCGCCGTTGACCGAGGAGTCCCCGGTGAGCAGGCCGACCCGGTCGGCGCCGTGCTTGGCCACCAGGTCGTGGTACTTCTGGTTGGACAGCGCCTTGATCGGGGTGGTGTAGAAGGCCTTGCGGCCGGTTTCCAGCGCCAGGGCGACGGCAAACTCCCCGACCAGGGTCTTGCCGGCTCCGGTGGGGGCCGCCACGAGCACTCCGGAACCGTCTGCGACCGCCTGGATGCTGCGCTCCTGGAAGTCGTCGAGTTCGACCTCCAGCGTCGCGACGAACCGGCCGACCGATGAGGACTCCCGCTGTGCCCGGGCCCGGGCGGCTGCGAACCGCTCCGCTGGAGAGGACATGCCGCTCAGGCTACGTCAGCGTGCCCGCTCAGCGGCGAGGCACCAGCACCTCGAGCGCCGCGGGCCGCACCCGGCAGGTCAGCGGCAGGGGCGCCAGCGGCTCCCCGTCGCCGAAGGCGGTCAGGTCCGGCCCCTCGATCCGCATGACGCTGCCCCGCCGGACGTGCACGGCCGGATGCCGGGTATGTCGTCCGCGGAACACCGCCGCCAGCAGCCGGAGCGCCTGCGTGGGCCCGACCGGGGTGATCACGACCAGGTCCAGCAGTCCGTCGCGGGGGTCGGCGTCCGGCGCGATCCGCATGCCCCCGCCGAAGACCGGCAGGTTGCACACGGCCACGACGAGCGCCTCCGTCTCCCACAACGCTCCGTCCACGTCGAGCCGGTAAGGCTGAGCTCCCAGCCGGGGCACCTCAGCGAGGGTCGCGGCGGCGTAGCGGGCCGGGCCGAGCGCCGAGGACATCCGGGAGGACCGGTCGGCGATCCGGGCGTCCAGCGCCGCGGGCACCGATCCGACGACGAGGCGGCCCGGTGGGTCGGCGGCGATCAGGTCGATGCGGCGTCGCTGCCCGGTCAGCAGGGTGCCGACGGCATCCTGCGCCTTCATCGGGATGTCCAGGGAGCGGGCCGTGTCGTTGCCGCTTCCGGCGGGGACGATACCGAGCGCGGTCGGGGTGCCGGCGCAGGCGTCGGCGGCCAGCGCGACCAGACCGTCGCCGCCGACGACGACCAGGACGTCCGCCCCGTCGGCCACCGCCTCGCCGGCGACCCCGCGAGCCGCCTCGGCGCTGGACGCGCTCAGCCCGCTCACCTCGGCGGACGTGGCCGACAGCGCGGCCATGACCCGCCTGCCCACGGCGGCGGCCCCGCCCCGGCCGGAGCGGGGGCCGTGCAGCACGGCATACCTCATGCCTGACCTGTCCGGTCGTGGCCGTTCACAGCTCGCTCGCCTCGTCGTCGGCGGCGGCCAGCCAGTCCGGGTCCTTCTTGCGACGGCGCCGCTCGTTGAGCGTGGACACGCCCACGGCCCCGACGTAGAGCAGCATCATCGGGGTGGCCAGGATGAACATGGTCCAGGCGCTGGGGTCGGGGGTCGCGAACGCCGAGAAGACGAGGATGACGATCAGGGCGATGCGCCACCCGCTGCGCATCGCCGCGACCGGGAACAGCCCGATGCTGTTGAGACCGACCATGAACACCGGCATCAAGAAGGCCAGGCCGAAGGCCAGCACGAAGTACAGCACGAAGTTGAGGTAGACGATCGCGTCCTGCAGGTTCTGCGAGTCCTCCGGGGCGAAGGACAGCAGGATCGCGACCGTGCGGGGCAGCGACCAGGCGGCGAGCAGCGCACCGGCGAAGAACAACGGGACCGAGGCGACCCCGAAGAAGATCGCCAGACGCTTCTCGCGCTTGGTCAGCCCGGGCAGCAAGAAGGCCCAGACCTGCCACAGCCAGACCGGGCAGGACAGCAGGATGCCGACGAAGATCGAGATCTTGAGCTGCAGCGAGAACGGCGCCGTCAGCGTGGTCGCAAAGTTGAGCGGCACCAGCGGGTCGCCGTTGCTGTTGCGCAGCTCGGTCACCGGGTCGCTGATGAAGTCGATGATCAGGTCGTAGTAGATCCAGCCCACAACGCTGCACAGGAGTGCTGCGACGAGGGCGACCGTCAACCGGTTGCGGAACTCCGTGAAGTGCTCGCGCAGGGACATCCGTCCCTCGGGGTCCCTGATCCGGCCGCGCAGGATCGCCACGGTGCTGAACCGGCCGCGGGCTCAGCCGCGCCGGGGCTCGTTGTCGTCGTCCCTGCGCTCCGGACCGCTCTCCAACCGGCTCGGCGGCGCATCGGAGCGGCGGGAGCGGTCCCGGTCGGTGGTGTAGTCGTCGTCCGGCTCGTCGTCCTTGTCGGTGAGCTGCTCCACCTCGGACTTGAAGATGCGCAACGAACGTCCCACGCTGCGGGCCATGTCGGGCAGCCGCTTGTATCCGACCAGCAGCACGATGAGCAGGACGATGACCACGATCTGCCACATGCTCGGTCTCACGGTGAGAACCTTCCTCGTCTGCGGTCTGGCGGCGGTCATCCGCCGGTGGTGCCAGTCTACGCCGGATCGGCAAGGGCCTGGCTAGCCCCGGCCCGCACCGAGGCCACCAGGTGCGCCGGCTCGAGCACCCGGGCGGTGCCGCCGAGCTGCCAGACCAGCCGGGTCAGCCAGGCCGGGTCGGCGGTGCGCAGGTCGACCACCAAGGACCCGTCGTCGCGACGCTCCGCGTGCTCCAACGGGAACTGCTCGGCCACCCAGGCTGCCGCCGGCTCCAGGTGCAGCCGCACCACCTCGTCGTCAGGACTGGGCCGGAACACGCCAGGGCCGACCTCACGTGGCCTGGCCTGCTCCGGTGGGGTGCCGTCGACGTCGAGGAGCTCGATCGTCTCGACCCGGTCGAGCCGGAAGAGCCGGGTGTCCTCGGCCCGGTGGCACCACGCCTCGAGATACCACCGGCCATCCACGCTGAGCAGTCGCATCGGGTCCACATCGCGCTCGGTCGTCTCGTCTCGTGAGGCCACGAGGTAGCGCAGGTGCAGACGCTGGTGTTCACGCAGCCCGCTGCGCGCAGCGGCCAGGACCCGCTGCTCGAGCTCGTCGCTCTCGACGGCGACGGTGAGGGAGGCTGCGGCGCCGGCCGCCTCCCCGGCCGCGGCCTCCAGCTTGACCAGGGCGCGGTCGACCGCGTCGTGCTCCTCGATCCCGGGGACGGCCGCCAGGGCGCGCAATGCCACGATCAGCGCGAGCGCCTCGTCCCGGCCGAGCCGCAGCGGATGGGCGATCTCGGCGGCGTTGCCGACGTAGACCTTGCCGTCCTCCCAGGACGCCTCGATCAGGTCATCGGGCATGTGCCCGGGTGTGCCGCAGACGAAGAGCAGCTGCAGGTCGGCGACGACCTGCTCCTCGCTGACCCCGAACGTGTCCGCCGCCAGGGCCAGGTCGATCCCCTGGTGTCCCATCAGCCAGGGCACCATGGTCAGCAGGCGCCCCACCCGATCGGTGGCGGACTCGAAGGTGCTCACAGGGCCTCCTGGTGCACCCGGACGACAGCCAGCAGCCGTTCGCGCACGGCGTGGGCAAGGTCGGCCGGCTCGACCACCCGGGCATCCGGGCCCAGTCCCGCGACCTCGGCGACCAGGCCCGGCCGGGTGACGTCAGCCACCACCACACGGTCCCAGCCGGCGCTGGTCTCGACGCCCTCGAGGTGCGCGTCGCTCGAGGTGATCTCGGCCGCCCGACGGCGCAGGCTCTGCCCGGCACCTGCCCGCACCAGCACGGTCGCCCGCACGGTCTCCTGACCCTCCTGGGTCGCGGTGATCATGGCGCGAGGGTCGTGGTCGACCGGCACGGCATACTCTCCGGCGGGGCCCTGCGTGCTCACCGAGCCGGTGAACCGGTCCAGCCGGAAGACCCGCGGTGCGTCCCGGCGCAGGTCGTGTGCCGTGAGGTACCACCGACCGTGCCAGCTGGTCAGCGCCCACGGCTGCACGCTCCGCGTCTGTGCCTGCGCCGCTCCCCCGCCGCGGTAGTCGAACCGGATCGGCGTGCGGGTCAGCACGGCGTCGCGGACCTGCTCGAAGGCGGGCTCGGTGGTGTGCAACAACGGCTCGATGCCGAAGATCCCCCGGGTGTCGCGCTCCACGCCGGCGGTGTCCAGCTTGCGCAGCGCCTGGGCAGCGGGCCCGGCGAGACTGGCCTGGGACCAGGCGCGACTGGCCAGCCCGATCACCGCCAGCTCGTCGGGGGCGAAGTCGATCTGCGGCAGGCGGTACTCCCGCTGGTCGATCCGGTAGCCGGTCTCGTCGTCGAACATCGGGTCGAGCGCCTCGGTGCGCAGCGGTATGCCGAGCTCGCGCAGCTCGTCCTTGTCGCGCTCGAACATCCGGTCGAACGCCTCGGCGCTGCTGTCCTGGTAGTGCGGGACCAGGGTGCGGATGCGCGCCTTGCTCAGCGGCCGCCGGGTGTAGAGCAGCGCGATGGTCAGGTTGAGCAGGCGCTCGGTCTTGGCGGCGGCGGGGCTGGGCCTGGTCTCGGCAGGGCCGCGGGGTGCGGCGGCGGAGCGGCTGCGGGCCATGCTCCGACGCTACCTGACACCGTAGGGTGCGGCGTGTGATCCGGTGGTCCGAGGGTGTCGTGCGCCGTGTGCTCGACCGGCGTGCCGGTGTCCTGGAGGTGGAGGTGGACACGGCTGGGGTCGACGGGGCCGTGCCCGCGCTGGCCTATCTCGACCTGGTCGGCGAGCCCCGCCCGGGCGACCGGTGCCTACTCAACACCACGGCCTGGGATCGGGGTCTGGGCACCGGCGGCTTCGCCCTGGTCGTCGCGCTGCCCGACCGCCTGCCCGCCCCTGCCGATGCGGGTCCGGGGCACCTGGTCAAAGCCCGCTACACCCCGCTGCAGACGATGGTCCAGGGAGCGGATGAGCAAGAGAGCCCGCACCACGCGGCTCTGCGGGACGCCGACGTCGAGCTCGCCGGTATGCCGGTGGTCGCCGCAGACCTGCACTCCAGCCTTCCCGCGGTGGTCGCCGGGGTCCGCTCGGTGGATCGCGCCCTGCGGGTGGCCTACGTGATGACCGACGGGGGCGCGCTGCCCGCGGCGTTGTCCCGCACTGCACCCGCGCTGCGGGAGGCAGGCTGGTTGCAGGCGGTGGTCACGACCGGGCAGAGCTACGGCGGAGACCTGGAGTCGGTGACGGTGCATACCGGGCTGCTGGCCGCCCGGTATGTGGTGGACGCCGACATCGCGGTCGTGGTGCAGGGACCGGGCAACCTGGGCACCGGAACCCGGTGGGGCTTCTCCGGGGTGGCGGCCGGCGAGGCGCTGAACGCTGCAGCGGTGCTCGGCGGCCGGCCGGTGGCCGCACTGCGCGTCTCGGGGGCCGACCCGCGGGAGCGGCACCGCGGGATCTCCCACCACAGCGCCACGGCATACGGCCGGGTCCTGGCGCATCCCGCGGACCTGGTCGTCCCCGTGCTGGCCGGCTGCGCGGGGGTCGGCGACGAGCTGGCCGAGGGGGTGCGGGCACAGGCTCAGGCGCTCGCCGCCGACACACCGCACCTGCGCCCGGTGCAGGTCGAGTGCGCCGGGCTCGACGCCGCGCTGACCGACGTGCCGGGAGGGCTGTCCACGATGGGACGCGGCTACCCGCAGGACCCGGCGGCGTTCCTGACCGCCGCCGCGGCCGGTGTGCACGCCGCTGCGCTGGTCAGGCAACGTCCTCCAGGTCGACCACGAAGATGAGGGTCTCGCCGCCCTTGATGACGTTGCCGGCCCCGCGGTCGCCGTAGCCCAGGTGCGGCGGGATCGTGATCCGCCGCCGACCGCCGACGCGCATCCCGATCAGACCCTCGTCCCAGCCCTGGATGACCTGCCCGACGCCGACCTGGAAGCGCAACGGCTCACCGCGGTTCCACGAGGCGTCGAACTCCTCGCCGGTGGACCAGGACACGCCGACATAGTGCGCGCTGATGGTCGCTCCGGGCGTGGCCTCGGAACCTTCGCCGAGCTCGTAGTCGTACAGCTCGAGGTCCCCCGGCGGGGTGTCGCCGGGGAAGTCGATCTCGGGCTTGGTCTTCTCGCTCATGGCTGCCCTCCAGGGGTCGGGACGGTCGGGTCGGGACTCAGTTGGCGCTGAGGATGTCGATGACGAAGACCAGGGTCTCGCCGGCCAGCGGATTGGCGTTGGGGTCGGCCGTGGCCGTCGCCGCGGCATCGTCACCGCTCGGAGCCTCGCCGTAGGCCTGCGCCGGCGGGATGACCAGCAGCACCCGGGAGCCGACCGGCTGGCCGACCAGACCTTCGTCCCAGCCGGGGATGACCTGGCCGGCACCGATGGTGGTCGTGAATGGCTGGCCAGCGGTGTAGGAGGACTCGAACTGCTCGCCGTCGGACCACTTCACGCCGGTGTAGTGCACGGTGATGCTCTGGCCGGCCTCGACCGTGGCCCGCTCGCCCTCGATGAGCGGCTGGACGACCAGCTCGCCCGGGGGATCCTCGCCCTCCGGGACGGTGATCTGCGCGGGGCTGGTGCCGTCGGCCTCGACCGTCGGCAGACCGGCCGGCGGTTCGACCGTGGTGCCCTCCGCCTGGCTCAACGGGTCGACTGCGTCGACGATCTCCATGTAGAACAGCACGGTGTCGGCCGGACCGATGCCCAGACTGGGGTTGCCCTGCTCGCCGAAGCCCTCCGCTGGGGGCATGGCCAGGATCAGCTCGGAGCCCACCTTCTGCTTCGGGAGTGTCTCGACGAAGGCCGGCAGCAGGCCCTCGGTGCCCAGGTTCATCGCCACCGTGTCCTCGGTGGGGAACGTGGACAGCAGCTCCTCGCCGTTGGAGCCGTTGACCGCCAGGTAGCGCACGGTCACCTCCTGGCCGCTGGTCACCTTGGCGCCGTCACCCTCGGTGAGGCTCTTGGACTCGGTGGCCTCGACGCCGAAGGGCAGATCGCCGTCGGCGAAGGGTGCTCCCTCCAGGGTCAGCCCGGGCACCTCAGTGCCGTCCTCACCCTCGGTCGTCTCGACTCCGACGTCGGCCAGGTCACCACCGGTGATCGGGCTGGTCGTTGCTGCGTCGTCGGGACCGGCGGAGGTTGCGCTGCTGTTGTCCGCGTCGTCGGCGCCCTCGTCGCCGCCGCAGGCGGTCAGCAGGATGATCGGGGCAGCGACTGCGGCGAGCAGCCGGAGACGGGGAGAGCGCACGCGTATTCCTTGATCGTCTGGGGGTGGGGATCGGGGCCCACCCTACAGCGCGGAGGCTGGGCGCCCACTGGGTGCAGAGCTGCGGATCAGCTCGATCAGGTCCTCGACCCGCTGGTCCTGAGCCGCGAACGGATCCTTGCACAGCACGGTGCGCTGAGTGGAGTCGTTGAGCTTGAGATGCACCCAGTCCACGCTGAAGTCGCGCCCGTGCTCCTGCGCCGCGCGCACGAAGTCGCCGCGCAGCTTGGCACGGGTGGTCTGGGGCGGCGTGGTGGTGGCGGTCTGCACCCGGTCGGCGCTGCATACCGTGGCCGCTCCCCCGCGCCGCTGCACGATGTTGAACAGCCCCCGCTCGGGGTGAATGTCGTGCCAGGCCAGGTCGAGCTGCTGCATCCGGGGGTCGGTCAGGCTCAGACCGTGCCGTTCGGCATAGCGCTGCAGCGTGTGCCACTTCATCACCCAGTCGATCTCGGTCTCGACCCGCTCCAGCTGCTTGGAGGCCACCGCGTCCAGGGTGCGCTCCCACAGCTCCAGCGCCCAGGCGTAGGGCTGCTCGGTGGCCAGCCCGGCCTGCTGCGCGTGCGCCCGGACCAGACCGAGCAGCTCGGTCTGCAGGTCGACGGCGCTGAGCAACCTGCCGGAGGTGAGCGCGAACAGGTGCGAGCCGGTCATGTCCCGGCTGATGTCGCGGATCGCCCGGATCGGGTTCTCCAGGGTGAGATCGGGCAGCACCGTGCCGGCCTCGATCGTGCGCAGCACCAGGTCGGTGATCGCCACCTTGAGCTTGGTGGTGGTCTGGCTCATCGTGGAGTCGCCGACGATGACGTGCAGCCGGCGATAGCGCTCGGCGTCGGCGTGCGGCTCGTCCCGGGTGTTGATGATCGGCCGGGACCGGGTGGTCGCCGAGCTCAGCCCGTCCCAGATGTGGTCGGCCCGCTGGGAGACCAAGTATGTCGCCCGCTCTCCGGTCACGTGCAGCCGCCCCGCCCCGGTCACGATCTGCCGCGTGATCAGGAACGGGATGAGCGTGTCGGTGATCCGGGACAGCTGGCCCTTGCGCTCGATCAGGTAGTTCTCGTGGCAACCGTAGGAGTTGCCGCGGGAGTCCACGTTGTTCTTCAGCACGTAGACCCGGGCCTCGATCCCCTCGGTCGCCATCCGGGCCTCCGCGTCCATCGCCAGGTCGTGCAGCACCAGCTCGCCGGCCTTGTCGTGGGCGACCAGGTCATCCACGTTGTCGCACTCGGCGGTGGCGTACTCCGGGTGCGAGCCGACGTCGAGGTAGAGCCGGGACCCGTTGCCGAGGAAGACGTTGCTGGAGCGCCCCCAGCTGACCACCTTGCGGAACAGGTATCGCGCCACCTCATCGGAGGACAGGCGCCGCTCCCCCGGGAAGGCACAGGTCACCCCGAACTCGGTCTCGATCCCGGTGATCCGCCGCTCCATGACACCAGGGTAGGCGCCACCCCTGAGGAACGCGCAGGTCCGGGGGTGGTTCGCAGCCGCTCAGTGCTGCCGCGTCCGTGACGGCACGTGTGTCCACCGTATGCCTGGTCCGGGTGCGCAGGGCCCTGCGGCTCAGCCGCGCCGGCGCAGGTCGGGCCAGCGCTGCTCCCAAGACTCGGTCGGCCCGGTGCACCGCCACACAGGTTCCCCCTGCTCCTCGTTGTCCAGCCCGACCCTGTTGTCGATCGCGGCGACTCGGGTGCACCGAGCGAACCACGCTTGCAGGTCGGACTGCGCGAGCCCGACAGCGACGACCGTCTCGGTCTGTGGTGGCGGGGGGCCGAGGTCCCACAGGCTGTGGTGCCCGCTGTAGACGGGCACGTCGGTGCGCAGGTGGTGGATGGCCCCGCCTCGCCGTAGTTGCCGGCCAGCACGACGGGGTGCTCCGCGGCGGGCACGGTGTCGTATGCGGTGGTCACGGTGTCGTATGCGGTGGTCACGGTGTCGACGAAGGCCGGCCAGCCCACCGTCTCGCCGGCGTCATAGTTGACGTCCACGACCGGGGTGGCGGCGCCCGCCCACCAGGGCGCTCCCCCGTCCAGCAGGGCGCGCACCAGCAGCCAACCCAGCAGGGTCCACCACAACAAGTCGAAGGTGGAGGTCGACAGCAGGTGCCCGACCGCCAGCACGATCGCCGAGCCGGCCATCGCGACGGCCGCCAGCACCTGCCCACCCCGGCGTGCTCCGAGCTCACGGGCGGTCAGCCCGGTCAGCCGCACGAAGTAGAGCTCGTCGCGGTGGTAGCCGTAGCCGGTGCTGGTGGCGACCAGCAGCAGCGCTACAGCGAGGGCGACGCCGCTCAGCGACCGCCAGGCGACCGGGGCGCGCGCTGGGCCTCAGGGTAGGCGTGCAGGGCCCGCAAGCCTAGAAGGTGCCTCCCACCGTGCATCGATCGCAGCGCAGCCGGCCGGACCCAACTCCGGCCGGCGTGCCCGACTCGTGCCTCCGGTGGACCACTGATGCCCTGCGCGCGCAGCGCATCAGTGGTCCCGAGAGGGCAGGAGTCGGCGGTAGGGAGCTGGTGCCACCATCTGCTCGTGGTGGTCAAGAAGCTGCACCAGATCTGAGCGCGTTGGCCGCCGCAAGTTCGCCGGCTGACCAAG
>NZ_JBPCKQ010000065.1:0-4866 GCF_051004135.1 Ornithinimicrobium sp.
TTCTTGCCCTGACCGGGCAGCAGTTCGCCCAGCAGGGCCTGCAGCCGGTTGACGGTCTGAACCCGCCGCCGGGTCAGCGCTTCGCGCCGGTCGGTGAGCATCCGCAGGGCCTCGAGTTCGCCGTCGACCTTCAGGACACGCAGTCCCTGGGTTCGGACCGCGACGATCGCGATCGAGTGAGCATCGCGCGCGTCAGTCTTGCGGTTGTGCCCGGTGTCGAACAGCCGCACCCGCGCGGCCAGCTTGGCCGGCACGTCCAGGACGCGCTCACCGGCCTCCAGGAGCCGTTGGGCCAGTGGTCGACCGGCGCCGTTGGCGCCCTCCACTGCCCAGACCCGCTGCGGCCAGGCCTTGGCGTAGGTTCGCATCGCGGCGTAGCCGGCCTGATCGGTGGGGAACCGACCCGAGCCCAGCCGCTGCTCGTGGTCATCGACGACCTCGAGGGTGGCCGACAACTTGTGGGGATCGACCCCGATGATGACGTGTTCCATGTGCTGCTCCCGCCTGTGCTCATACCAATGTGGACGGCGAGGTGGGCAGTGCTACTACGAGCAAGGGCAGTCCCTTCTTGAGCCACGCCTCGTCAACGGTGCCCGACGGGCTGCAGACCGGAAGTGAGCCACACCCGAAAGCTTCGGGTGGGCAGCCCAAATGAGAGCGTCCCGCCGGGCACCTAGACCGAGTCTGGCCAGACACCGGCCCTACAGCCCGTGTCTAGTAGCCCAAAAGGGGTTCGGGATCGCAGTTCACCTGGGCCGGTAAGCGTCGGCGCGGTGCTCGATAGCCACGATGGTGACGATGTCAGTGATTCGATAGATGATCCGGAAGTCTCCGCGGCGAGCGCTGTGCAGTCCCGACATCTCGAATCGAAGTGCCTTGCCGACGCGCCGAGGGTTCACAGCCAACGGGCCGTAGATGAACTCCACCGCTGCCGTCCCCACCTTTTCGGGCAGCCTGCCCATCGACCGACGAGCCGTGGCAGACCACGCAACGTCGAATGGCTCGGAACTCACTTCTGCAGGAGTCCCAGCGCCTCGTCCTTGCTGAGAACCTCTGCTGGCCCCTGCGTGAGCTCTGCCAGACTCTCGCGGATCTGGCTCACCAGGCGAGGCCGCGCCACGATCTCCAGGGTCTCCTCCAGCGAGGCTAGGTCATCCACGCTCAGCACCACGGCCGCCGGTCGACCGTGCTTGGTGATCAGGACGCGATCATGCTCGCGCTCGACCTGGTCCACCACTTCGGACAATCGGTTCTTGACATCCTTAAGGGCCATCTGGCTGTCAACTGTCATGTCCACAAGTGTAGCTACTTCGAATGGCTGGTCAACATGCCGCGGCCGGCGCGGCTCGGCCCGGCCCCGCGTCATACCGCCGCGATTGCGCAGTCAAGGGCCGAGGACCTGCGGCTTGCAGAATGCTAGCATCAGTTCCCATGACCACCCTGTACATCCGTGATGTCTCCGACGAGGTCGCCCACACGCTCAAGGACCGCGCCGCGGCCGAGGGCAAGTCGCTCTCGGCCTACGTTGCAGGCGAGCTGTCCAGGATCGCCGCTCGCCCGACGAACGTCGAGATCGTCGCCAGGCTCAAGGCCCGCGACCGATCGAGTGGTCCGACCTCGGAGGAGATCGTCGCCGAGGTGAGGGCCGGTCGCCGGTGATCGTGGTCGACGTCTCGGCGATGGTCGAGGCGCTCATCGGACGCGACCTTGAGAGCGAGTTGCTGGATTCCCTGGCCGGAGACGTGGCCGCCCCGCACCTGCTCGACGTCGAGGTGCTCTCGGCGCTGCGCGGGCTCCTCCTCGGCGGCAAGCTCGAGCCGGATGCGGCCGAGGAGGCCCGCGTCGACCACTTCGCCCTGCCCCTCACCCGCTACGAGATCCACCCGCTGGCAGATCGCATCTGGCTCCTGCGCCACCAGTACACCAGCTACGACGCCTGCTACCTCGCGCTGACCGAAGCGCTCGACGCACCGCTGCACACCTGCGATGCCAAGCTGGCTGGCGCTGGCCACGAGGCACAGGTGCGGGTCTTCCCCCGAACACACTGACCGGCCGCGAGACCTCCGCCCCTGCGTCTTTGCGCCGCGATCGGGCGAGGGAAACTCACACACGGCTGATCGAGTGCTCACGCCCGGTCGCCGCAGCCGCAGTCCAGCTCGATGCGCCAGTGCGCTTGTCTGGCGGCGGAACCTCGAGGTTCTCGCTCGAACTCCATCAGGCCGTCGTTGCCCAGCGCCGTTAGCGCCCCTGATCCTGCTTCTGCTGGTGCTCCTGATCCCGCCCCTCGGCAGCGCGGTGATCTCGTCCGAACACCCAACAGGGGATAACACAAACCTTACCGTTGCTATAGCATTCTGTTCATGGGACGTCAGATCAGCGTGTCCGAGGCCGCCGAACGGCTCGGCGTCACGCCTCATCGCGTGCGCCAGCGCATCGAGGACGGCTCTCTGCCCGCCGAGCGCGTTGGCAACCGCTGGGGCATCGACGAAGCCGACCTGCTCCCGCTTCTGGACGGTGGGAAGGTCGGTCGGCCGCTCTCGGAACGCTCCGCGTGGGCCATCCTCGACTACGCCGACTCCTCGCCGCAGGCAATGGCCGCACTGGCTCTCCTCGCCCCCTCAGAACGCCAACGCACCGAGGAGCGCTGGGGTTTGATGACAGCCCACACGCGGGACACTGACACCATCGCCGGCGTCGCCCGCCTGCTGCGCGAGATGCTGGCCAATCGCGCCGAGCGCCAGGTCTACCGAGCCAACACCCGCGACCTGCCAGACCTACGAGCCGATGCTCGCCTCGTCCTGTCCGGCCTCAACGACCCACGCGCCGAGATCGCCGCCGGCGACATCGTGGAGGGCTACGTCACTCAGGCCGACCTCGGGCACCTCATCCGCGACTACCTGCTCACACCGGCGGTCGGCCAGTCCAGTCGCCAGCAGGCCAACGTCGTCTTGCACGCGTCGATCCGATCCGTGCCTCGGCCGGCCCCGCTCCTCCTGATCGCCGCTGACCTCGCCGACCACCGCACCCCTCGCGAGGAGTCCCGCGCCGTCGAGATCCTCAACGACCTGACCGCGACCGAACAGATGTGGCACGACCTGGGGACCGACCAGTGATCCTCCTGCCGCCGATGCTCGCGGCCCAGACCGCCTCGTGGCACGCGCTGATGGAACTGTACGAGCGGCACCCCGACGGCTGGACCCTCGTCGGCGGCCAGATGATTCACCTGCACTGCGCCGAGCGCGACTACTCACCGACGCGGCCGACCGATGACGCAGACGCGGTGCTCGACGTCCGCGCAGACCCGCACTTCCACGAGTCCTTCACCGCCACGCTGACGGACCTCGGCTTCACCTACCAGACCTCCGGCGAAGGGCTCCAGCATCGTTGGGTCAAGGGCGACGCCCAGATCGATGTCCTGCTTCCCGACGGCGTGGGGGAACGGTCTACGTCGCGCCCCGGCGCCGGAGGCGGTCCCACCCTCGCCACCCCCGGCGGCACCCAGGCACTGCACCGCTCCGAGGCCGTCGCGGTCACCGTCGCGGGACACCAAGGCCACGTGCGCCGCCCCAACCTCGTCGGAGCCCTGGTCATGAAGGCGGCGGCGCACTCAGTCGGCACCGATGGCCGTCGCCACCGCCTCGACTTCCTCGTGCTGGCCACCATCCTGTCCGCCCGCGACTTCCGCAGGGACCCGGCCAGCACCGGTGACCGCCGACGGCTACGCGCGATGCTCGCGGCCGTTCGCAAGGACAACTCGGTGATGCTGCGAGGCCCCAACGCCGCCGCAACCCTCGCCCGGCTCGAATTGGCCGCCGGGCTAACGACTTCTTCATTGCCATCTTCTTCCTGATCCTCTTCGTGCTCGTCCTCGACCCCAGCACGAGCACCTCGGGGACTCGGAGCGGTCGAGGTATCCCTGTGGGCCGCAGTGATCGCCCTCTGGTTGATCGCTTTCATCTTCTGGGCGAAGGACGGAGCCCCGACAGGTGATGTCCCGTTGAGGAGGTCCCAAGCAGCGTCAGATCGAAGAGAATTTCCGCCGCCGCTTGCTCGATGGACCCGACGCGATGGATGTCCGTCCAACCCAGTCGCGAAATCGGGCTTGCCTCGGAGTGCTCCAAGCCCGACGTTGGGCCAGTGGTCGACCAGCACCGTTGGCACCCTCGACTGCCCAGACCCGCTGCGGCCAGGCCTTCACGTAGGCCCGCATCGCGGCGTAACCGGCCTGATCGGTGCTGAATCGACCCGAGCCGAGCCGCCGCTCGTGGTGGTCGACGACCTCGATGGCCGCGGACAGTTTGTGGGGGTCGACCCCGATGATGACGTGTTCCATGTGCTGCTCCCGCCTGTGCTCGTACCGATAGGGACGGCGAGGTGGGCATTGCTCTACTACGAGCAGGGCAGTCCCTTCTTGAGCCACGCCTCACCAACGGTGCCCGACGGGCCGCAGACCGGTAGTGAGCCACACCCGAAGCCGGGTGGGCAGTCGCATAGAGAGCGAACCCGCCGGCCCACCTAGACCGAGTCCGGCCAGACACCGGCCCTGCAGCCAGTGTCTAGTAGCCGCGTAGGGCGCAAGTCCCGATCCGGTGTCCGCTTTGCGGGAACGTCTGCTCATGCCGCATACCGTGACGCGGTCGCGTCCGCTCCCGCTGCGAACCGTGGAATCACGCGACCTTGCTGGAGTAGCGCTGTCGTGCGGCCTCGCCGGTGGTACCGACGAGGGCGCCGATGGCGGTCCAGGACATGCCAGCGCTGCGTGCGCGGCGCACGGCATCGAGTACATGCCGCTCGGCGGTCGATCGTTCCTGTGTGGCCGAGCGCAGGTCGGCTACGGCAGCACGATCGAGCTCGTCGGCATCTCGG
>NZ_JBPCKQ010000066.1:0-16011 GCF_051004135.1 Ornithinimicrobium sp.
CGCACTGGGCCATTTCTCGTGAACTGCCGCAATCCTGGACGCCGGCCTGGCCCCCACTGGTGAACGATCTCGCACATTGGTGCCCTGCGCGCGCAGGGCACCAGTGTGCGGAAGAGGGCACCAGTCACGGTGCACCCGCCGTGCTACAGGTCAGTGACGCTCCCAGGTGACGAACGTGAGGCCGTCGCCGGGTTCGCGCGATGTCTCACGCCAGAGCCTCGGGTCGATGGCCGGGAAGTGCACGGAGCCGTCGGGCTCCTGGTCGACCTGGGTGATGACCAGCCGGTCAGCGATGTCGATGGTCTGGGCATAGATCTCGCCGCCGCCGATGACGAAGATCTGCTCATCGCCCGCGACCAGGAGGGCCTCGGGCATCGAGTGCGCCACCTGCACACCCTCCGCTGCCCACGCCGAGTCGCGGGTGATCACGATGCTGCGCCGCCCGGGCAGCGCCCGGCCGATCGAGTCGAAGGTGAGCCGGCCCATCAGCATCACCCCGCCCATGGTGGTGCGCTTGAAGTGCGCGAGGTCCTCGGGCAGGTGCCACGGCATACTGGCGCCATCGCCGATGACGCCGTTGCGCCCGACCGCAGCCACCAGGGTCAGCGACTGGGCGAATCCCCGGGTCAGCACGGCGGGGATATGTCGTGCCCGCAGTGCGTCCAGTGCCTGCGCCTCGTGCGGGACGACCCGGTCCGGCAGCGCGTCAAGCGGCCACCACCGCAGGTCGGCGGCCTTGTCCGGCTCGGCGATCAGCGGCTCGCCGTCCCACTCTCGCAGCACCATGAACAGGTCGATGCGCTGCTCGACCGGGTCAGCCAGGGCACAGGTGCGGTGCAGGGTGGCCAGCGGCTCCAGGTCGTCGGGGTCGACCGCGATGCCGAGCTCCTCGCGGGCCTCGCGCACCGCCGCAGCCAGGGCAGACTCGCCCCGCTCGACGTGACCTGCAGCACCGCAGGCCCACCAGCCGTCCATGTAGGGGGTGCCCTGCCGCAGCTGCAGCAGCACCTCCGGCCCCTGCGCTCCCTCGCGCAGCAGCGCCAGGTAGACCGAGGGGACGACGCTGAACCGGGCCTGCGTCATACGGCGATCGGGGCCTTGATGGTAGGCGCGGCGACGTAGTCGCGGACCTCGACATCCGCGAGGTCGAAGCCGTCGATCGTGCTGATCTGCGGGTTGAGCCACAGGGTCGGCAGCGGCCCGGGCTCGCGGGCCAGCTGCAGGTCGGCCTGCTCCAGGTGGGTGCGGTAGAGGTGCGCGTCGCCGAGGGTGTGCACGAAGTCGCCCACCCGCAGCCCGGTCACCTGCGCCACCATGTGCGTGAGCAGCGCGTAGGAGGCGATGTTGAACGGCACGCCCAGGAAGATGTCGGCGCTGCGCTGGTAGAGCTGGCAGGACAGCACCGAGCGCGGGTCCTGGTCACCGTCGCGCGGCGGCGCGACATAGAACTGGAACAGTGTGTGACACGGCGGCAGGGCCATCTGCGCGACGTCGGCGACGTTCCAGGCCGACACGATGTGCCGACGCGAGTCGGGGTTGCTGCGGATGCCCTCGATGACGCTCGCCAGCTGGTCGATCGTGCCGCCGTCGGGAGTCGGCCAGGAGCGCCACTGGTGGCCGTAGATCGGGCCGAGGTCGCCGGCGGGGTCGGCCCACTCGTCCCAGATCCGGATGCCGCGCTCGTGCAGCCAGGCGACGTTGGTGTCGCCGCGCAGAAACCACAGCAGCTCGCCGATGATCGAGCGCAGGTGCAGCTTCTTGGTGGTCAGTGCCGGGAAGCCGGCCTGCAGGTCGAAGCGCATCTGGTGCCCGAAGACCGACAGTGTTCCCGTCCCCGTGCGGTCATCCTTGGCGGCGCCCTCGTCGCGGGCCCGCTGGAGCAGGTCGAGGTACTGGCGCATACCGGCCATCGTAGGACGGTCCCCCGACAGGACGGTGCGGCGCGCGGCCGGCGGCTGGTTAGGGTGAACCCCATGAGTCACCCCCACCCCGAGCTCACTGAACCCGCTGCGCTCGCGGACGGAGCCGTCCGTGTCGTCGCGCTCGGCGGCCTCGGCGAGATCGGTCGCAACATGACGGTCATCGAGCACCAGGGCAAGCTGCTGGTCGTGGACTGCGGGGTGCTCTTCCCCGAGGAGCACCACCCAGGCGTCGACCTGATCCTGCCCGACTTCTCCTACATCGAGGATCGCCTCGACGACGTCGTCGCCATCGTGCTCACCCACGGCCACGAGGACCACATCGGCGCGGTGCCCTACCTGCTGCGGCTCAAGCCCGACATCGAGCTGGTCGGCTCCGAGCTGACCCTGGCGCTGATCGAGGCCAAGCTCAAGGAGCACAGGATCAGCCCCTACACCTTCGGGGTGGCCGAGGGCGACCGCGAGACGCTGGGACCGTTCGAGTGCGAGTTCATCGCGGTCAACCACTCCATACCCGACGCGCTGGCCGTGCTGATCCGCACCTCCGGCGGCACGCTGCTGCATACCGGCGACTTCAAGATGGACCAGGTGCCGCTGGATCGCCGGATCACCGACCTGCGGGCCTTCGCCCGGGCGGGGGAGGAGGGCGTGGACCTGTTCCTGGTGGACTCCACCAACGCCGATGTGCCCGGCTTCACCACCCCCGAGCGCAACATCGCCCCGGCGATCGAGCGGGTCTTCCACCAGGCCGAGCGGCGGATCATCGTGGCCTGCTTCTCCTCCCACATTCACCGGGTGCAGCAGGTGCTGGACGCTGCCCAGGAGTCCGGCCGCAAGGTCGCGATGGTGGGCCGGTCCATGCTGCGCAACATGGGGATCGCCGCCGAGCTGGGCTACCTGAAGGTGCCCGACAAGGTGCTGGTCGACCTCGGCAAGCTGGCCAAAATGCCCGAGGACGAGCAGGTGCTGATCTGCACCGGCTCGCAGGGAGAGCCGATGGCGGCCCTGTCGCGGATGGCCAACCGCGACCACAAGATCGAGGTCGGCACCGGCGACACCGTGCTGCTCGCCTCTTCGCTGATCCCCGGCAACGAGAACGCCGTGTACCGAGTGATCAACGGCCTCACCCGGCTCGGCGCCAACGTCGTGCACAAGGGCAACGCGATGGTGCACGTGTCGGGGCACGCCAGTGCGGGGGAGCTGCTCTACTGCTACAACATCGTGCGACCGCGCAACGTGCTGCCCGTCCACGGGGAGTGGCGTCACCTGGTCGCCAACGGCGACCTGGCTGTGCAGACCGGGGTCCCGCGGGACCGGGTGATGCTCGCCGAAGACGGGGTCGTCGTCGACCTGGTGGACGGGGTCGCGCGGATCGCCGGGACCATCGACTGCGGCTACGTCTACGTCGACGGCTCCTCGGTCGGCGGCACCACCGAGGGCCTGCTCAAGGACCGCCGCATCCTGCGTGACGAGGGCTTCGTGACGGTGATCGTCGTGCGCGACACTGCGACCGGCAAGATCGCCGCCGGCCCGGAGATCCAGACGCGTGGGTTCGTGGAGGAGGAGGGGGTCTTCGACAAGGTGCTGCCGCAGCTTGAGCGGGCACTGGAGGAGGCACGCAACAACGGGGTCACCGACGCTCAGCAGCTGCAGCAGATCATCCGTCGCTCAGTGGGGTCGTTCGTCGGCGGCAAGCTGCGCCGCCGCCCGATGATCATCCCGATCGTCGTCGACGCCTGAGGAGCATGGCCACGCTCAGCACGACGACCGTCCACGCCACACCGTCGAGGACCTGGGCCACCGTGCCGCTTGCGATGACTTCACCGAACAGCGTCTCTGCATACCAGGTGCCCGGGAACAGGACGTAGGAGGCGATCGCCGCGGCCGCCACGGCAAGCAGTGAGGGACGCGCAAGACGTCGCAGGACCAGGAAGGTGACGACTGCCACCGTCGAGCCCACGATCACCGTGCGGGCGACGATGGCCGTCGCAGGATCAGGCTCGCCCCCACGCGCCTGCGTCGAGCGAGGACGGGGGGCTCGAAAGGTGAGGCTACCGACTGCATCCGGGGAGCGTAGCGACATCGGCCCCGGGACCGGTTTGCTTCGGCCCGTGCACCGGCGCTGGATAGGCGTAGGCGCGAAGGTCATGTGGTTCACCCGAGCAGTGCCACAGCCAGGGCGGTGAGCGCCACCAGCCAGCTGACCATGCTGCCGACCAGGAAGTACTCGGTGACCTCGTCGACCCCGACCGCCGAGTCCTCCAGGTCGCTGCTGCGCAGCTCGGGCCAGCGGATGAGCCCCTTGGCTGCAATCACCAGACTGGCGGCGGTGACCTCACCGGCCAGTCCGAGACCGAGGATGATCACGCGCTCCATCGGGCCGAGCAGCCGGCCACCGCGCAACCGGTCCGCCGCCTGCGGGGTGCCTTGGCGAGGCAGCGCGCCGACCTGGATGAGCACGAGCCGGACCACGACGTTGCCGGTCGCGAACTGCACCAGCAGCAGCCCGGCGAGCAGCATCGCCCTGTCCGGGTCGAGGTCCGGGACGTCGGGCAGCGCCGACCACTCCAGCCAGCGCGCGACCGAGCCGGCGGTGGGGGAGGCCCAGCCCGAGGCCAGCACCAACAGGCCCGTCCCCAGCCCGATGACCGCCAGGGGTGGCGCCGCGCCCCGCTCGCGCACGACCCCCTCCGCCGAGGCCAGCACCCAGCCCGCCAGGACGAGGGCCGCGAGCACCAGCAGCCCCACGTCGGCCGGGGCCGTCAGGCCGGCCAGGACGGCGCCGAGGGCCAGCACACTCAGCCCGGCCAAAATGGTTACGAGATGCTCGCGCTGCCGGTCACCCCAAGCTCGTGAGCGGACGGCGTCGGCCGTGCCCACCGCGAGCAGGAGCAGCGCCAGCACACTCACGGGAGCACCCTCATGGCAGGGACCGCAGCGCAGAGATGGAGGCGAGCAGCATCGGCAGGCCGGCCGACTTGCGCCGCTGCTGCACGGCTTGGCGACTGATGCCGAGCTCCTCGGCGATCGAGGCATGGGTTCGCTCCTGCATCATCCCTCGCACGATGGTCCAACCGGTCTGGTCCAACGATCCCAGCACAAGGTCCTGACAGACCAGGGCGGCGTTGACCGCCTGCTCCGTCCCATGATCCGGCTCATGCTCCCGGTATGCCGTGCGCCAGGTGGCCTGGCCGGTCACCTGCTGGCCCGCCTCGACCTCCTCAATCGCTTGCCGTGCGGCCCACCAGCCCGGGCCGTCCTGGATCCCGGTCTCCGCGTCCAGCACGGTCACGTCGCCGCGGCCGATCCCGAACCGGAGATCGGTCCCTGGGGACAGCAACGAACGCAGCAGGAAGACGGCTCCCAGGGCGTCACCGACGCCGGCGTAGGTGCCCTGGACCTCGTCGCCCGCGATGACCGCGAGCGGTTGGTCGGTCACGATCTCCTGGTTCACGTGCGTCAAGGCTGCTGTCAGCCTCTCGTGGAGACCTCGGCGGTCCGCGGACAGACGCGAGCCGATCAGGTCACCCAGGACGGTGGCGCGGGTGGACGAGACGGGTGTCATGACAACAGCCTAGGTTGCTTAGACCGGAAAGCAAGCTTGAGCCTTTCGCTCAGTGTGCCGGACGGGGACGCCAGCCCCAGATCTTCAACGGAGCCTTCTCAAACGAGTGCCAGGACGCCCGCCGCCACCAGGGCACAGAGCGCAGCGACGACCAGAGCATGCCGTCCCCATCGTTGGCCGGAACCCACGAGTGCCAGCACGGCCGCGATCACCGAGGGGAGCACCAGGGTAGCGACCGCCTTGCCCTTGGCAGACTCCCGCAGCGCCTCGTCGGTGGGCTCGATCTGGAACATCAGGATCAACGCCGAATAGAGCATCACGGCATCGGCGAGCACGACGACGATCGCCGCCAGCCGGACCCTGCCCGAGGTGAAGGTGTCCTTGCGGGTGGGCATGCTCGACATCCTCACACGCCTGCTTCCAGCGCTCTCCCAGTGCCGGTTCCTAGAGTGGGGGGATGCGCCGGCTCGTCACCATCGTCCTGGGCTTGTGGTGGGCGGCGGCGCTCGGCCTGCTCCTGCTGCGCTGGTGGGACGCCGGTGGGCTCGTCCCGATCCTGCAGTCCGGGCTGCCGCTGGTCGGACTGAGCCTGCTGCCGCTGCTGGTCCTTGCCCTGCTTGCACGAGCCTGGCTGCTGGTCCTGGCCACGTGCCTCCTCGCAGTGCCCATGACGCTGCTCGCCGCGCCGTGGTGGCTCGAGGACGGCACGGCGACTCCCTCCAGCGACGACGTGGTGGTGCTGAGCCTCAACACGCTGTATGGCGAAGCGAGCCTGCCCGACGTCGAGGACGCCGTCGCGCGTCTCGACGTCGACGCCCTGGTGCTGACGGAGGTGACCCCGGCCTTCGAGAAGACCTTGGACGATGGCGGGATCCCACAGACGCTGCCGCATCGTTCCGGCCAGGCCCGCCAGGATGCTGGGGGCACCCTGGTCCTGACGGCACAACCGCACGAGCCCGTGTCGGTTCCGGCGCCGACGCTCTTCGACCAGGTCGCCGTCCAGATCGAGGGGGTGCAGGGTCCGTGGACCCTCCTGGCGGCCCACCCGCCGCCGCCGGTGCTGTCCCGCGAGTGGCGCACCGAGTTGCCGGTGCTCGGATCCTGGGTGGACGCCCAGGCCGAGGCCACCCCGCTGGTGCTGGCCGGCGACCTCAACGCCTCCACCGCGCAGCCGGCATACCGAGACGCCTTCGGCGAGCTCACCGACGCCCACCGCGTCGTCGGCGCAGGGTGGGTGCGCACCTGGCCGCGGGGGACGTGGCTGCCGCCGTTCACCCACCTGGACCACGTGCTCGTGCGCGGCGTCGGGGTCGTCGCCGCGGGGGAGATCACCGTGGACGGGACCGATCACCAGGCGGTCTGGTCGCGGTTGTCCATCGGACAGTAATCGGGGCTGTGTCGCGTGTGACGCGTGATACGAGCCGGGTTGTCGCGTACCGTGCTGTTGTGGCCAAGACTGCGACGACCTCACGCGCCTCCTCCGGCCGCGCAAGCGGCAAGGGTGGCAGCGGCAGCGAGGGCGGCAGCACCCGCCCGCAGAGCCGCCGGGGGTCCTCGTCCAGCACGTCCTCCTCCGGCAAGCGCTCCTCCCGGGGTGCGAGCGCCGTGCGGGCTCGTGTCTCGCGCGGCCCCCTGCCGTGGCGAGCCGTGCGGGGCACCTGGATGGGAGTGGCCCACGTGACCGGAGGAGCAGTGCGCAAGGTGAGCGAGAGTGGGTCGGGCGAGCAGCTGGAGCCGGAGCACCGGCGCGACGGCGTGGGCTTCCTGCTGCTGGCCCTGGCCGTGGTGGTCGCGATCCGTGAGTGGTGGGGGTTGCAAGGGCCCGTCGGAGCGGGCATCCACGCGGTGGTCGCCGGCACCTTCGGGATCATCGCCCTCGCCCTTCCCCTGGTCCTGCTGTTCTTCGGGATGCGGATGCTCCGCTCGCCGACCGAGTCCGCGGCCACCCACCGGATGCTCATCGGCACGACGGCGCTGGTGCTGGCCGCCTGCGGCATCGCGCACCTGGCGAACGGTTCCCCCGACTACGGTGAGGGAGCGGCCGCGCTGCAGGGTGCCGGCGGAATCCTGGGCTTCCTGGTCGCCGCCCCGCTCACCGCGGCCATCACCGTATGGGGCACCGGCATCCTGCTCGGGCTGCTCGCGATCTTCGGGTTCCTGGTGCTGACCGCCACGCCCGTGCACCGCATACCGGAGCGTCTGCGCGAGGCCGAGGAGCACCTGTTCCACAGCAGCCGCTTTGACACCTCGGCGCAGCCGGAGACCGGGCAGGACGCGCAGACCCAGCCCGGAGCCAGGTCGCGCCGCCGACCCGGCAAGGGCGACAAGGCCAGTGACCGGGAGGGCGACCGCGCCTTCGACCAGGCCGCCGAGATCCAGCGGGGCAAGGGCAGGTCGCTGCGGGCCAATCCGCCCGCCGGAGCGACCGCGGTCGGGTCCACGACCCCCGAGGGGGAGGCGAAGACAGCCGGTCGCTCGAGCCCGGCTGACCGGGAGTCGACCGAGCCGATGCCGGGAGCGGGCACCAAGACCTCCGGCAAGGCGACCGCCAAGGAGCCCCTCGAAGCACCGCCGCACACCCCACTTCCGCAGCGGGTCGAGCAGCTCATGCTGGCCGGCGACATCACCTACACACTCCCGGACAACGAGCTGCTCAAGCCCGGCAGCCCGCACAAGACCCGCTCACAGGCCAACGACAAGGTGGTCGACTCGCTGACCGGCGTGCTCGACGACTTCGGCGTCGACGCCCAGGTCACCGGCTTCATGCGCGGACCGACGGTCACCCGCTACGAAGTGGAGCTCGGCCCCGGAGTCAAGGTCGAGCGGATCACCGCCCTGTCCAAGAACATCGCGTATGCGGTGGCATCGGCCGACGTGCGCATCCTCAGCCCGATCCCCGGCAAGTCTGCGGTCGGCGTCGAGATCCCCAACACCGACCGCGAGAACGTCAGCCTCGGCGACGTGCTGCGCAGCCAGGCCTCCCGCAACAACACGCACCCGATGGTGATGGGCGTCGGCAAGGACGTCGAGGGTGGGTATGTCATCGCCAACCTGGCCAAGATGCCGCACCTGCTGGTGGCCGGTGCCACCGGCTCGGGCAAGTCCAGCTTCATCAACTCGATGATCACCTCGGTGCTGATGCGCTCCACCCCCGATGAGGTGCGGATGATCCTGGTCGACCCCAAGCGGGTCGAGCTCACCGCATACGAAGGCATCCCGCACCTGATCACCCCCATCATCACCAGCCCCAAGAAGGCCGCCGAGGCCCTCGCCTGGGTGGTCAAGGAGATGGACCAGCGCTACGACGACCTGTCGGCGTTCGGATACAAGCACATCGACGACTTCAACAAGGGCGTGCGCAGCGGCACGATCACCCCACCGGCCGGCTCCGAGCGGGTGCTCCAGCCCTACCCCTACCTTCTCGTCGTCGTCGACGAGCTGGCGGACCTGATGATGGTCGCCCCGCGCGACGTCGAGGAGTCGGTCGTGCGGATCACCCAGCTGGCCCGGGCCGCGGGCATCCACCTCGTGCTGGCCACGCAACGGCCCTCGGTCGACGTGGTCACCGGACTGATCAAGGCCAACGTGCCCAGCCGGATGGCGTTCGCCACCTCCTCAGTGACCGACAGCCGGGTCGTGCTGGACCAGCCCGGCGCGGAGAAGCTGATCGGGCAGGGCGACGCGCTCTTCCTGCCGATGGGCGCCTCCAAGACCATGCGGGTGCAGGGTGCTTGGGTCGCCGAGAGCGAGATCGAGGGCGTGGTCAAGCACGTCACCGGTCAGCTCAAGCCGGTCTATCGCGACGACGTGACGGTCGTGGCGGCCAGGAAGCAGGTGGACGAGGACATCGGCGACGACCTGGACCTGCTGCTGCAGGCGGCCGAGCAGGTCGTGACGACACAGTTCGGGTCGACCTCCATGCTGCAGCGCAAGCTGCGCGTGGGCTTCGCCAAGGCCGGTCGGCTGATGGACCTGATGGAGTCCCGCGGCATCGTGGGACCCTCCGAGGGCAGCAAGGCAAGGGACGTGCTGGTCAAGCCCGATGACCTGGAGGCCACCCTGGCCGCGCTGCAGGGTCAGCAGCCCCCGCCCTCACCGGACCCGGTCGAGCGGTCCGATGAGGACCGGCAGGCACAGGAGTGGGGATCCTCGCGGGCAGCGGCGGAGCATGAGGCGGAGGACGAGGAGCTCGAAGACGAGCACTTCGACAGCGAGGAGCCGCCGGAGGACGCCTGGTCGCTGACCGGGCGGTCCTGAGGTGACCCCCGAGTGCGGTGACTAGGCTCGCCTGATGTTCGAGTATGCAGGGGCGGCCGGACGCAACCGGTTCCAGCGCTACTGGGCGGCGATCCGCGAGCACCCGTCGGGAGTGCTGCTGGGGGCGCAGCTGCTCGGGATCATGGTCTTCCCGTTCACCGATGAGGGCGGCACCGGACGGACCGTCATCTCCATCTTCGGTCTGCTGGTGCTGGCGCTCGCGGTGATGGCGGTCAACCGGACTCCAGCGACGCGGATCGTCGCCTGGTCGTTGGGCGCACCGGTCGTGATCCTGACGGTGGCCGAGGCGTTCCTGAGCGACACTCCAGGGCTCACGGTGACCTCCGACCTCAGCCAGATTCCGTGGCTCACGCTGACCTCCAACATCTTCCACGCGATCTTCTACTTCTACACGGCCGTGTCGCTGCTGCGCTACATGTTCGCCGACACCTGGGTCAGCCGCGACGAGCTGTTCGCCACCGGGGCCACTTTCACGGTCCTGATCTGGGCCTTCGCCTACACCTACGGTGCCGTGCAGATCTTGTGGACGGACTCCTTCTCCGTGGCCGGCGGTGACGTGCAGCTCTCGTGGTTCGAGCTGCTCTTCCTGTCCACCACCACGCTGACCGGGACGGGACTGTCCGACATCGCACCCAAAGCCGACGCCAACCCCGCCCGTGCGGTCATCATGCTGCAGATGCTGACCGGGATGAACTACATCGCCCTGGTGATCGCCCGGCTGCTGGGGCTGACCCTGATCAAGTTCCGTCGGTGAGCGGCCCACGCCGACACGAGGAGGGTCAGCACGGTCGGTTCGACCCGTAGAGTGTCGCCCATGTCCGGTCCGCGCAGCGTCGCCCTGGTGACGCTGGGCTGCACCCGCAACGAGGTCGACTCCGAGGAGCTGGCCGGCCGGCTCTCCGCGCAGGGCTGGACCCTGGTCGAGGACGCCGGTCAGGCAGATGTGGCGGTGGTCAACACCTGCGGTTTCGTCGAGCAGGCCAAGAAGGACTCGATCGACGCCCTGCTGGAGGCCTCCGACCTCAAGGAGCACGGCAAGACCCAGGCGGTCGTGGCGGTGGGGTGCCTGGCGCAACGGTATGGCGAGCAGCTGGCCGAGCAGCTGCCCGAGGCCGACGCTGTGCTCGGCTTCGACTCCTACGCCGACATGTCCTCGCATCTGCAGGGCATCCTGGACGGCGAGCGGCCCGCGTCCCACGCCCCCGTCGACCGGCGGACGCTGCTGCCGCTGGCCCCCGCGGCACGGCATACCCGCTCCTCGGGGGTGTCCTTGCCCGGCCACCAGCAGGCGCCTCGCGCGCGGGCCGAGCTGGCCGACGTGGCGCCGGCCTCCGGCCCTCCGGTCGTGCGGGCACGTCTGGAGGACAAGCCCTGGGCACCGCTGAAGCTGGCTTCCGGTTGCGACCGACGCTGTGCCTTCTGTGCGATCCCGATGTTTCGCGGCTCCTTCGTCTCCCGCCGACCGGAGGAAGTGCTGGCCGAGGCGCAGTGGCTGGCCGACCGGGGGGTGCGCGAGCTGTTCCTGGTCAGCGAGAACACCACGTCCTACGGCAAGGACCTGGGCGACCTGCGCCTGCTGGAGCAGCTGCTGCCCGACCTGAGCGCGATCGGGGGCATCGAGCGGGTCCGGGTCTCCTACCTGCAGCCGGCCGAGATCCGGCCGGGCCTGCTCGACGCGATGGCCGGCACCCCCGGGGTGGTGCCCTACTTCGACATCTCCTTCCAGCACGCCTCCGGCCCGCTGCTGCGCTCCATGCGCCGCTTCGGTGACCGCGAGTCCTTCCTGGGGCTGCTGCGCCAGGTGCGCGACCGGCTGCCCGAGGCCGGGGTGCGCACCAACGTGATCGTCGGCCTCCCCGGCGAGACCGAGCAGGACCTGCACGAGCTGGAGGCCTTCCTGGGCGAGGCGCGGCTGGACGTCGTGGGGGTCTTCGGCTACTCCGACGAGGACGGCACGGAGGCGGAGGGCTATGCCGACAAGCTCGACGAGCACACGATCCAGGAGCGGGTGGCTCGGCTCAGCGCACTGGTGGAGGAGCTGACCGCCCAGCGGGCGAGCGAGCGGGTCGGGTCGCAGGTCTGCGTCCTGGTGGAGGAGATCGACCCCGACACCGGCGCGGTGGTCGGCCGGGCCGAGCAGCAGGGCCCGGATGTGGACGGCAGCACCACCGTGCTCGGTCTGCGGGGGGCCTCGGTGGGGGACCTGGTCCGGGCAGTGGTGGTGGACACCGACGGGGTCGACCTGGTCGCCCGTCCCGTGCCCGAACATCGCGACGCGGCGGCGGCCCGCTGATGCCGGCGCAGGGCCGGCCCGGCAGTGCGTGGAACGCGCCCAATGCCCTGACGGTGCTGCGCATCGTGCTGGTGCCGCTGTTCGCCTGGCTGCTGCTCACCCAGGACGGGGACGTCGCGTCCCTACGGGTCTGGGCCGCGGTGGTCTTCGCCGTCGCCGTGGCAACGGACTGGTTGGACGGTGACCTGGCACGTCGGCAGGGACTGGTCACCGACTTCGGCAAGATCGCCGATCCGATCGCCGACAAGGCGCTGATCGGTGCGGCCCTGATCGGCTTGTCGGTGCTGGGCGAGCTCGCCTGGTGGATCACCGTGGTCATCCTCGTGCGCGAGATCGGCATCACCGTGATGCGCTTCGTCGTCCTCCGCCGAGGCGTCATGGCGGCCGGGCGAGGCGGCAAGCTCAAGACCGTGCTGCAGTCGGTGGGCCTGCTGCTGCTGATCCTGCCGCTGACCGGGCTGTTGCACGGGCTGGGTCTGGTGGTGATGTATGCCGCGCTCGTGGTGACCGTGGTCACCGGTGTCGACTACGTGCTGCAGGCCCGGCGGCTGGCTCCCCGCGCCTCCGGGTGAGCACGCCGCTGCCCGAGCCGGGACTGGCTCGGCGGGTGGTCACGGAGGCCTCTGGCCGCGGCCTCACGTTGGGCACGGCGGAGTCCCTCACTGGCGGGCTGCTGAGTGCTGCGCTGACGGCGGTGCCGGGCGCCAGCGCGGTGCTGGCCGGGGGTGTCGTGGCCTACGACATACGACTGAAGTCCACGCTGCTCGACGTGCCGGCGCAGCTGCTGGAGTCCGACGGGGCGGTCTCGGAGCGCACTGCCCGGGCGATGGCCGTGGGCGTATGCCGGCTGTTGGGCGTGCCGTGGGGGCTGGCCACCACCGGGGTCGCCGGACCCGATCCCAGCGAGGGCAAGCCACCGGGGACGGTGCACGTCGCCGTGCACGGCGTCGGAGCAGGCGGGGAAGAAGTGCAGGCCCACCGGGTGTTCTCCTTGCACGGCACGAGGGATGAGGTGCGAGCCGCGACCGTGCAGCGCGCATTGGAGCTCTTGATCGACACATGGGGGGCCGGGTCACCCGTGGTCTGTCAGGACATCGGGGTACCGTAGAGCAAGGACACCAACCGTGAGGTGTCCATGATGAGGCAGAGGAGGGTTGGCGATGGTTCTGCTGAGACGCGAGTTGGGTGACGTGTTGCGCGAGAAGCGCCAGGTCCAGGGGCGGACCTTGCGTGAGGTGTCGGCCAGCGCGGCTGTCTCGCTGGGATATCTGTCCGAGGTCGAGCGTGGGGAGAAGGAAGCCTCCTCCGAGCTGCTGGCTTCGATCTGCAAGGCTCTCGAGCTGCCGGTGTCGCAGATGCTGACCGACGTGGCCGACCGGGTGAGCCTGGCCGAGACTGCTGAGCAGCAGCTGGCCGCCGTGCTCGCCCAGGGGCTGGCCAAGCCGATCCGCCACGGTGCGATCCCCCGCGCCGAGCAGCGGATGGAGACCTCCGCCGCCTGAGCGACCGCGATGCGGAGGTGCAAAGGCGACCCGTTTTCGGCCACGCGTCGTGCGGGTGATCAGCGTCGTAGGTAGTCCGCTCGCCCGTGCCCGAGCGGTGCCTGTCGGCTGCCGTCGTCGGTCGGTGCCCGGCCGCCCTGGCAGGTGGGGCAAGAGAAGATCACCCGTTCTCGCGGCTGTTGTCCGATGGGGGCCAGCCGGATCGCGTCGCCACATCGCTTGCAGGGCAGGCCCACCCGTCCGTGCACCCAGGCGTCGTCGACTACGTCTCTGCCGCTGCGTCCCGTGGCGGTCGTGCGCCCCATCCGGCAGCTCAGCACCAGCAGCCGGCGGGCGGTGTCGACCAGCTCGGCGACGGTGTCGGGGCCGACCTCGCCGACGGTGGCCCAGGGGTGCACGCCGTGCAAGAACAGCGGCTCGCTGGCGAAGATGGTGCCGATGCCGGCCAGGTTGGTCTGATCGAGCAGCGCCTCGGTGACGGTGCGGCCTGGATCCTTGCCCAGGTTGGCCAGGGTCAGGTCGCGGTCGAAGGCGGGGTCCAGCAGGTCCGGGCCGAGGTGGCCGACGACGCGATCCTCCTGGCTGGTCCGGACCAGGTCCAGCATCCCGAGACTGTCCCCGATCGCTATCCGCTCGCCGGTGGCCACAACTGCCCGGACGGTATGCCGATCGGCTGCCGGGGGTAGCCGGTTGCCGCGGTGCACCCGCCAGCTGCCCTCCATCCGCAGGTGGCTGTGCAGGGTCAGGTCACCTTCGATCCGGTGCAGCAGGTGCTTGCCGCGCGAAACGACCTCAATGGTGTGCCGGCCGCTCAGATCGGTCGTGGCCAGGCGGGGAACGCGCAGGGCGGAGTGTGCGATGACCTGACCTGCCAGCGCGGCATGCAACCGGCGGGCGGTCCGCCAGACCGCATCGCCCTCAGGCACGGTCGGTCGAGGCCAGGTACATGGCCTCACGTTATCCGACGGCTGGGTGGAACCTGAGGAGAGCGAGTACGGACATACGGGCATGGGAGTATGGTTGCCCGTATGAAGACGACGATCGAGCTCCCGGACGCGCTGGCCGCCGAGGCTCGACGGGTGGCCCGCGAGCAGGGCGCCACCTTGCGCGAAGTGATCGAGACCGGGCTGCGCGCGGAGCTGGAGCGGCGTACTGCTGCGCCGGCAGGTCCGCCGCCGTTTCGGTTCACCACGTTCTCCGGGCACGGACTGCGGCCGGGAGTAGACGGTAGGCGGATCACGGAGTTTGCCTATGACCTGCCGCCTGCATGATCGCGGTCGACACCAACATCCTGGTCTACGCCCACCGAGCGGACGGCCCACACCACGACGCGGCCACCGACGCGCTCCAGTCGCTGACGGCTGCAGGTGCGCACTGGGTCGTTCCCTGGCCGTGCATCCACGAGTTCCTGGCGATCGTGACCCATCCCAAGGTCTTCGGCCCGCCGACCCCCGTGGAGCAGGCGCTGCACGCCGCCGCGGACCTGTTGGCGCTTGAGGGGATGCGTCCGGCGGGGGAGTCGACCGACTATTTCGACGTCCTGCGGCGGGTGGTGCTCGACAGCCGGGTCGTAGGCCCCAAAGTGCACGATGCCCGGATCGCAGCGATCTGCCTGGCGCATGGAGTCTCCGAACTGTGGACCGCGGACCGTGACTTCTCCTACTTCCCGCGCCTGCAGACCCGCAACCCCCTGATCGAGCGATAGCACCGCAACCCAGCGGCGGACGACGCTGATCCTGACCCGAGGCTGCGAGCACCGTCTGCTGGCCTAACACTGTGCGCGTCCACGTTTGCAACGGTGTGCCGTGCTGTGGCCATGAGCAGGGTGTCCCGTTCCTACTGAGGAGGTCACCGTGCTGGATGAGGCCGAGTTCGACGAGCTGCTGCGGCAGGGTGCGCCGGTCCCTACCAAGGCCGCCAGCGAGACAGCGATCCTGCTGGCGCAGGAAATGGTCGGCCAGGACGCAGGTGTGGCTGGTCGTCGGCGTCCTGGCCGGTCCTGGGTGACCGCTGCAGCTGCCGTGGGGACCCTGGCGCTGGCCGGTGCCGGGACGGTCACCGCATACCAACTGAGCCTCCCGCCGTTCCAGGGTCTTGAGCAGGGAGTCCAACGGGTGGAGACCGGCATCCCTGTGACGTACACGAACTCGTTGGGCCGAGAGGTGGACTGTCTCGCGTTCATCGAGTACCCATACCTGACACACTGGTGATTGCTTGGTGATGTATCCGTATTCACTGAGGGCATGGAGGTGTGATGATGACAACGATGACCGAGGACGATGTGACTGAGGTGCGCCGTGCGAAGCGGTCGTGGCCGGCGCAGTACAAGCTCGACATCCTGACCGAGATCGAGGCGGCCAAGGACTGCGATGCCATCACGGTGGCCGAGATCTGTCGCCGTGAGGGGTTGTATTCGTCCCTGATCAGTGAGTGGCGCAAGCAACGAGATGTTGG
>NZ_JBPCKQ010000067.1:0-4879 GCF_051004135.1 Ornithinimicrobium sp.
TGGCACCGCGAGGTGCCCCCTCTCCCGCACCTGGGTGCCCGGCGCGCGAAGGGCACCAGTGTGCGAGATCGTGCACCAGTGGGGGCCGGGCCGGCGCCGAGGATTGCGACGGTTCACGAGAAGCGGCCCAGTGCGTCGGACGGCGTGAGTCGACGCAGCTCCGGGACGCCTGCGAAGTCACGGTCGGCGGAGACGATGTGGTCGAAGCCGGCATCGTGAAGTCGTGCAGGATGAGACCCCCGATGAGCTGGTGGGCCTGACGGCACGCCGCCTGACGTCCGACCCGGCGTAGCCGGTGGAAGAGCACCACCTGCACCAGCTCCACGCATCCGTGCAGCTGTGCCCCGTCGTCGTGGCAGCCAACAGGGACCTACAGTCCTGCCGCCAGGGCTCATCTCCACCCAAGACGAGCGCGACGACGCACGCGCTCGTATCGCGACTGGTCGAGCAGGAGGTGGACTCGCCGCTCAAGGGTTGCCCTGCTCCGACCGTAGCGTGCACACGGGTACAGGTAAGCGCCCTTCATGCTCTGGTCGGCTCACCCGCGGGTCGCCGGAAGGCTCCGGCTATCGTCGGTGGCCATGAGGTGGAGGACGTTTGCGCTGCTGGCAGCGCCGGGCCTGGTGCTCGGCGTGGTCGGGGCCACGCACCCGTCCGGGCTCAACCCGGACACCGCGCGGCACTGGTTCCTCATGCACCTGGCCGGCGTCCTGGTCTTCCCCCTGGTCGGTGTCGCGCTGGCCTGGCTGGTCCGGGGGCGACGCGACCTGCTGGCGATCGGTGTCGTCGTCACGGCCTACGTCTATGCCACGCTCTACACCGCGCTCGATGTGATCAGCGGCATCGGGAACGGCTACGTGACGGATCGGCTCGGCGCCGATGCGGTGCCCCGCCCGCCATCGATCAGCCTGGCCTTCCACATCGGCACCATCCTGGGCGACGTCGGCGCCTGGGCGCTCTTCGCGGGGGCCGTCCTGGTCACGATCGACGTGATCCGCCGGCACGGGGTGGGGCCGTCCGTGCTGCCGGCGGTCGCGCTCCTTCTCGGGTCATGGTTCCTGCGCGACGAGCACATCTTCTGGCCCTGGGGGGTGCTGAGCTGCTTCGCGATCGGCATCGGCACCGGCTGGCTGGGTGTCCTTCGCGCAGCGGCAGCCGAGCCCAGGACCGGCGCGGCCACGGCTCGAACTGCCGGCCGGAGCTAGCGGACCGATGGTCGACGGCATCCACCTGCGGCGCAGCAAGGTGCAGCGAGATCAGATCGCCCGCCTCGGCGAGCGGGTCGGCCCGCCCGTCGGACTGGCCGGCGTGCTCGACGGCCTCAACCGGGTGGCCACCCCCGCCCGGGTGCCGGGCCGCGCACCGGTCTGGGGGTTCACCTGGAACGACCAGGATCAGGGCTCACCGAGATGGTGGCCACAGGGGATCAGCAGCACCGCCGACGCCACGGCGAGCGGCCAGGTCCAGGATCGTCGGTTGCTCGTGACCAGCTGGTACTGCAAGGACGACGGTGACGGCCGCCAAGGCAGCCGGGTGACCTTCGTCGATCTCGAGACCTTGCGCTACCGGCACGTGCTCCTCGTGCGGGCGGTCACGGACGAGGCGGGTGGCACCCGGCTGGAGCCGTTGCACATCCACGCCGGTGGCGTGGTCTGGGCCGGTGACCACCTGCACGTGGCCGGCACCCGTCGCGGGTTCTTCACCTGTCGGATCAGCGACATCATCCGGCTCGAGCCCGGTCCCGAGTCCTTCGACTACCGCTACGTCCTGCCGGTCCGGTTCACGTACCGGGCGCACGCCGCCGACGAGGTCGAGCCGCTGCGCTACTCGTTCCTGTCGCTCAACCGCAGCAGCAACCCGCCCGAGCTGGTCGCTGGTGAGTACGGTCGCGGCGACATGAGCACGAGGCTCGTGCGCTATCCGCTGGACGAGGAGTCACTGCTGCCCTCCGACCAGCCAGACGGCCGCTGCCAACCGGCTCTGCTGGACCCACGCGGTGTCGGCCACATGCAGGGAGTCGCCGTGGTGGGCGAGCGCTACTACGTGAGCGTCAGTCGCGGCCGGACCCGCCGCGGACACCTGTATGTCGGGGCACCCGGCAGCCTGACGCCGCGCCGATGGGCGCTCCCACCGGGCCCCGAGGACATCTGCTACTGGCCCTCTACCGATCAGCTGTGGTCCCTGTCCGAGTATCCAGGCAGGCGTTTCGTCTTCGCGATGGACCGCGCCAACTTCGACTGAAGCGGTCCACGTCCCGAGCACCCGGGCACACCTTGACTGGTGCAGTGCTCAGGCGTCGTAGTCGAGCGTGACCGTGTCGGTGACGGGGTGGGACTGGCAGGCCAGCACGATCCCCGCCTCGATCTCCTCAGGCTCGAGCGCGTAGTTGCGGTCCATCGTCACCTCGCCGTCGACGAGCCGGGCTCGACAGGTGCCGCATACCCCGCCGGTGCAGCTGAACGGTGCATCCGGGCGCTCGCGCAACGTGGCGGCCAGGATGGACTCTGCCCGGGAGCGCATCGGCACCTGCGTCGTGCGCCCGTCCAGGGTGAGCGTCACGACCGCCGCAGCCGCTGCTTCCTCCTCGGCCTCCCGGCCGGCGGTCGTGGGCGACGGACTGGCCTCGTCGACGTGGAAGACCTCGTGGCGCACCGTGTGCTCGTCGACGCCGTGCGCGGACAGCACCTCCCGCGCGGTCTCGACCATGCCGAACGGACCGCACAGATACCACTCGTCCACGTCATCGACGGGCACCAGCGTGGCCAGGAACCGCTCGAGACGGTCCCGGTCGATTCGCCCGCTGAGCAGCTCCGCGTCCTGCGGCTCCCTGGACAGCACGTTGAGCAGGGTGAACCGTTCGGGGAAGCGGTTCTTGCAGTCCATCAGCTCCTCGAGGAACATGATGGAGTCGGTCCGTCGGTTGCCGAAGATCAGCGTGGCCCGCGACGCCGGCTCCTCCTCCAGCGCCGTGGTCACCAACGACAGGACGGGGGTGATGCCCGATCCTGCCGCGACGGCGACGTGGTGCCGACGGGCAGCGGGGTCGGTCGCCGCGGTGAAGCTGCCCATCGGCGTCATCACGGCGACGGTGTCGCCGACCCGCGCCCGGTCGTTGAGCCAGTTGCTCATCACACCGCCGGTGACGCGCGCGGTCGCGACCCGCATCTCGCCGGTGCGCTGCCACTGCGACCGGGAGACACAGATCGAGTAGGACCGGCGCACGTCCTCGCCGTCGATCTCGGCCCGCAGGGTGAGGTGCTGTCCAGGCTCGAAGTCGAAGTCCGCACGCAGCTGCTGCGGCACGGCCAGCCGGACCGCCACCGCCTGGTCGGTGAGCCGTTCGACGTCGGTGATGCGCAGGTCGTGGAAGTTGGCCCGGCGTCGCGTCGGTCGCGTCAGGGTCACACTCACGCAGATGCTCCTTTGGTGCTGGTATGCGGTGGGCCCCGCGCCGTCGGCGGTTGCGTCCGTTGGTCGGTCGTCGGCCTGCCGCTCAGATGGGCTTGAACTCCTCGAACGGCTCGCGACACTCCAGGCACCGGCGCAGTGCCTTGCACGCCGTGGCCCCGAAGCGGGCCAGCTCCTCGGTGTCGGCCGCGCCGCATTGCGGACAGGTCACCGACCGCACCCGTAGGTCGACGACGACGGGGCCCTCGGACCGGACCGCCGCCCGGCCCGTCGGCGGGGCGATACCGAAGCGGCGCAGCGACACCTTGCCCTGCGGGCTCATCCAGTCGGTCGTCCACGCCGGCGACAACCGGGTCACCACCTGCGGAGTCAGCCCGGCCCGGCGCACTTCGGCTTCGATGGTCTCGGTGATCACCCCCATCGCCGGGCACCCGCTGTAGGTCGGCGTGATCGTCACCCGCACCACGGCACGCTCATCGCCGCCTCGGCGCTCGAGCAGCTCGAGCCCGCGCACGATGCCGAGGTCGTCGATGCTGATGACTGGGATCTCGGGGTCGGGGATGGCGCGGATCGCCGCCTCGAGCGCGTCCGTCTCGACACCTGCGCGGCGGGTCGTCGTCGGGCTCACCACTGCGCCCCGGGGTGGCTGCGGTGGACGTGCTGCAGCTCGGCCAGCAGATGGCCCATGGTCTCGGAGTGAATGCCGTCGCGGCCGCCCCGGGAGCGCCACCGCGGCTGCTCGGGCAGCTCAAGCGTCGCCTGCTCGACGACCCGGGCCACCCATTCGGTGCGCGCCGGCACCAGCGTGCTCGGCAGCACACCCAGCTCGCGCTCTGTGGCCCACACCGAAGCCTCGTCGTCCTCACCCAGCTCGGCGACGTAGGGCGCCACGGCGACCAGCGCCTCCTGCATCCGCTCGTGCGACTCCGGCGTGCCGTCGCCGAGCCGAACCACCCACTGCGCCGCGTGGTCGCGGTGGTAGGCGACCTCCTTGACCGCCTTTCCCGCGACCCCGGCGAGCACGTCGTCGCTGGAGTGCTGCAGCGCGCACCACAGCTCGTAGCCGTTCCCGGCGAACACCAGCAGCCGGGCCATCTCGTGCGCGAAGTCGCCGCGCGGCTGCTCGACCAGGTGCACGTTGCGGAACTCCCGCTCGTCGCGCAGGTAGGCCAAGGCGTCCTCGTCGCGACCGCGACCCTCGATCTCGCCGGCGTGGGTGAGCAGCGCCCGGGCCTGACCGAGCAGATCGAGGCCGATGTTGCCCAGCGCCATGTCCTCCTCGATCTGCGGGGCGCGGGTGAGCCACTCCCCCAGACGCTGGGCGTAGATGAGGGCGTCGTCAGCCAGACCCAGCAGGTATGCCGTCGCGGGGGGGGGGGGGGGGGGGGGGGGGGGGGGGGGGGGAACGGAAAGGGGGGGAAGAGGGGGGGGGGGGGGGGGGGGGGGGGGGGGGGGAGAGGGGGGGGAGGCG
>NZ_JBPCKQ010000068.1:0-4300 GCF_051004135.1 Ornithinimicrobium sp.
TTTCCGCAACAAACACGGGCAGAATGCTTCGTTCGCCGACGGTTTACGAAGATTTGGTAAAAACAATCTGCACGACAAACTGCTCGTGGGCGTTGACGAAAAAAATGACGGCGAATCTGGTTGAAAAACTCGGAACGCCCGCCAAAAACGGCAAACGCACCTTTCCGACCGCCGAACAAATGGCAAACGAATCAGCCGAATTTTACAAAAACGAAATCCGCGCCGGTTATCGCTCGCCGTATTTTGCCGAATTAGCCGAATCCGTCGCCGGCGGAAAAATAAATCCTGAAAACTGGCTCAATTCCGATTTGCCGACATCGGAATTAAAAAAGCAAATGAAGCAAATCAAAGGTGTCGGCGATTACGCGGCGGAAAATCTTTTAAAACTCGTCGGACGCTACGACGGACTCGCGCTCGATTCGTGGCTGCGTTCGCAGTTTTACAAAAAACGTAATAATGAAACAGTTTGCGACGACCAAGAAATTAAGCAATTTTACGAGAAATTCGCCCATTGGCGCGGACTCGTGATGTGGTGCGATATGACGGAAAAGTGGCACCTTCTAAAAGATGAAGGATAAAGGCGAAAGGATAAATTAAGAAACAATTTTAATCTTTATCCTTTCGCCTTTATCCTTTAGGAACGCGGCTGACAAACAAATTATTTTTCACCCAAAAACGCCACGGTTTTTCGGCGAATTCTTCGGCGTAATCAATCCCGATGCGTCTGCCGCTTTCGATTTGGCTGTCGGAAAATGTTTTTCCTTCTTCGAGCCAGACGCGGTTTCCGAGCAAATCTTCTTTATTAAAAGTTTTATCAATTCCGAGCGCGATACAGAGTTTTCCGGGTCCCGAAGTCAAATTTTTATCCGACATTTTGCCACGCCGCGTCCGCATAATCTCGATATTTTCAACGGGTTCAACGGCGCGAACTAAAATCGCGTGCGGCGTATCAACTTCTCCGACGACGACATTAAACTGAAAATACATACCGTAAATGAAGAAAATATAAACTGTTCCGCCGACGGCGAACATCGTTTCGGTACGCTTTGTGCGGCGATTATTGTAAGAATGCGCGGCTTTGTCAATCGCGCCGAGATACGCTTCGGTTTCGACAATCATCGCCGAAACTCGTTCGCCGTTTTCCACCGGAACGACAAGAATTTTGCCGAGCAAATCCCGCGCAATCTGCAAAGTATCTTTGCGCGTGTAAAACTTGCGGGAAATTTTATCCATCAAAATTAGGCGGATAATAGATAAGTTCGACAATCTGACCGCCAACGCCTTTCGTGTAAAAAGACGAAGTTCCGTCGCGGTGCGGTTTGATTGGACGATTTTCTTTTTCGGCGGCTTTTTCCAACTCTTCCATTGTTTCGACTTCTAAACCGAGATGCGCCGGATGGTTTGAATTTGGCGGCAAAAGAGCGATGCCGAAACCTTTCGCGTCGCGCATCATCGCCCAATCTTCGTAAATCGTTTCAACCGTAAATCCCAAATGCTTATATTCTTCGACATCTTTTTCGAGGTCTTCGCATTTAATCGCCAAATGGTCAACCGCGCCCGTAAATCTTAATTCTGTTTCGTTCTGCATAAAATTTTCCTCTCGACTTAATTTTAACAAGTAATAAATATAAAGCGAAAGGCAAACAATATGTTTGTAAATGTAAATTACGGGCAGTTAATGATAAATTAAGAAAACAAGCAGTTTTGAATCAATTATGAATATCGGAATCACGGTTTATCCAACTTACGGCGGAAGCGGAATTGTCGGCTCGGAATTAGGACGCGAACTCGCCGAACGCGGTCACAACGTCCATTTTATCTCGTCAATGCTGCCGACGCGACTTGTCGAACTCAATGATCGAGTGCATTTTCACGAAGTCGAAATGATGACATATCCTTTGTTCGAGCATCAGCCGTATGATCTTGCACTGGCGACAAAAATGGCGACGGTCGCGCGGGCGGAAAAACTCGATTTGCTGCATGTTCATTATGCGATTCCGCATTCGATTTCGGCAATTCTCGCCCGCGAATCAATCAAGCAAAAACGCTTTGTTCCCGTCATTACAACGCTTCACGGAACGGACATCACGCTCGTCGGGGCAGATCGTTCGTATTTGCCGATTACGCGCTATGGCTTGCAGCAGTCGGACGGCGTAACGGCAGTTTCCAAATTCTTAAAACAGGCGACGATTGAAACTTTCGATTTTGACGAGATTGAAGTCATTCCGAATTTTATTTGTCCGCAGCATTATCAAAAAATCGAGAACTCGCCTTTGCGCCGCGAACTCGCGCCAAACGGTGAGAAAATTCTTGTTCACGTTTCAAATTTTCGCCCCGTCAAACGTCCGCTCGACTGCATTGAAATTCTTGCCAAAGTCAAAGCAAAAGGCGGCAACGCCAAATTGATTATGGTCGGCGACGGACCGGAACGCGCCGCTTGTTCATACAGAGCCGAACAGTTGAATGTCAAAGAAAATGTAGTTTTCGTCGGCAAACGGGCGAACATCGCCGATTATCTGGGCGCGGCGGACATTTTCCTGCTGCCGTCCGAACTGGAATCATTCGGTCTCGCCGCGCTCGAAGCCGCCGCCTGCGAAGTTCCGGTTATCGCCACGCGCATCGGCGGAATTCCCGAAGTCGTAACCGACGGCGAAACAGGATTTTTAAGCGACATCGGCGACACGGAAAAAATGTCCGACGACGTGATGAAACTTTTAAATGACGAAGAAATGCGTTTAGCTTTCGGCGCAAAATCGCGCGAACTTGCCGTTTCGCGTTATGATTCGAAAATTATCATTCCGCATTACATTAAGTTTTACGAGCAGATTCTCTCGCAGAGCGAACAAAAACAAAACGCATAAATTTTATCTGACACCGATGCGTTTTCTCACCAATTCTTCGACGCTCAGATTTGGATTGCTGCGGATAAATTCGCCGTCTATTTTGAAGATTTTCATCCTGACGAGTTCTTCGACCGACGCATTATTAACGCCTGTGTTTCTGACTTCGCTGATAAATTCCGGCGTGATTTTAAAAATCCGCATTTTCACCAAACTTTCAAAAGGATCGTTACTAAAACCCATCGCGCTGACCTGGCGGACGAAATCAGCATCAATTTTGAAAATTTGCGCTTTGACTAAATCTTCAAATTCCAGATTGGCAAAACCGCTTGCTTTCATTTCACGCATAAACTTCGAATCAACTTTGAAAATCGCCGCTTTAAAAAGGTCGTCAACATCAAGTTTGCCAAAATTTGCCGAGAGCAAATCGTCGGCTAAAGCAGTCGTTACATTCAAAGTCGTCGCGGCAAAAAGTCTGTTTTCAGTGTCGCGGTCATTTTTTGAAGAATTTTTTTCAAAATCGAAACCGCGCGATTTCATCGCCGAAATGAATTGCGGATTTGCCGTAAAACGAAAAGTTCCCGCGCCTTTGCCGTTCGTAAAACTGCCTTCGCAGTCAATCGTTCCGGCTTCACGCACCAGAGAAAATCTGACCGCGCCGTTATTTAATGCTTGTTCACGCGACAAACCTTGGAAATCGTTAAAGTTATAACTTTGTCCCATCTGATTTCTGCCGCCTTTTTCGTTGCTGCGTTCAAAAGACAAATAAATTTTATCGGGCGTTTCGGCTTTTGTTTTTGCCGTCCAATTGCCTGTCAAACTGGTTTGCGCGACGATCACGTAAGAACCGAAAACCAGCACGATAAACGCCAGAGTGAAGATAGAAAACATCGAATTTTGCAATTTATTGAACATTTGGAAAAACTCCTTATAAGTATTGATTTTTGTTTGTATTACAAAAGAAAAACACCGCGAGGCGATGTTTTGTGACAGTTTTGTTTTAACGATTACAAAGTAAATTACGATTTTCGATTGAGATTTTGATTTAGACTGTGAGCGATCATTTTGGCGCGAAGTTTGGCGGCTTCCGCTGTTTCTCCAATAAATAATCTGTCAATCGTCGCGCTGAAAATTTCAACCCAACGCTGAAAATTCGCTAAAGTCAGCGGCGATTTGGCGTGCAGAATCTGATGAACAAACAGCGGATTGCCGAAATAGACGGGTTTGCCGAAAAGTGTTTTTTCCCAGAAATCAACAATTACCGGCAAATGTGTTTTCACATCCAAATCGTCAAAATGATGTCCGATTTCATTGTCTTTTGTGGCGATTTTGTAAAATTCATCCAACAGATATTCCAAATCTTCGCGCGTTTCGATGTCTTTTTTCATCGGCAGATTTTATTCGGTCGAAACTTCCTCTTCACCGTGCAGCGCGGCGTGAAGCGTGTGCCAACTCAAAGA
>NZ_JBPCKQ010000069.1:0-16596 GCF_051004135.1 Ornithinimicrobium sp.
TCGTCGTGCGGCCATGTCGATCTTGCCTTCCATACCAGGCAAGCCTGCCCCCACCGGGAGCGTTTCGCGCTCAAAGTACGTGAGGCACCAACCAGCACCACGCGCTCAAAGTATGCGAGGCACGTCGAGGGGCGGTGTTGCGCAGTGGCGGTGTTTATAATGGAGGTGCGCCGTCCGGTCAGGGCCTGACTCGATGACCTCTCCGCCGTCACGACGCATCCCCGAGCCCCGATGGACCCGGTTCCAAGACCCGAACCGGGTCGGCTCGGTGCGCCCCTGAACGCGCGACCCAAGCCCGCGACAGAGCAGAGCTGCCGCAGAAAGTAGTAGGTGCCACCCGTGACATCCTCGACCGCCACGTCCGACGCCTCCAGCCCGCCCGCCGACTTGCCTCAGGAGTTCTCCGACCCCACGCTCCGGCAGCTGTTCGCTGAGGGCAAGGACCGAGGATTTCTGATGTTGGCCGAGGTCAGGCACGCTCTGGAGACCGCAGAGTTGCCCAAGAAGGGGCAGACCAAGGTCTTGCGCACCTTCCACGACAACGCCATCGAGGTGCGCGAGGACGACACCTCCGAGCTGCCCGCCTCGCCGCGGGGCACCAAGCGGACCCCCGCCAAGCGGACCCCCGCCAAGCGGGCTCCCACCAAGCGCGCAGCGGCCGCGAAGTCGACACGGGGGCAGTCGGCTGCCACATCGTCCGCTACGGCCAAGGCCGCACCGGGACCGGCGCCGGTCGCCGATCCGGACTCGACCACGAGCACCGCCGGGGCCGAAGAGAGCGCCGAGCCACCGAAGAAGAAGCCTGCCCGCAAGACCAGGCGCAAGACACCGGCCAAGCCGGCGTCCAAGCCAGCCGCGACCTCGGCAGCGGCCGGGGGCCGCACCCGCACCGCCGCCAAGGCTGCCGGCCCGACCGAGACCGCCGCGGACGGCACGTCCGCCAAGACCACGGGCAACCGCGCCGCCAAGGCACAGGCCGGCGGCGGCGAGACACCAGGCGAGGGGGCCGCTGAGCAGGATCTGGACGACCTCGACGAGGCCGAGGCGGCCCGGGCGCGCAGCGAGGAGCAGACGGTCGGCGCCAAGACTCCCGCCCAGGCCAAGAGCGCCGGAGACGGTTCGCAGGACAGCTTCGTGCTCTCCTCGGCCGACGACGAGGACGCGCCCGCCCAGCAGGTTGTCACGGCCGGTGCCACCGCGGACCCCGTCAAGGACTACCTCAAGCAGATCGGCAAGGTCGCGCTGCTCAACGCCGAGCAGGAGGTCGAGCTCGCCAAGCGCATCGAGGCAGGCCTGTTCGCCGAGGAGCGGCTCGGCTCCGGTGAGAAGGTCGAGGCCAAGCTCAAGCGGGAGCTCTGGTGGATCGCCCAGGACGGCAAGAACGCCAAGAATCACCTGCTGGAGGCCAACCTGCGCCTGGTGGTCTCGCTGGCCAAGCGCTACACCGGGCGGGGCATGCTCTTCCTGGACCTCATCCAGGAGGGCAACCTGGGTCTCATCCGCGCGGTCGAGAAGTTCGACTACACCAAGGGCTACAAGTTCTCGACCTACGCCACTTGGTGGATCCGGCAGGCCATCACCCGGGCGATGGCCGACCAGGCCCGGACCATCCGCATCCCGGTGCACATGGTCGAGGTCATCAACAAGCTGGCCCGCGTCCAGCGCCAGATGCTGCAGGACCTGGGCCGGGAGCCCAGCCCCGAGGAGCTGGCCGCAGAGCTCGACATGACCCCTGAGAAGGTCGTCGAGGTGCAGAAGTACGGCCGGGAGCCGATCTCCTTGCACACCCCGCTCGGCGAGGACGGCGACAGCGAGTTCGGTGACCTCATCGAGGACTCCGAGGCGGTCGTGCCCGCCGATGCGGTGTCGTTCACCCTGCTGCAGGAGCAGCTGCACTCGGTGCTGGACACGCTGTCCGAGCGCGAGGCCGGCGTGGTGTCGATGCGCTTCGGCCTCTCCGACGGCCAGCCCAAGACGCTCGACGAGATCGGCAAGGTCTACGGCGTCACCCGCGAGCGCATCCGGCAGATAGAGTCCAAGACCATGAGCAAGCTGCGGCACCCGTCGCGCTCCCAGGTGCTGCGCGACTACCTCGACTGAGCCTCAGCGGCGGGTGATGATCGAGCGGAGGCCGTGCCACCCGGTGCGGGGTAGCCAGCGCGCCCGGGCCCGGACCGTGCCGGACGAAGACTCTCGCACGCGATCGATGACGGTGCGCACGTCCCCGTTCAAGTGGGGTGCGCTCGCGGGGCCGGTCCGACCCGGTCCGGCGTAGCGGGTGCGCTCCAAGGTCTGCGTCACCCGTCCCAGCGCCTCATGCCCTCGACGGTCCAACTCGGTGTGCTCGGCGTAGTGCGACCTCATCGCCCGGGGGCTCTGCGGCGGGGCCGGGGGCACCCCGAGGTCGGAAAGGGACCGGGTCAGCAGCAGCCACTGCGCTTCGACCTGCTCCCGGGCCGTGCGGGCCGTGCGCACCTCACGCTCGCGGAACCGTCGACCGGCCAGCGGCACGAGCAGCATCAGCAGGCCGACGACGACCAGCGCAAGGAGCACCAGGCCGGCCCGGGTGAGCACCTGCTGCAGCGTGCTGTCCTGCGCCGGCGGCTCCTGCGGGGCGGGCTCCTCGACGTCGACCTCGGGCACCGCCTGGGGAGCCGGGAACTGGGCCCCCGGATCCTGGAACGAGCGGGTGAAGCCCGGGGCGGGACCGGTTCGGGTGCCCGGGGTCGGCTCGAAGCGCGTCCACCCCAACCCCTCCAGCCACAGCTCGGGCCACGTGTGCGCATCGGCTGCGACGACCCTGCGCTGGGAGCCCCCCTGCAGCTCGCCGGGCAGGAAGCCCACCGCCATCCGGGCGGGGATGCCCTCGGACCGGGCCATCATCACCATCGCCGTGGCGAACTGCACGCAGTAGCCCTGCCCGCTGGCCAGGAACTGGCTGATCGGCTCGTCGACCACGTCGGGCCGGGCATCCGCCAGCTCCAGCGAGTAGACGTAGTCCCCGCCGCGCAGGTGGTTCTGGATGGCGATGGCCTGCTGCAGCGGCTCGGTCTGCTCGCCGACGACCTGCGCCGCTCGGGCCTGCACCGCCGGCAGCGCCGCTTCGGGGACATCGAGCAGCTCGGGCCGCATCAGCTCCGGCGTCGCGGGGCGGGCGCCCACGTCGGCGGGCATTTCGTCGACCGGGGCCAGGCTCAGGTAGCCGGCGGTGTAGTCCGCCACAGGCCGTCCGCTGAGCTGGGCCACTCCGGCTCGGGTGTCGAAGAGCCACGGTGCGCCCTCGGTGTCCAGTGAGGTCAACGGCGCGGGGGCGGCCAGGTGCGGTGGTCGCAGCGAGTTGACGGCGACCCGGATCGTCTCGCCCCGGGTCACCACCCCGGGAGCCAGCTCACTCACGGGGTCGGCGGCTCGGGTCGGTGGGTCGATGAGCTCGCTGCGCCGGCGCTGCGGAGGCTGCCACTCGCCGTCCTGGTAGACCTCCGTCGCCGTGACCTTGAGGGGCTCGAGTGCTCGCGCGCTGGAGGTGTAGCGCAGCACCGTGGCGGTCGACTGGCTGCGTAGGTCGGCGGCCGGGTCCATCGTCTCCACGAAGCTGACCTCGCCACCGCCCCCGCCGAGGTCGTTGGCGTCCGGGTTGCGGGCCAGTCCCTGCGCGAAGTAGGTGGGGGGCAGGTGCGGCAGCAGCCCCGCGCCGAGCAGTGCGAGGGCCAAGGTGGCGACCCCCAGCAGCCGGGCGCTCGAGCGGTGCCCCGTGCGGCCGTGCGAGACGTCGTCACCGGCGACGAACTCCCGGCGTCCGCGGGAGGGCCACGACTCCACGAGCCGCTCGCCCTGCTGCACCACCATGAGCATCCACGTCGCACCGGTGGCGGCGAAGAACCACGGCTGCATCGCCTCGCCACTGTTGGACACCGAGACCAGGAAGGCGGCTGCCAACGGGATCCCGGCCACGGCGGGAGACCGCCCGGTCACCCCGATCGTGTCGACGGAGGTGGCGGTGAGGACCAGCACGGCCACGACCAGGAACGACACCCCGGTCGTCGTGGGGGCGGGCGCAGCATACGTGCTCAGGACCGTGCCGGCCTCACGCAGCAGCTCCGCGGCACCTCGCACGGTGGTGGGGGTGGGCACGCCGTACCAGAGGGTCTGCGGGAGGTAGACGGCAGCGATGCCGAGACCGCCGACAGCCAGCTGGCCGAGGGAGACCACCGACGGGGCCGCACGCACCGTGCGCAGCACGCCGCCGGTGGTGGCCACCGCTGCGACGAGCACGATGGCCGGAGCCAGCCAGCTCTGCGCCTGCAGCAGGGTGGTCAACGGCCAGGCGACGGAGAGGCTGGCCAGCGCCGCCACCAGCGCTTCTGGCCACAGGCCGCGCTCGAGCTTCACGAGACCATCCTGGCGTTCGAGCGGGCCTGCAAGGTGGCCCAGGCCAGGGGAATGGGGGTATGCGGTGTGCAGGCCGCGACCTGCCACCCGGCGTCGGTGAGGATCCCGGACTTCCCGGGTGCGACCGGCGCCGGCTCTGGCGGTGGCGGCCCCGTCGGCTCGGCAGCGGCCTTCGGGGCCCACGCGCCCTGGTCCACGTCAGGGTCGACGCCGGCGAAGGAGCGCCGGTCCAGGACGAACGCGCTCGCCCGCGCCCCGTGCTCGCGGATGCTTGCGAGATGGCGCAGCTCCTCGGCGTCGTGCGCCACGATCGCTGCCACGGCCAGCACGCCACCGGCGGTGAAGGAGTGGGCGGCACTGGCCAGCGGCTCCAGCTGCACATCCTGCTCGGTCACCGCGCGGGCCAGCAGGTCGAGGAGGGAGTCGATCTCCACGGGGTGCGCGGCGGTGCCGTCACGCACGGTCTGGGCGGTGAGCAGGTGCACGACATACCGGTCCAGCAGCAGGGTCCTTGCCACCGAGGCGAGAGCTGACACGGCGTACTCGAACGAGGCGCTGCGACCCTCGCCGTGCGCGCTGCGTCTGCCGTCCAGCAGCAGCACCGCCCGCCGGCGCGAGGGCCGGTCCTCCTGGCGCACCATCAGCTCGCCCCGGTGCGCAGTGGCCGGCCAGTGCACCCGGCGCAGCTCGTCGCCGTCGCGGTAGTTGCGGATGCTGACGTCGTCCTCGCCGTGCAGCGCCACCATCTGCGGCTGTTCGCCCTCGCTGCCGCGCGCATGCGGACGCAACCGTGTCTCGCCCAGGTCGTGGACCCGCGGCAGCACCAGGACCTCGGTGGTGCTGGACAGCCGCACGGCGAGGTAGGTCAACCCGAACGGGTCGCGTTGCCGCAGCCCGAGCGGACCGAGCAGGTAGGCGCCCCGGTGGGCGCTGCGGATGGGGTAGCGCACCGTGCGCTCCTCCTGCGGCTCCATCCTGGGCAGCAGGAAGCGGGGCCGGTCCCCCAGGTGCACGTCGACATGCTCCTCGGCCAGGTACATCGCCGAGGTCTTGCGTCCGACGTTGACGAAACGGGCCTCGACCAGGGCACGCTGGTCGGGCTGCAGCCGGCCCGGCGTGACCAGGCGCCGCACCGCCAGCGTGGGGGACCGGCGCCGGGTGAGCACGAGTGCACACAGCGGCAGCACGAGCACCAGCAGCCCGATCCGGGTCACGTCCGGGTAGCCCAGCACCATGCCGGCCAGGGTGGCGACCAGACCCAGCCACGCGAAGACCTGGCCCCGGGTGGTCAGGATCTCCAGCGGCTTCATGGCCCGGCGGGCACCGGCGTGCGTCGCACGATCTCGGTGAGGATGTCGGCTGCGGAGGTCCGGGAGAGCTGGGCCTCGCTGGTGGGCATCAGCCGGTGGGTCAGCACGGCCCCCGCGAGGGCCTGGACGTCCTCTGGCAGCACATGGTCGCGCCCCGCCAACGCGGCGTGTGACCGGGAGGCTCGCAGCAGGTGCAGCGCGGCGCGAGGAGAGGCGCCCAGCTTGAGCAGGCTGTGCTCCCGGGTCGCGCCGACCAGGTCCACGACGTATCGGCGCAGCGCCGGCGCGGAGTGCAGCCGCCGGATGGCCTGGATCTGGGCGCGCACCGCGGCGCCGGTGGTCACCGGGCGCAGCTCGGAGAGGGGATCGCGCTCGCCGTGCGAGGCCAGCATCTCCAGCTCGGCGGCCGACGAGGGGTAGCCCAGTGAGATCCGGGCCATGAACCGGTCCCGCTGGGCCTCTGGCAACGGGTAGGTGCCCTCCATCTCGATCGGGTTCTGGGTTGCCATGACGATGAAGGGACGGGGCAGCTGGTGACTGGTGCCGTCGACGGTGACCTGGCCCTCCTCCATGGCCTCCAGCAGCGCGGACTGGGTCTTGGGGGAGGCGCGGTTGATCTCGTCACCCACGACGACGTTGGCGAAGACCGCGCCGCGGCGGAACTCAAAGCTGCGGGTGTCCTGGTTGAAGACGTTGACGCCGCTGATGTCGCTCGGCAGCAGGTCGGGAGTGAACTGCACCCGGCTGACGTCGCAGTCGATCGCCTTGGCCATGGCCTTGGCGAGCATGGTCTTGCCGACCCCCGGGACGTCCTCCAGCAGCAGGTGCCCCTCGGCCAGCAGCACGGTCACGGCGGTGCGGACCGCCTCGTCCTTGCCCTCGATGACGGTGGAGATCGCCTCGTGCACACCCGTGGCGACGGTGCGGACGGCGTCCAGGTCGAGGGGTTCGGCGGTGCTGACTGACATGAGTCGATCCTGCCTCATCTTCTCCGGGGACGGTCAAGGGATCCCCACGACCCCCCACCAGAGTATGCCGAGGGGCTCGGTCCGACAGCGCCACAACCCGGTCTCAGGGTGACGGTGCTCGTCGGTGACTCCTCGGCCGCGCCTGACACCTGCCTTTTGGGGCATAGGTGGAGGCGCGAGCCCCACCCTGCCCCACAGTGTTTGACCTGCAACGTTGGATCTCGAACGTTCGAAACCAGGAGTTTTTCACGTTGACTGTGGGGTAAAGTGGAGTATCGTGGGGCGCACGGGAGAAGCATGAGCGACGGCAAGCGGACCGGAAGGGGTGCGAGACGATGTTCCTCGGCACGCACACCCCGCGACTCGATGACAAGGGGCGGATGTTCCTGCCAGCCAAGTTCCGCGAGCGGCTGGCCGGAGGGCTGGTCGTCACCCGGGGCCAGGAGCGTTGCCTCTATGTCTTCCCGATGAGTGAGTTCGAGCGCATCGCGACCTCGATGCAGGCGACCCCGACCAGCAACCGCGCCGTCCGCGACTACCAGCGCGTCTTCCTCTCCGGAGCCTCCGACGAGATCCCCGACAAGCAGGGGCGGGTGACCATCCCCGCCACGTTGCGCGAGTATGCCGGGCTGTCCCACGAGTGCACGGTCATTGGGGCCGGCGCCCGGTTGGAGGTCTGGGACACCGGCGCCTGGACGGCATACCTGGAGCAGACCGAACAACGCTTCTCCGACCAGTCCGAGGAGGTTGTCCCCGGCTTGCTGTAGACGCCCCACACCCCACCCGCACCAATCCGGTGCCTGGCCCCTCCCGCTCGTCCACGTTCCCGGCGCCTCTTCCCCGGTGCCGGGCCCGCACAGTCGGTCCTCGTCCCTGCGCCTCTTCCCCGGCGCCGGGGGGCAGACCGAGGCGAGCGTGGGGGACCAGGCACCGGACCGGACCCGGCACCGCCACGAGACCAGCATCCAGCATCCAGCACCCAGCACCCAGCATCGAGGAGGACAGGAGCCATGGCCGACCGTGGTCCCGCACGACACGTGCCGGTCCTGCGCGACCGCGTGGTGGAGCTGCTGGCGCCCGCTCTGCAACAGCCAGGGGCGGTGGTCGTGGACGCCACCTTGGGGATGGGAGGCCACGCCCAGGCGCTGTTGAGGGCCTGTCCGCAGGCCCGGCTGGTGGCACTGGACCGGGACCACGATGCGCTGGAGCACGCAGCCGCCCGGCTGGTCCCGCAGCGCGACCGCATCGACGCGGTGCACGCGGTCTACGACGAGCTGCCCGAGGTGCTGGACGGGCTGGGGATCGAGACGGTCGACGGGCTGCTGTTCGACCTGGGGGTCTCCTCTTTGCAGCTGGACGACCCGGATCGAGGCTTTGCCTACCGGGACGACGTGCCGCTGGACATGCGGATGGACCAAAGTGATGGCAGCACCGCTGCCGAGGTGCTCAACACCTATGACGCGGCCGACCTGGAGCGGATCCTGCGGGACTACGGGGAGGAGCGCTTCGCGCGCCGGGTCGCCCGGGCGCTGGTCGCCGAACGGGCGCGGCGCCCGTTCGAGACCTCTGCGCAACTGGTCGAGGTGCTGCAGGCCAGCATCCCTGCCCGCTCGCAGCGCACCGGGGGCCACCCGGCCAAGCGAACCTTCCAGGCGCTGCGCATCGAGGTCAACCGCGAGCTGTCGGTCTGGGCATCCGCCCTGCCGGCGGCCCTGGACCGGCTCGCGGTGGCCGGCCGGATCGCGGTGCTGTCCTACCACTCCCTCGAGGACCGGATCACCAAGACCACTCTCGCCTCGGCCGCGACCGGGTCGACCCCTGCAGGGCTGCCGGTCGAGCTGCCCGAACACCAGCCGTGGCTGCGCCTGCTCACCCGCGGCGCCGAGAAGGCCTCTCCGGCCGAGACCCAGGACAACTCCCGCGCCGCCTCCGTTCGGCTGCGCGCCGCCGAACGCATCCGCCCCAGCCGTCCCGTCAGGAAGAGCACCCGATGAGCCAGATGACCGCCACCGCCCGGCCCAACCCACGGCGCGTCGCCGAGGTCTCTGCACCCCCCCGGCCGCGGCTGCGGATCGTCGACTCGGCGCCGTTGCCGGCCACGCACATGGGCTACGGCCTGCTGTGCGCAGCACTGGTGGTCGCCGGCCTGCTGATGATGCTGGTGCTCAACACGGCTCGCGCCGAGGGGTCCTTCGAGCTGGGCAGCCTGCAGCGCACCACCACCGAGCTCAGCACTCGCGAGGTGTCGCTGCAAGGAGAGCTGGCCAGCAGCCAGGCCCCCGAGAGTCTGGCAGCCAAGGCGGGTGAGCTGGGCATGGTGCCCTCACCCTCGACCGCCGTGCTGCGTCTGTCCGACGCCCGGGTGCTCGGCGTGGCAGCCGGGACCGAGGCGGGCCGCACGTTTACCGTGGAGATGCCACCTCCGGCCCGCGGGGGGGCGCCGATGTCGATCGGCACCCAGGACGGACGAGCAGGAGGCTGAGCAGTGGGGCGCAGGGCGGGCTCGACCAGACTGCACGGGGGCATCGCCCATCCCGGTCGACGGTCCCGGGTGTTCCTGGTCTGCGTGCTGATGATCTTCAGCCTGTTCGCCGCCCAGCTGGTGCGACTCCAGGGGCTGGACGCCGCCACCGTCTCGGCCGCGGCGATCGACGACCGGCTGCGCCAGGTGATCATCCCGGCCGATCGCGGGACCATCACCGACGTCAACGACCAGCGCCTCGCCCTGGACGTAGCCAAGGTCCATGTCGCGGTCGACCCGGTCAACGTGCGCTGCTACACCTTGACCTCCGCCGAGTGCGCCGACCCGGCACAGGGCTCGCGAGGCATCGCGGCCGCCGCCGCGGACATCGGCGAGGTGACCGGTGAGGACCCGGCTCGCCTGGCCTCGATCATCCAGTCCACGACGGGGCGGTGGGGGTACCTGCTCAAGGACGTCTCACCGCAGCGGTGGCAGCAGATCAGGGCCCTGGACATCCCGGGCATCACTGCCGAGGACCACCACCGGCGGTTCTACCCCATGGGCGAGTCGCACGCTCCGCTGCTGGGCTGGCTGGGCACCGGGGGTCAGCCCGCGGGCGGCGTCGAGCTGACCCGCGACGACATACTCACCGGTCGGCCGGGGGAGCGCTCCTTCGAGATCGGGGGCAACGGCGAGGTCATCACCACGGCACTGTCCGTCGAGAGCCCACCCGTCGCGGGGGAGAGCGTGCGGCTCACGATCGACTCGGATCTGCAGTGGTATGCCTACGACGCGATCGAGCAGCGGGTCAAGGAGGCCGGCGGCCTCAGCGGCTACGTGCTGGTGCAGGAGGTGAGCACCGGCAAGCTCGTGGCGGCCGCCGGCTATCCCTCCTTCGACCCCGCCGAGGCCACCCAGACCGCCGACGGCATGCGCAACCCGATCATCGAGGACGTCTACGAGCCGGGGTCGACCAGCAAGCTGATCACGGCCGCGGCGGCGCTGGAGGAGGGGATCATGACCCAGGACACCCCCTTCGTCGTGCCCAACCGGCTGCCCCGGGCCGGCACCACCTTCCGCGACGCGCACGACCCGGAGACCCCCTACCTCACCTTCGCCGGGGTGCTGGCCACGTCCAGCAACATGGGCACGATCATGTATGGCGAGAAGCTCGATGACCAGGTGTTCTACGACTACCTGCGCAGCTTCGGCCTCGGCGAGGTGTCCGGGCTGGGACTGCCCGGCGAGTCGGCCGGTGTGGTCCCGGAGCCCAAGACCTGGAGCCGCACCAGCAAGTTCACGATGATGTTCGGTCAGGGCCTGTCCACCAACCCGCTGCAGCAGCTCGGCGTCTACCAGACCGTGGCCAACGGCGGGGTCCACCTGCCACCGTCCGTCATCGAGGGGGTCACCGACCAGCAGGGGGTCTACACCGCCACGCCCCCTGCCGCGAGTGAGCGCCTGCTGCGCGAGGACACCACGCAGACGCTGACCGACATCCTGATGCACGTGCCCACCGACGAGGGCACGGCCCCCACGGCCGCGGTCGACGGGTACCACGTTGCGGGCAAGACCAGCACCGCCGACCGCTTCGACCCCGACCTCGGGCGCTACAAGGGAGTGACCGCCTCCTTCGTCGGCTTCGCGCCCGCAGAGACACCGAAGTATGTCGTTGCGGTGACCGTGCAGCGGCCCACCCGGATCAGCAAGTACGGTGGCACCATCTCCGGACCGGTGTTCGCCGACGTGATGCGCTACGCACTGCAGCGTCAGGGTGTGCCGCCCAGCGGCGGGTCGATCCCGGAGATCGCCCTCACCTACGACCCGCAGCAGCAGGCCCCGGGTGAGGACCAGGGTGTGACCCTGGGTGATGTCGCCGTCTCCGACGAAAGGCCCGATGAGTGATCCCTCTGTCGCTGCGCGACGTGGCTGCGGTGACCTCCGGGCGGGTGCTGCCCGAGCAGGCCGGCGACGTCCTCGTGGAGAGCGGGGTATACACCGACTCCCGTGAGTGCGGACCCGGCAGCCTCTACGTCGCTCGCCGCGGAAAGCACGCCGACGGACACGACTTCGTGGATGCGGCCGCGGACGCAGGGGCTGTGGCCGCACTGACCGCCCGCGTCGTCGGCGACCTGCCTGCGGTGGTCGTCGACGACGTGCAGGACGCCTTCGCCGCACTCGGTCGGGAGGTGGTCGACCGGTGCACCGCCGCCGACGGGCTGCACATCGCCGGGATCACCGGCTCCTCCGGCAAGACCTCCAGCAAGGACCTGATGGCCCAGGTGGTCAGCCGGTTGGGGCCCACCCTGGCGCCGGTCGAGTCCTACAACTCCGAGGTCGGGGTGCCGCTGACCGTCTGCCGGTTGACGCGAGACACCGCATACCTGGTCGCGGAGATGGGGGCCTCCGGGGTCGGTCACATCGACTACCTCACCCGCATCGCGCCGCCGGAGATAGGCGTGGTGCTCAACGTCGGCACCGCGCACCTGAGCGAGTTCGGCTCGCAGGAGGCGATCGCGCACGCCAAGGCCGAGCTGGTCCGCGCCCTGCCGGAGCACGGACTCGCCGTGCTCAACGCCGACGACCACCGGGTCGCCGCGATGGCCGAGCAGACCTCGGCCCGGGTGGTGCTGGTCGGCACCGGGCCGCAGGCGCAGGTGCGGGCCGAGCAGGTGCAGCTGGATGCCCTGGGGCGCCCTGCCTTCACCCTCGTGGCGGTGGGCAGCGAGCCGGTGCCCGTCCGCCTGGCCCTGCACGGACGACACCACGTCGCCAATGCGCTGGCCGTGGCGGCCGTGGCGAAGGAGTGGGGGATGAGCCTGCCCGACATCGCCAACGCTCTGGGTGAGGCCATCCCGAGGTCCCGGTGGCGGATGCAGGTGACCGAGCGCCCGGACGGGGTCACGGTGGTCAACGACGCCTACAACGCCAACCCGGAGTCGATGCGGGCGGCCCTGCATGCCCTGGCGGCGATGACGGGGGCCGGGCGCAGAGCGATGGTCGTGGGCGAGATGCTCGAGCTCGGCGCAGGCAGCGAGGCCGAGCACCGTCTGGTGGGAGAGCAGGCGGCGAGCCTGGGCATCGACCGGCTGCTGGCCGTCGGCGCCGCCGAGCCCGCCGCCGAGGGGTTCGTGGCGGCAGGCGGGCGCCCCGACGCCGCGCAGGTCGTGCCCGACGTCGCGACGGCGCAGACCCTGCTCACCGACCTGCTGCGCCCCGGTGACGTGGTGCTGCTGAAGTCGAGCCGCGACTCCGGGCTGCGACACCTGGGGGACACGCTGGCGCACGCCATGCCCCCGACATGATCAACGTCCTGCTCTCGGCCGCGACCGCGATGGTGGTCGCGCTGTTCGGGACCCCGCTGTTCATCCGGCTGCTGGTGCGCCGCGGTTACGGCCAGTTCATCCGCGACGACGGGCCCACCAGTCACCATACGAAGCGCGGCACTCCCACCATGGGTGGCGCCATCATCATCGCCGCCACCTTGTCCGGCTACTTCGTCGCCCATCTGGTGCTCTGGGTCGTCGGCCTGCTCGGGTGGTTCGACATCGGCGGGAGCAGACTGACCATCAGCGCGTTGCTGGTGCTGTTCCTGATGGCCGGTCTCGGCGTGGTCGGCTTCCTCGACGACTACATCAAGATCTCCAAGCAGCGCAGCCTGGGGCTGCGGTCCTGGGAGAAGCTGATCGGCCAGACCTCGGTCGCGGTCGTCTTCGCCGTGCTGGCCCTGGAGTTCCCGACCGACGGTTTCCGGACTCCGGCGAGCACGGCGGTGTCGTTCGTGCGGGACACCCGGATCGACTTCGCGGCCGCGGGGACGGTGGGTGGGCTCATCCTGTTCGTGCTGTGGGCCAACGTGATGATCGCCGGTGCGAGCAACGGGGTGAACCTCACCGACGGCCTGGACGGGCTGGCGACCGGTGCCAGCGTCATGGTGTTCGGCTCCTACGTGCTGATCGGGATCTGGCAGTACAACCAGAGCTGCCAGCTCAGCCCCGGTCCCAACTGTTACGACGTGCGAGATGCCCTGGACGTCGCAGTGGTGGCCTCCGCCGTCGCCGGGGCTGCCTTCGGCTTCTTGTGGTGGAACGCCTCACCGGCCAAGATCTTCATGGGTGACACCGGCTCGCTGGCCCTCGGCGGGGCGCTGGCCGGGCTGGCGATCGTGACCCATACGCAGCTGCTGATGGCCATCCTGGGCGGGCTCTTCGTGCTCATCACCCTGTCGGTCATCATCCAGGTCGGGTCCTTCAAGATGACCGGGCAGCGAGTGTTCCGGATGGCTCCGTTGCAGCACCACTTCGAGCTGCTCGGCTGGGCCGAGGTGACCATCGTGATCCGCTTCTGGATCATCGCCGGGCTGTGTGTCTCGCTCGGACTCGGCCTGTTCTATGCCGAGTGGGTGGCCCAGCTGTGAGACTGGACGGACTGACCCATCGCGACGCCGACTGGGCCGGTCTGCGTGTCGTGGTGACCGGTCTCGGGGTCAGCGGCTTCGCGGCAGCCGACGCACTGGTCGAGCGCGGGGCAGTGGTGACCGTGCTCGACGAGGGCAGCGCGTCCGGCGGCGCCGGCGAGGGGCGCGCCAAGATCCTGGACATCCTGGGCGCGCAGGTGCGCCGCGGCCCCGAGCACGTGACCGCGTGGCCGGCAGACCTGGTCGACACCGACCTCGTAGTCACCTCACCGGGCTGGCGACCGGGCCACCCGGTGCTTGCCGGAGCCCGGCGCCGCGGCATACCCGTCTGGGGGGAGGTCGAGCTCGCCTGGCGAATGCGGGCGGAGACCGGCGCGGCACCGTGGTTGACGGTGACCGGCACCAACGGCAAGACCACGACCGTGCAGCTGCTCGAAGCGATGCTGGGCGCTGCGGGCCTGCGGGCGGTCGCGGCGGGCAACGTCGGCACACCCGTCCTGGAGGCCGTGCTGCACCCCGAGCCCTACGACGTCCTGGCCGTCGAGCTGTCCAGCTTCCAGCTGCACTACAGCCACAGCCTGTCGGCACTGGCCTCCTGCGTGCTCAACCTGGCTCCCGACCACCTCGACTGGCACGGTTCGGCGGCCGACTACGCCGCGGCCAAGGCGCGGATCTATGAGCGCACCCTGGTGGCCTGCGTCTACAACGTGCAGGATGCTCAGACCGAGCAGATGGTGATCGACGCCGAGGTGGTCCAGGGCTGTCGGGCGATCGGCTTCACCACCGGGGTCCCCGGACGCTCGATGGTGGGGGTGGTCGACGGGATCGTCGCGGACCGTGCCTTCGTCGCCGAGCGGGCCACGTCGGCTGCTGAGCTGGGGACGCTGAGCGACCTGCACCCCTCCGGCACTCCGGCGCCGCACCTGGTGGCCGACGCCCTGGCCGCGGCCGCGCTGGCCCGTGCGGCCGGGGTGCCCCCCGTGGCCGTGCGCGACGGGATGCGTGCCTTCATCCCCCCTGAGCATCGGATCACCGAGGTGGCCTCGATCCGGGGGGTGCGCTTCGTCAACGACTCCAAGGCGACCAACCCCCATGCTGCGGCCGCCTCGCTGCAGGCCTACCCGGATGTCGTCTGGGTCGCCGGTGGTCAGCTCAAGGGTGCGGACGTCGAGGAGCTGGTCCGCGAGGCCGGCCCGCGGCTGCGCGCAGTGGTGCTGCTGGGAGTCGACCGGTCGCTGATCGCGGCGGCGCTGGCCCGACACGCGCCCCAGGTGCCGGTCCGGGAGGTGCTCGCCCCCGAGACTGGGACCATGGCACCCTCCGACGCAGCGACGACCCTGGACCGGGTGATGGACGACGTCGTGGACGCGGCGCTCGAGCTGGCCCGGCCCGGCGACGCCGTGCTGCTCGCGCCGGCCGCCGCCTCGTTGGACATGTTCGAGGACTACCGGGCGCGCGGTCTCTGTTTCAGCGCCGCGGTGCAGCGGCGCGCAGACCGGGAGAGCACGTGAGCACCACCACCCGTCGGGGTGGCACTGCGACGCTGCGCCCCCGAGCGTCCGGTCCTGCACCGCAGCAGACCGCATCAGCGGCCTCCCGGGGATCGGCCGCGGCGGATGCCGCTGCCCTTGGGCGAGGTGGGGCGCTCACCGCGGCAGCGCAGTGGCTCCGCTCGCCGGTGGCGCCCTACTACCTCGTGCTGACCAGCGCCACGGCGCTGGTGTCGATCGGGCTGGTCATGGTGCTGTCCGCCTCCAGCGTGCGAGCCTATGTCGAGACCGGCAACTCCTACGGCGTCTTCGTAGAGCAGCTGCTCTACGCCGTGGCCGGCGTGGTCCTGGCGGTCGGGGCCGCACGGCTGCCCGTGCGGTGGTGGAAGCGGCTCGCGTTGCCCGGCCTGGTGCTGGCGTTGCTGATGCAGGCCGCCGTGTTCTCGCCCCTGGGCTTCGAGGTCCAGGGCAACCGCAACTGGATCGCCGTGGGTGGCCGAAGCCTGCAGCCCTCGGAGTTCGGCAAGCTCGCCCTGGTCGTCTTCGGCGCGGCGGTGCTGGCCCGCAAGCGCAAGGTCATCGGCAGGATCGTGCACGCGCTCGTGCCCTTCGTGCTGCCTGGGGCGGCGCTGCTGATCGGTCTCGTCGTCGCCGGCCACGACCTGGGGACGGCGATGATCATGACCGCCATCGTCGCGGGGATGCTCTTCGTCGCCGGTCTGCCGGTGCGCTGGTTCGTCCTGGTCGGCATGTTGGTCGCGGCCGGTGCAGCCTTCCTTGCGGTGGGCAGCAGCAACCGGATGCAGCGCATCGAGACCTGGCTCGGCGACGCCTGCACCAACCCGCAGGTGGCTGGCTGCTTCCAGAAGGTGCACGCCCAGTACGCCCTTGCCGACGGTGGCTGGTGGGGGGTCGGGCTGGGCGCGAGCCGGGAGAAGTGGTCGCTGCTGCCCGAGCCGCACAACGACTTCATCCTGGCCATCATCGGCGAAGAGCTCGGCCTGCCCGGCACGTTGACCGTGCTGTTGCTCTTCGGTGTGCTCGCGTATGCCGGCTACCGGGTGATCATGAGCAGCACCGACCCGTTCGTGCGCCTGGCGGCCGCCGGCACCACCGTCTGGCTGCTCGCGCAGGCGTGCCTCAACATCGGCTCGGTCATCGGCATGCTCCCGATCGTGGGTGTCCCGCTGCCCCTGGTCTCCAGCGGCGGCTCCGCACTGCTTGCAGCGCTGTTGGCGATCGGGCTGCTGCTGGCGATGGCGCGCTCGACCCCAGGCTGCGCCGCGGCGTTGGCCGGGCGGCCCTCGAGACTGCGCCGCACCCTGGCGGCACTGCCCGCAGCAGGTCGAAGGAGGCGCTGATGCGCGAGCGCTCCGCGCCGTCGGTTGTGCTGGCCGGCGGGGGGTCCGCCAGCCCCGTCAACCCGCTGCTGGCCACCGCGGACTGCCTGCACCGTCGCGACGGTGACACAAACATCACGGTCCTGGGCACCACTGCGGGGCTGGAAGCGAGACTGATGCTGGAGAGCGGATACCCGCTGCACACGCTGCCCGAGGCGCCC
>NZ_JBPCKQ010000070.1:0-4102 GCF_051004135.1 Ornithinimicrobium sp.
CCCGAGCACCTGAGTCGAGGGACCATCCGCCACGTCGACGCGGTGTGTCTCGTCGCCGAGCCCTACTTCCGCTCGTTGGAGACGGTTCGGCGGATGGCCATGCTCGTCGACGAGCTACCCATCGATCGGGTCGTCGTCGTCGCCAACAAGGTTCGGTCGCACGCAGACCTCGAGGCGATCACCGAATTCTGCGAGCGTCACTCCTTCGAGCTGGCCGGCAGCGTGCCGTGGAGCGAGGAGGTCGTGGCCGCGGACCGGGAGCAAGTCCCGGTCATCGAGTGGCCCGGCGCCGAGTCGGTGGTCGCGGCGGTTGCCGAACTGGGCGCACGGATCGCCGCACCCTCGGGAAGGCGGCACGGCGGCGATCATCAACGCGCTCGGGGACGAACCTACCCCGGCACCGCGAACAAGCACCGGAGAGCGACCCGACCAGATACCTCGTCGCTCAGATGAGCTCGGTCAGCGCCTGTCCGCCGGTGTAGACCGCCACCACCAGGAGCACACCGACGAAGATCTGCTGGACCCGACGTTGGTCGGTATGCCGGATCAGCAGCGCCCCGACCTGTACCCCCGCGACGGCGGCCACCGTGAACAACGCGAGGACGGGCCAGTCGAGCTCGACACCGGTGCCGAGGCGGAAGAGCAGCGAGGTTCCCGTGGCCGTGGTGGCCCTCATCCCCAACACGAGGATCAAGGCCGGGACGATGACGAACCCGCCGCCGACGCCGAAGAAGCCGGTGAGCACCCCGACGCCGGTGGCGGCCGCGGCGACCCGCAGCCAGCGGTGCGAGGCCCGGTCCTGCTCACGCGCTCCGCCCCTGTTGTCGTCCGCACCGCCCATCCCGGTGCGCCACATGAGCACCGCGACCCCGAGGAGCAGCAGGGCGAACACGCCCAGCAGGACCGGGCCCGGCACCAGGACGGCCCCGCGCGCGCCGGCATACGCCCCGGCCACGCCCAGCGACCCGAAGGCGATCCCTTCGGCCCACTGCACCCGTCCTGCCCGGGCGTGCACCGGCAGGCTCAGCAGCGCGGTGGTCCCCACAATCAACAGGGACCCCGTGGTGGCCTGCTGCGGGTCCTGGCCCAGCGCGAACACCAGAGCCGGCACGGTCAGGATGGAACCGCCGGCTCCCAGGGCGCCCAGGACGAGCCCGATGACCAGCCCGAGCGGCACCGACCAGGTCAGCATCAGGACTCGTGCACCAGGGGCAATCCGCTGTCAGCTGCCTGGTCGGCGAACGTGTCGTCGATGAGCACGACACGCCGTCCGTGGGCGTCCAGCACCGAGGCGGCGATGGAGGAGCGGTAGCCCGTGCCGCAGTGCACCCAGACTTCACCGTCCGGCACCTCGCTCAGGTGCTCGGTGAGCTGACCGAGCGGGATGTGGGTCGCCCCCTCGAGGTGCGAGGTCGCGAACTCCTTCGGGTTACGCACGTCCAGCACCTGCACGCGGCGGTGGTGACGCACCTGCGCGAGGTCGGCGAACGTCGCCACGTCGTAGCTGGCCAGGGGACGGTCCGACCACTGGTTCGGCTCGCCGGTGGCTCGGACCGCGACCTGGTCGACCCCGATCCGGGTCAGCTCGCGTTGCGCCTGCTCGACCTGCTCTACGCTGTTCCCCAGCAGGGTCAGCGTGGTGCCCCACGGGATCATCCACCCCAGCCAGGTGGCGAACTGACCGTCCAGCCCGATGTTGAAGGTGCCGGACGCGTGTCCGGCGGCGAACGCGGTGCGGGTGCGCAGGTCGACGACCCACTCCCCTGCCTCGAGGCGGCGGCGCACCTCCTGGGCGTCCGCCTCACTCGGCAGGGACAGGTCTGCCTTGTCAGGACCGGCGGCGTTGGCCGGGGCCATGTGCGCGTAGTAGGCCGGGTAGAGGTCCAGGCCGTGGACGATCGAGTCCACGTAGGTCTGCTCGTCCTGGGTCAGCGCCGGATTGCCCGTGCGCTCCAGGGCCAGCGTCGAGGCGTCGGCGTCGGACTGGGTCGCGGCGCAGAACGAGCCGAAGCCGTGGGTGGGCATCACCTCGGTCCGCTCGGGCAGCTCCTCGACCAGACGATGGGCCGAGGCATGCTGCAGCCGCGCCAGCTCCAACGTGTGCTCGCCGCCCAGGAGGTCGGGGCGGCCGGTGGCCCCGAAGAGCAGGCTGCCGCCGGTGAAGACCACCGGCCGCTCGCCCTCCAACACATAGGACAGGTGGGTGAAGGTATGACCGGGGGTATGCAGCGCGCGCAACCTGATCGCCTCGGACACCTCCACGACGTCGCGGTCCCCGACCGGCGTGCGCTCGAAGCTCACCTCATCGGCCGCATTGACGTAGTAGCTCGCCCCGACCTCGCGGGCCAGTGCCAGTCCCCCGGTGACGTAGTCGTTGTGGATGTGGGTCTCCAGGACGTGCGTGATCTGCACCCCCTCCTGTTTCGCCAGGGACAGGACGCGGTCGATGTCGCGCTGCGGATCGATGACGACGGCGACCTGCCCGTCATGCACCAGATAGCTGCGGTCCCCCAGCGATGGGGTCTCGATGGTCAGGACGGTCGGGATGCTCATAGGTCTCCTCACAGATCGACGTGGGCACCCGAGAACGGGCGACCACTGGACGAAGCCATGGTACACATACCCCCCAGGGTATACGACGGAGCGCGACACCCCCGGAGGTATCCTGACCGTTGTCTCCCACCGCAGCAGGCCACGCTCTCGATCCCCATCCCGAGGATGCCCACATGGAACTCTCCCCCGACGCCGTCCGCCCCTCCATCACCCGGCTCAAGCGGGCCCAGGGCCAGCTTGGTGCCGTCATCCGGATGATGGAGCAGGGTCAGGAGTGCGAGGACGTGGTCATGCAACTGGCCGCGGTCGGCAAGGCGATCGACCGGGCCGGCTACACGATCATCGCCACCGGGCTAAAGGAGTGCCTCACCGACGAGCACGGTCGAGGCGAGCTGGACACCGCCAAGATGGAGAAGCTGTTCCTGTCCCTCGCCTGAACGGGACACGTCGATCACCGGGGCATTGCCTCCGCGCACCGCGCGGGCTGCAGCCCCCATCGCGCGTAAGGACGGTTGACCGGCCCCGCGCAGGCGGGCCCTCCAGTTTGGCCGATCCAAGGTCAGCGTGCCTCGCCCCCGTCAGTCCGCCGCGCGAGGGGCAGGTCGACCGTGAAGGTGGAGCCGGTTCCTGGCCCGGCGCTCTGCGCCCGGATGCATCCGTCGTGCGCCTCAACCAGTGCGCGCGCGATGGCCAGACCGATGCCGCTGCCGCCCTGCTGCCGGGAGCGTCCGCCGTCGATCCGGTAGAAGCGCTCGAAGACCCGTGGCAGGTGCTCGGCCGTGATGCCCTCGCCGGTGTCGGTGATGCTGAGCCGGGCGGTATCGCTGCTGCATCCGGCGGTGAGGGTGACGCGGCCACCGGCAGGGGTATGCCGGAGCGCGTTGTCCAGCAGGTTGGCCAGGATCTCCGCGAGCCGGTCCGGGTCCGCCATCACAACGCAGTCGTCCGCGACCTCGCAGGACAGGGTCACCCCGCGCTCCTCGAAAGCCATCGCAGCAGAGGCGTGCGCGGACCGCAACAGGTCCGCGACGCCCACCCGCCGGCTGCAGGTCCAGCCCACGCTCCTCGGCGACGGTGACCCGGGTCAGGTCCGCGACGAGGCGCTCCACCCGGCCCAGCTCGGCCTCGACCATGGCGAAGGTCGCGCGGTTCCCGGTCAGCACCCCGTCGGCCAGCGCCTCGTGATATCCGCGGATCGTGGTCAAAGGCGTGCGGAACGAAAACCCTCAGAACTGGCTACTCTTGGAGACAGTGTGTCACCGTTGAAAAATGGCTGTGACCTGCACAAACACGACGCTCGCACTGTTGGACGTCGTTGGCCAGAGGTGGTCGCGGCGTGTCATCTTGCGGACCATTTGCGGACCGCTGGGATGTCAGGAGACGACCTCTGGGAGCAGCGTGAACGCATCGACGTGATTCGGTCGTACGACGTAACTACTCAGGTGGGCTGAGTTGGTTGTTCAGTTCGTGGCTGGTAGCCAGGGTGTGCCGGCGAGGAGGTCGCTTAGGGCGTCGAGGACAGGTGCACCGTTCTTGCGGGCGGTGGAAA
>NZ_JBPCKQ010000071.1:0-6681 GCF_051004135.1 Ornithinimicrobium sp.
CCATCACCGCCTCGAACGCCACCGAGTCGTGCCGTTGCCCGGCGGTGGTGACCCGCGCCAACAGCCGACACCGGGTGTCTGCGGCCAGGTGGATCTTGGTGCTCAGCCCACCCCGGGAGCGGCCCAGCGCCTCCCGGTCCGAGACGACCGGGGGCTCGATCCCAGAATTCTTGTCATTCGACCCTGCCCCCTGTGTGCTGGCCCGGCGCGTTGCCCCCACTCAGCACAGTCGGGGCCAACCGGTGTGCCGGGATGTCCTTGGGTGGTTCGTGCCGGGCACCGGCCGCGTGGTGGTGCGCCCGGATCACCGTGCCATCGACACTGGCCACCCACCGCTGGTCACCGTCCTGGTCGGCGCCGACGCGCACCTTGGACCACGCCTGCTCCCAGGTGCCGTCCCCTGACCAGCGACGATGCCGGTTGTACACCGTCTTCCACTTCCCGTAACACTCGGGCAGGTCTCGCCACGGCGACCCGGTGCGCGTGCGCCACATCACCCCGTTGAGCACCTGGCGGTGATCGGCCCACTGCCCACCACGGCCACCAGTCTGAGGGGGCAGGTGCGGCTCCAGTTGAGCCCACTGTTCATCGGTCAGATCATGTCGATCGAGCATGCGTCCGTGTCTACCGCGAGCCCACCTCGGATCTTCGCGGGACACGCCCTAGACGCTGCAGGAGTGTGGCTGGCGAATTCGGTCAGGATGGGTCGACGGGGTTTTGGTTGGTGCACCCCAGCCACCGAAAGCTGGCGCCGCTGGCACAGGGCCATCAGTGAGGGAATCCTGAAGCGGAGGCGGTCGCCGTAGCTTCGAGAAGCACCAGGCGCATCGGACTTCAGGGTTTTCCGCCTAGTGGCCACCACGTTTCTCGTCCTGCCACTCCTCGGTGAGCATGGCGTATACGTACTCATCGGTCCACTCACCTTTCCACCAGGCGGACTGCCGGTGGTGCGCTTCGCGGCGCATGCCGACGCGCTCGAGAAGTGCGACCGAGCGGTGGTTGCGGGTGTCGCAGTCCGCGGAGATCCGGTGCACGCCGTGCTCGGTGAACAGCAACGACATGACCGTGCGCAGTGCCTCGGTGGCGAACCCGCGGCCTTGCGCGTCAGCGGCGAGCGTGAACCCGACCTCGGCCAGACGCGGATCGTCCCCGTCCACGCGGACCGCAACGTCGCCGATCAAACGCCCGCCGGTCTCTATGGCGACTTGGAACCAGACACCAGGTTGCCCAAACGGCACCACGCACATCTGGGCGATGAGGGCCCGGGCGCTGTCCACGGAATAAGGCGTCTCCCACGACTGGTACCGGGCCTGCACCGGATCGCTCCGGTATGCCGCCAGAGCCGAGGCGTCGCCGCTCGTCATCGGGCGCAGCACCAGGTGGTCGGTGACGGCCAGGATCTCTGCGGTCATGGGGCTCAGCTCCTTGGGGGTTCTCGAGATGGAGAGCATCAGGCGTCGCGGCGGCGCAGCGCCACGGCGGCCGTCACGAGCGGGATCACGGCGTATGCGGCGACCACGACCAGGCTCGTGTATGTGGAGAGGTTGGCACCTGGCACGTCTGTCGTCCCGGTGGTGAGCAACGTTGAGGACGCTGGCAGGGGCAGGTAGCTGACGATGGTCTGCACCCAGTCCAGGGTAATGAAGCTGAGGGTGCCAGGCAGCAGCAGCAGGACGGTCAGGGCAACGGTGATGGTGGCGGCGGTGGAGCGAAGGAGCATGCCGAGGCCGAGTGAAAACAGGGAAGCGGCGGTGAGGCAGTAGACCGCGCCGCCGAGCACGCGCCACGTACCGGGGTCGTCCAGGGCCGGGACGAGGTCGTACTGGGAGAGCTGGGCCATGGTGACCAGGTAGGACAGCGTCATGCTGACGAGTGCCACAGCGGCGGCCAGAACGACCAGGGCGAGGGCCTTGGCGGCAAGGACGGGGAGCCGGGTCGGGACCGCGGCGAAGGTGGAGCGGATCATGCCGGTGGCGTACTCCCCGGTGATGGACAGGGCGCCCAGGACGGCGATGACCAGCATCCCGAAGGGGAAGCCGCTCGCGACGATCTCGGCGCCGTGCATCTGCTGCATGCTCGGGGCCATCACGGGGTCCGCCGCCATGGTGTTCAGCGACATGGCGTAGGCCACCGATGCCAGCGTCATGAGTGCGGCGGTGCAGGTCAGGGCCCACCAGGTCGAGCGCAGCGAGAGCAGCTTGATCCATTCGCCGCGCAGGATGCCGGCAAAGGTGGTGTTCACCTCAGCGGTGCTGGGCGAGGTGGCGGCGCGGGTGGTCGCGGTGGGGTCGGCGGTCAGAGTGCTCATCGGTTCTGGCCCTTCTCGGTCCTGTAGCGGGCGGTGGTGGCGGGTTGGGAGCGGTACTCGACCGCGTCCTGGGTGAGTCTCATGTACGCCTCCTCGAGGCTGGCGCTGCGCGCGGACAGCTCGTGCAGCGCCACCCCCCGGGTGAACGCGACGTCACCGACGTGCTCGGCGGTGGTGCCGCTGACCTCGAGGGTCCCGGCCTCGGGCAACGTGACGGTGACGCCGTCCGCGGCCAGTGCGGCGGCGAGCTCACCGGCATGCGGGGACCGCACGCGCACGGCGCCGCCGGAGACGGAGTCGATGACCTGCTGGACCGGACCGGCAGCGATGATCCGGCCGCGGCCGATCACCAGGAGCTGGTCGGCGGTCTGCGCCATCTCACTCATCAGGTGCGAGGACAGGAAGACGGTCCGTCCTTCGGCGGCGAGCCCGCGCACGAGTTGACGCACCCACTGCACGCCTTCGGGGTCCAGCCCGTTGACGGGCTCGTCCAGGATGAGCGTGCGGGGGTCACCCAGGAGCGCTGCGGCGATGCCCAGGCGCTGGCCCATGCCGAGGGAGAACCCGCCGACGCGCTTGCTCGCGACACCGGCCAGGCCGGTCATCTCGATCACCTCGCTGATGCGCGACGCCTTGATGTTGTGGGTGGCGGCCATGGTCCGCAGGTGGGACCGGGCGCTGCGGCCGGGGTGGACGGCTTGGGCGTCGAGCAGCGCGCCGACCTCGCCCAGCGGCGACCGGTGGTGCCCGTAGGGCTTGCCGTTGACGGTGACGCTGCCTGACGTCGGCCGGTCCAGTCCCATGATCATGCGCATGGTGGTGGACTTCCCGGCACCGTTCGGCCCGAGGAACCCGGTGACCAAGCCGGGCGCGATGGTGAAGCTGATGCTGTCCACGGCGGTCTTGCCGCCGTAGCGCTTGGTGAGCTCGTGTGCCTCGATCATGACCGGGACCTTCCTTGTGTTCGTGGGACTGCGGGACGTTCAGTGGGGGCGTGTGGGCGGGCCTGCGCTGTACGTCAGCCGCCGCAGCAGCGTCTCGAACGGGCCGCGTACACCACGCCGGTCCAGCATCACCGCGACGACGACCGTCACCAGCCAGGCGGCGACCGCGTAGGCGTACGCCCCGACGTACCCCAGGCCCTCGCCGAGGCCGAGCGCCCACGGTGCCAGGAGGGGTGCGAGCAGGATGGACTGCCCGAGGTAGCCGGTGAGCGATCGCTCGCCGAGTGCCGCGAGCGCACCGGGCAGGCCGCGGCGACCCCGCGCCGACCAACGGTGCGCGAGCAGCGCGAAGCCGCAGATGTAGCCCAGCCCCGCGTACATGCCGCCGAGAAGGGTGACGTAGAGGGCGACGAACACGACCGGTGGCTCCGGGTGCCAGATGTCGAGGCTGATCAGCGACACCGGCAGGGCCGTCGCGATGTTCACCACCATCGCGGAACAGAAGACCCGCCGCAGTGCACGGAGGTGGTCACCGGGTGCCGCGAGCCACCCGGCCCGCTGGAGCATCAAGCCGGCGATCACGAGCGGGACGTAGCTGAGCAGGAGGCCGGCGAACACCATGCTGGCACCGCTGGCGAAGACACCGAACGCCATGTTGGCGAGATAGCTGGCCCCGGCGGGGTGGTCCCCCGAGGCCACGCGCTCGTCCATAGCCGCCTCCCCGAGGACGTACGCCAGCAGCGGGGTGGTCACGAGGGCGACAAACGCGCCGGTGCGCCAGAGCCACCGGCGCAACGAGCGGTCGGGCAGGTGGACCAGGCCGAGGGCGATGAGGCCGGTGATCCCGTAGGCAGCCAGGATGTCGCCCATGAACAGCAGGGTCGCGTGGAGCACTCCGAGCGCGACCAACCAGAGGCTTCGTCGACGCAGGACCCGCCGCACGCCCTTGGGATCGATGCCGCGGGCCGTCATGCGAGACGCCATCACGGCGATGCCGAACCCGTACAGAATCGCGAACATCGGGCGGGAGCGCTCAGCCATCAGCAGCTGCTCGAGGAAGTGCGCGACCTGGTCCCAGGCGGTCGCGTCGGCCAGGTGGCCGTACTCGTCCAGGGGCCGGGCCCACTGGTAGAGCCCGACGTTCGCGACCGCGATGAACAAGAGCATCGCTCCGCGCGCGATGTCCGGTGCCAGCGAGCGTTCGGCGCGGCCGATCGGGACCGGCGGAGGCGGCTTCGCTCTCACGGCTAGGCGCGGGTCTTCCAGCGCGGTGGTGGTGTCTTGCGATGCTCTCATCATGTGCTCCGTTGTCTCGGTGGGATCGTGCTTCCCACCATCGCCGCCGCCCGGGGGCGGGCACATCAGCCGCGGGGCCTGGTCTGGACTGGCCGATGGCACGGTCTCGTCTCGTACTTTCGGCTAATACGCCGGTCCCGGGGGACCCCTACGCTGATCAGATGGTCACGCACGTGCTCCGCTCGCTGTGGGCGGAGCCACGTCCTGCGAACCCCCCTGGCCGGGTGTGGCGGGACTGGGCGCTCGTCGCGGTGCTGGTGTCGTGGTCGGTGGTGGAAGCCGTCCTCCGCGAGGACCTGGCGTCACGCCCGCTGGTGCTCCTCGCCGTGCTCGCCGTCCTGGCACCCCTGCTCTGGCGACGCACGCACCCGTTCGGAGCGGTCGCGGTCTCCTTCGGCACGTGGACGGCGGTCGACGTCGTCAGGATCCTCGCGGGCGACGGGAGCCTTCTGCTGTATAGCATCTCGGCGGCGCTGCTCCTGCCCTACGCCCTGTTCCGTTGGGGGGCGGGCCGTGAGGCCGTGGTTGGCCTCGGAGTCATCCTGGTCTGGCTGGCCGTCACCAACGTCGCCGACCCCGTGAGCCTGTCGGACACGGTCGGCACATACGGGTTCTTCCTGTTCGCCGCGGCGCTCGGTGCGGCGGTCCGCTTCTACGCGAAGATCCGCATGCGTGACATCGACGAAGCGAAGGCCCGCGAGCGCGAGCAGCTCGCTCGCGAGCTGCACGACACCGTGGCCCATCACGTCTCGGGCATCGCGATCCAGGCGCAGGCGGGACGGGCCGTCGCACGCTCGGACCCCGAGGGTGCGATCGACGCCCTGGTCACCATCGAGGATGCAGCCTCCCGGACGCTCACCGAGCTGCGCGCCATGGTGGGCGTCCTGCGCTCCACGCAGGGCACGGAGCTCGCGCCGCGGCCGGGCGTGGCCGACCTCGAGGGGCTCGTCGGCGACGGCGACGCGCGTCCTCATGTCGAGGTCGTGCTCTCCGGTGAGCTTGACGACCTCAGCCCCGCGGTCGGGTCCGCCGTCTACCGCCTGGCCCAGGAGTCGATCACGAATGCTCGACGGCACGCCCGTCATGCGACCCGTGTGACCGTGGTTGTCACGGGAGACCCCGACGGGTTACGGCTGAGCGTCGACGACGATGGTGCACCCGGTACGGCCGGGAGCACCCCCCCGGGCTACGGTCTGGTGGGCATGCGGGAACGAGCGACGCTCCTGGGCGGCACGTTCCACGCCGGCCCGACCGCACATAGCGGCTGGCGGGTCGAGGCGACGCTGCCTCGCGCCGGGAGCGCACGATGAGCATCCGAGTGCTCATCGCCGACGACCAGCACATCGTCCGCACGGGCCTGACGAGGCTGCTCGACGCCCAACCCGGCATCGAGGTGGTCGGCGCTGCCGCTGACGGGCGTGAGGCCGTGCGCCTTGCGCGTCAGCTCCGCCCCGACGTCTGCCTATTCGACATCCGGATGCCGCTGATGGACGGCATCGAAGCGACCCGCCAGCTCGCCGGACCGGACGTCGCGGACCCCTTGCCGATCGTGGTGATCACGACGTTCGACCTCGACGAGTACGTCCACGGAGCACTCAAGGCCGGCGCCCGCGGGTTCCTGCTCAAGGACGCCGGACCAGTGCTGCTGACCCAGGCGATACGCGCCGCGGCTGACGGGGATGCGCTCATCGATCCCAGTGTGACGGTCCGCCTGCTCGCAGCGTTCGCTCACTCACAGAACGGAGCGAGCCAGCCCCTTGAACCGCTCACGGCCCGTGAGGAAGAAGTTCTCGTCCCGGTGGCGCAGGGCCGCACCAACGACGAGATCGCCACCGAGCTGCACATCAGCACAAGCACCGTGAAGGCCCACCTGGGCAGCCTCATGAGAAAGCTCGGCGCCCGCAACCGCGTGGAGCTCGCCATGTGGGCTCATGAGACCCGCCGCATCTAGACCTCGAAAAGGCTTCCGGTGCGGTACTAACCCGCCTGTGGATTACGCGTCGCTCCGTGGTCGCCGACGGCCAGATGGCGCTGATGTGTTGATGACGCCCGACGCAGCCAGACGGTCTTCACATATCCGCTCCGTCGCGCCCCCTCTCCGAGGTAGCACAGCCGGCCGGGGGACCTTTCCAA
>NZ_JBPCKQ010000072.1:0-15855 GCF_051004135.1 Ornithinimicrobium sp.
GACCTTCGAACCCGAACTCACCACCCAGCAACTGCAACTCCTCGAACTCCTCGGCCTGCCCCCCAGCGCCTACACGCAGCGCCCCTAATTGCGCAGATACTCCATCCGAGATGTGCGGAACGTCAGCCTTGGCGCGCTTGGTTGTCTAGTTCTGGTGTGGGTCGGTGTGACACTCGACGAGACGTCGTGACCCGGCCCGTACGTTCGGGGTAGCATTGGTCCAGACCCCCGGGGAGCGCCGCAAGGCGCTGAGAGTGCGGACAGCCCGCAGACCCGTCAACCTGATCCGGTTCGTACCGGCGTAGGGAGTAGGGCACCTGCCCGACGTTTGTCGTCGGGCTGGGTCTCGAAGTAGCCGCGGGTCCTGAAGGGACCATGATGAGCCCCCAGCGTGACCAGCAGATGGCCGCCGGCGCGATGCCCGAGCAACTCGGTGTCGGCATGCGGCTGAGCGTCCACCCGCACTGCGACGACTTCGAAGAGGTCATCCTCGGCGCGCTCGCGGACGTCATCGGCGCTGGCCTGAGCGATGATCTCCTCGTCGAGACCGACGAGGTGAGTACCTACGTCGGTGCGCGCACCGAGCTGGCGGAGGAGCGGCTGGCCGCGTTCGCCTCGGCGCTCATCGCCGCCGCGTTCCGGCGCTGCGGTGCCGGGCATGTGGTCGCCCATATCCTCCTCTCGCGCGGCTGTCCTGGGGAGGCGTCGTGCCACCTCGACGTTGCTGGCCTACCCGAAACGGCGTCGGTGGCGCTGGAGCCCACCGGCATTCGTGCGGCTGCCCAGTGGTCGCTGTACCCGTTGCTTGATGGCGGCTCGGGCCAGGGCGACCATATGGTCCACATCGAGGCCGCCATCGCCGCGGCCCAGGCCCGGGGTGTCGCGGCCTGTGCGAACCACTACGCCACGAAGCTGACTGGCGACCTCGCGGAGGTGCTCGCCACGGTCGTCGACGCGTGGGCTCAGGTGGGCGCTGTCGTCCCCCACGTCGTCACCCATCTCACCGTCTCGGTCGGTTCGCCGAGCCCGGCCGAGTCCCGAGGAAGGCCAGCGCTATGACCACCGAGCACAACGCGCCGGTCACCCGGCCCCGCCGTGCTTGGGCGATGAAGGACCTCGTTCTCATGGTCGTCCTCGGTGTCGTCTTCGGGTTCGCCTACTGGGCGCTTGTCCAGGCCTGGAACGGGCTGAGTATCCTGATGGGACCGGCAGGCGACCTCTCCCAGCACGTCCTGTTTGGCGGATGGCTTCTGGTCGCCCCGATCGCCGTGGCAATCATCCGCCGGCCTTTGTCCGGTGTGATTGCCGAGATCCTCGCCTCGGTCGTCGAGGTCGTCTTCCTCGGCTCACCGGTCGGCCCGACGCTCATCATTGCCGCAGCCATCCAGGGCGCCGGTAGTGAGGTGGCGTTCGCGCTGATGAGGTACAAGCGGTTCGGCTGGGGCGTCTTCGCCCTCTCCGGCCTGCTCGGTGCCAGCATGGTGTTCTTCTACTCAGCCTTCCGATTCGGCTGGTATGGCCAGGACATATTCTTCCTGCGCCTGGTCATGCAGGCCCTGTCCGGGATCATCCTTGGTGGGCTGCTCGCCAAGGTCATCGTCGACGCTCTGGCTCGCACCGGCGTGGTCGATAACTTCGCGATCGGCCGCGAGATGACAGGGCGATGAGTGAGCTAGCCGCGCACCGCCCCCGCCTGGCCGGGACGCACGGTAGGGCCGTGGTCGAGCTGGACGACCTAACCGTGACCTTTCCCCGGCGTGACGAGCCCGTGCTGAGCGCGGTGTCGTTGCGACTGGCACCCGGGCAGCAGGTCGTCGTCCTGGGCGCGTCCGGATCCGGCAAGTCGACGTTGTTGCACGCGATCACCGGGGTGATCCCGCACACCGTGACCGCGACGGTCACCGGCGAGGTGATCGTCGCGGGGACGACAACCGAGGCCACCTGTGTTGTTGAGCGGTCCCGGCACCTCGGGGTGCTGGCCCAGGACCCGTCCGCCGCAGTGTGCCTGCCTCAAGTCGAGCAGGAACTGGCTTTGCCGTTGGAGAACCACGCGACCGAGCCAGCGAGCATCGGACCACGGATCCGTGCCGCCCTGGACACTATCGGCGCCGGGCACCTGCGGCAGCGGGCGACTGCGGTCTTGTCAGGGGGTGAGTCTCAGCGGGTCGCGCTCGCGGCGGCCCTGGTCACCGGGCCCGAGGTGCTCCTACTCGATGAGCCGACCTCGATGCTCGACCCCGCCGGGGTCGCCTCGGTACGCGGGGCCCTGACCGGGGCGATCGGGAGGTACCGGCCCGCGATGGTCCTCATCGAGCACCGGCTCGATGAGTGGGCCGGGGTGGCTGGGACGGCCGGTCTGCCCGGGCGGGCAGTGGTTCTCGGCGATGACGGAACGGTGCTCGCCGACGGGTCGACCGCCGTCGTCTTGCGCGAGCACGCCGGCATGCTTCACGCGGCCGGGTGCTGGCTGCCGCTGGACGCCGAGTTTTACGCGCTCACCGATGCGGCCGGGGATCTGGGGTCCAGGGTGAACACCGACCTGCTCCATGTCCTGGCTGACCAACCCGTTCCCCGCCGGTCCGGTGGACAGGTGCTCCTGTCGGCCCGGGGCCTCGCGGTCGGCCGAGCGGAATCGGCGAGCAAGAAACAGTGGCGCGGCCACCCCGGAGCCGTGCCCGAGGCTCAGGCGTCCTGCACGCTCCTGGCCGACGTCGACCTGACCGTGCGGGCAGGGGAAGTCATCGCCCTCCTCGGCGGCAACGGGGTCGGGAAGTCCACCCTCCTGCTCACCCTGGCCAGGCTCTTGTCCCCGCTGGCGGGCATCGTGGGGGGTTCGCGACCCGGCCTGGTCTTCCAGAACCCCGAGCACCAGTTCGTCGCCACCACCGTGCGCGAGGAGATCGGTCACGGGCTGCCGGCGGAGACCAAGCAGAAGGTGGTGGACGCGCAGCTGCGGCGCCACCGGCTCACCCACCTCGCCGGCCAGAACCCGTTCCAGCTTTCCGGCGGGGAGAAGCGCCGGCTCAGCCTGGCCGCCATGCTTGCCCACGACCGGCCCGTGCTCCTCATCGACGAGCCCACCCTCGGGCTGGACCGGCGTGACGCCATCGGCACCGCCATGACCCTGCGTGACGTCGCCGACCGGGGCGACGGCGTCGTCCTGGTCAGCCACGACCTGCGGCTCGTCGCTGGCTTGGCCGACCGGGTCGTCATCCTCGGCAACGGCGGGGTGCTCGCCGACGGCCCGACCGAGCAGGTCCTTTCCGACGCCTGCGTGCTCGCCCAAGCCGGACTCACCCTGCCGCCGCTGGTCGCATGGCTCCTCGAGCACACACCCGGCGCCACCGCACACGTGCTGGGCCAACTCGACGACGCCGTGGTCCCACCCAGGCGCGAGGAGTTGGCCCAGTGAGCGCCCTGACCGGCACTGTTGCCACCGATTCCCCGCTCGCCCGCCGCAACCCGACGCTCAAGCTGGCCCTGCTCGCCGTTGTCTCCTTGGTCTCGATATTCCTCCTGGACCCCATCACCCCGGCGGTCTTGTACGTTCTCGGGCTCCTCGGGGTCGCGATGTCGGTGCGGGTGCCGGCGTACACGCTCGCCCTGGCCCACCTGCCCTTCCTCGCTTTCGCGGTCGGCGTGTTGATCGTCAACGCCCTGTCCCGGCCGGGGACGGTCCTGTGGCAAGCCGGCCCGCTCCGGGTCACCGAGCAGGGGCTGAGCGTCGGGGCGGCGCTGGCGGCTCGCACCCTGCTCATCGGGGTGCTCGCCATCGGATTCCTTCTGTCGACCGAGGGGGTCGCACTGATGATGAGCCTGCACCAAAACGCCCACCTCAGCCCCCGAGTTACCTTCGCGATCCTCGCCGGGTACCGGATGCTCCAGGAGATGCCACGGGAGTGGTCAACGATCCGTCATGCTCACACCATGCGGATGAACCTACCCGAGGGCGCCCGGCCGCCACGGAGCCCGCGGCACCTCGCCGGGGTGACCTTCACCCTCCTGGTCGTCTCGGTCCGCAAGGGAGAGCGGCTGGCGCAGGCACTGGAATCACGCGGGCTCGGGCTCCAGCCACGCACGACCTGGCGCCCTATCCGGGTCACCGGCGCCGACTGGGGATTCGCAGCCGGCGTTCTCGCCGTCGTCGCCGCCGTGGTGACCGGCAGCGCGACCCTGGAGATTCTGGAGGGGCCCGGTGCCCTCTTCGGCTGAGACGATGCACCTCGTGGCGATGGTGACCGCCCCGACGAGCCAGTACGCCGAGAACTGGCGCCACCCGCTCTCGCGTACCGACTGGCTCAGCGCCCGGTTCTACACCGACCTTGCCCGTACCCTCGAGCGCGGCTGCTTCGACATGATGTTCATGGCCGACGCACTCGCGGTCCCCGAAGACGCCGCGGGCAGTTACGCGACCACCGTGCGCACCGGCGGCAAGGGCACGATCTACCTCGACCCGGTCGTCGTTGTCTCGGCCGCCGCAGCCGCTACCACCCACCTCGGCCTCGGTGCGACGATGTCGACGACGTTCCTCCCGCCGTACTCGATCGCCCGGACGATGCTCAGCCTCGACCACCTCTCCGGAGGTCGGATCGCGTGGAACGTCGTCACCTCCACGACCGACGCCGAGGCCCGCAACATGGGCTGGTCCGCGATGCCCAGCAAGGCAGAGCGGTACGACCACGCCGACCGGGTCGCCCGCACGGTGCTCGACCTGTGGCAGACCTGGGCGCCGGAGGCCCTCGTCCTCGACACCGACAACCGCGTCTTCGCTGACCCCCGCCGGATCGCCCGGTCGCCATCCCGACTCCCTGCGGGTCCTGCCCGCCGTCCAGCCGATCCTCGCCGCCACCGACGCCGGAGCCCGGCACCGCGTGGCCGAACTCGAGTCGTTCCTCGACGAGAAGGAGACCCTCACCTTCCTTGCCCGGCTCCTGCACACCGACCCAGATCGGTTCGATCCAGACGGGACCGGCGCCGCCCTCGTCCAGTCCCACCGAGGCGCCACCGGCGGCGACGGATTCGAAGAAGTGCTCCTGCGGGCCTGCCGCGCAGAGGGCCTCACCGTGCGTGAACTCGCCGCAAAACAGGCGATGAGCCAACTCCATCCATAGCCCGCCGGGTGCCCGGCCACGGTCGCCGACTACCTGTGCGAGCTCTTCGACATCGGGGCCGCCGACGGGTTCGTCATCGTGCCTGCGCTCTACCCCTCGTCGCTCGAGGAGTTCGTCACCGGTGTCATCCCCGAACTGCAGCGGCGCGGGCGGGTCCGCCGGTCCTACGACCAAACAACCCTGCGCGGCAACCTCGGTCTTCAGGTGTGACAGGTAGGGCTCCCCTCAACCCGGTGCTATGGATCTTGGCCAGGTGACAGCGCCCTGCACTTTGTGGTCGGGGACGAGGCGGGACCACCGCGAAGCGGTTATCACCGGGGCCCGATCCAGACAACAGATTGCGTCCGAACCACCTTCTACATAGGCTTACAACGTAAGCGGCATCTCGGACCTCGGGTTGGATCGCTCCTCGCGTGACAACATCGGAGGTGGCCGCGGTGGCCCACAACAAGCGCCTGCCGCCTCCGGCCCACGACCGCTACGCCTGGCAACTGGCCGGGGTGTGCCGCCAAGGGGACCCGGAGAGGTTCTTCCTGGAGTCCGAGCGAGGGCACACACGCGACATGCTGGTCACCCAGGCCAAGGCGGTCTGCGCTCCTTGCCCGGTGCTGGAGTCCTGCCGGGAGCATGGGCTGAACGCTCAGGAGCCGTACGGTATCTGGGGTGGGTTGACCGTTCAGGAGCGTGAGACCTGGTTGCGGGTTCGGCGCCGGAACCGCCCGCGGACCGAGCCCACAGATGGCCTGCTCGACCTGGCCAGCGGATGATTCTCATGGGCAGCTGGGGGTCAGGGCGTGTCACCGCGCGTCTGCCCGGGTGGGCGCTGGTGGGCGTCCTGGACACCATCGGCATCCTCGCTCTAGTGATGGTTCGGCCGGTCTGGATCATGGTCCTGATCGTCGTCGCGGTGATCGCCCTGACGGCTTTGGCCGAGCACCTCACCGGGTGGGGTCACGGCCAAGTGGACCCGTGGCCAGCACCCCAGTAGCCGATCGATCTGCGACGGGTTCCTTCTTCTGTTACTCAGGTCGGCCATCGTCGTGGCCACGTGCACGGGTCGCTCGATGCCGCACGCACGGCGCCTCCAAGGGCATAGGACGATCAGCCGCCCCTCCGGAGCCAGGCCGGGGGCCTGTGACCCGAACACCGGTAGGCGATCCCCCTTGTACCCGACCGTCGCACGCCTGGGTATGTACCCGCCGCCTGGGTATGTACCCGCATATCCTCAGTGCGCTACCTTCGCGTGATGCCTGACCCTGGAGACGGCCGGCTGCTCCAAGCGTGCCTGAACGGTGCGCGGCTGCCGTGCGAGCATCCCCGACTGCCGGTGACCGCAACGGCGTTGGCGCGCGAGGCAACCAAGGTTCACGGCGCCGGGGTCGACGCGGTGCACCTACACGTCAATGACCACCAGGGGGTCGACACCCTCGACGCCGCAGCGATGGCCGAGGTCCTGGAAGCGGCCAGCGCCGATGCACCCGGTGTCGTGGTCGGGGTCGCCACCGGCGCGTGGGTGCTGCCAGACCGGCAGGCGCGGGTACAGGCAATCCGGGAATGGACCATCCTGCCCGACTTCGCCTCAGTGAACTGGCACGAGACCGGCGCCGAGGACGTGGCCGCTGCACTGCTGGAGCGAGGGGTGGGCGTGGAGGCCGGGTTGTGGCACGCCGAAGCCATGGCCGACCGCCTGCTGGATCTGCTGGGGCCAGGCCCCGGGCTGCCCGTCCTGCTGCACGGCCAAGGCAACACCTGTTGGCCCACCCTGCGCCACGCCGCCCGGCTCGGACTGCCCACCCGGATCGGCCTGGAAGACACCCTCACGATGCCCGACGGATCGCGCGCACCGGACAACACCACACTCGTGGAAGCGGCGTCTGCCATCCTCGCCGAGAACGGATCATGAGCGGACCGGGCTCACAAACCTGACGAAGCATTGGAAACGCCTGGTCGTTCCCCAGTCCAGTAAGCCATCGGCCACCGGGCACGTCTGAGGATCGAGATGGTGCCGGCGAGCGCGCGGGAAGGTCCCTCACCGGGCTCAAAGCGACCGGCAAGGTCAGCCGCCGGCCACCTCAAGGTGGCCAACATCGTTGAGCCGGGCGATCATGTGGCTGTGGTTCCTGGCGTTCTTGGAAAGCTCGGTGATGCCGCCCGAACTGAGCCCGAACTGGACCCGCCCGACTGACTCGATTGCCATCTCGATCCAGGCGGCAAGTAGGAGCGTTGCGGTGCCGCCGTGTGTCACCACAACCTGGTTCTCCAACTCGGACAACATCAAGCGCTGCATGGCAGCATAGGCACGCCGTGCACGATCCATGCGGGTCTCGGCACCGGCGATCCCTTCATCGTGGCGAAGCCGCTCGCCCTGCTCCGGGAGTGGGATCTGTCGTTCCTGAAGCCATGCCTTCGGCCGACCCTCTGCATCGCCGTAGGACTTCTCCCGCAGATCGGGGTCGAGCCGAACGTCACCACCGATTCGGGTGCTGATGATCTCCGCAGTGTGCCGTGCCCGTAGCAGATCGGAGGCAATGATCCCGACCGCTTCGCCGTCGAGACGCCGCTCCAGTTCCGCAGCGACTGCGTCGGCCTGCCGCTGCCCCCAGCTCGGTCAGGTCGGGCGTCGCCGCAAGCGGTTCGGCTAACGGGCATCGTGGAGGGCTTGTGTGGCGCTGCCCCGTTCGGTTCGCCGCCACAGCAGCAGCGGAAGGCCGAGTGCTGCGAGGAAGGCCAGGATGAAGAGCGCGTGCTGCCACTCGCCGACGACGAGGGAGAAGCCGGTGTCGAGCGCGAACCACACGCTGACCGACACGATCAACGCCCGCCACGCCCAGGGGGCTGATGACGTCCAAGGTGCGGTGCGGGGTTCGGCTGCCCTCGGCTTGACGCCGGTGCCTGGCGATGGTCCGAAGACTCGCTGGGGGCGGTGACAGATGTGACCCGAGCCGCTGAACGCCGTCCGAGGTGCCAAGACGCCCGCTTCCGCGAAAGGGTGGCCGCACGACGATGATTGGGGTTACCTGTGCAGAAGCAGCTACTGACTATCTACCTCAGCGACCACCTAAGCGGTGCCACCGGCGCAATACAGCGTCTGTCCCAGATGACCTCCCAGTACACCGACCTGAGCATGCACGCTGAACTGGTCACACTGACCTCGCAGGTCAAGCGCGATCGGGCGGTCCTGCTCGACATCATCGAGCGAGTGGGGGTCCGACCGCAGCGTCACAAGCTGGTCGCCGGTCGATTCGGCGAGGCGGTGGGGCGGTTGAAGCGGAACGGCCGGGTGTGGTCCCGCTCCCCGTCGACACCATTGGTCGAGATCGAGGCGATCCAAGCCGGGGTGGCCGCAAAGCTCAGCCTCTGGCAGACCCTGGATGCGCACGCCGATACCCTCGGCCTGGATGTGAGTGACCTGGCGGATCTGCAAGATCGGGCCAGGTCACAGTTGCTGGTGCTCGAGCAGTGCCATGGTGGGCTGGCGCCGGGAGCGTTCGCCGATGACTCATGACGACGGCCCCGCCCCGGTCGCGACGAGTCCCGTCGATTGCACCATGTGTGAGCTCGCCCGATCCATCGGACCGGGGCGCGTGGTCCTGGCTGGTGATCTCCTTCAGGAAGTCGTGACACTCCTGGCCCGCTCGGAGTCCCGCTCCATGACCTGCTCGAAGAAACTGGCGATGTCGTCCCTTCCTGCGTTGCGGGCATCGCGCACATACTGGCCGTAGTCGTGCCCAGCCCTCAGCGCGTGACCCTGCACCGAGACGAGGTCGAATACCACGTCGTTGAAGCCTGTCTCACTCCGTTACGGCCTGTCGATCTTGCAAGCGGAGTTCTCCTTGACCCCAGATGTTGGACCGATCGGTGTCGTCAGTCGGTCCGGGTGTCCCGTGGATTGACGATGTCAGGATCCGTGTCGGGGTCGGTGGTGTCCTCGTGGTTGACGTCTCGCTCGTCCCGCGGGTTCCTGAGTTCCGGGTCGCCGTCCGGATCGATGGCGTCCTCGTCGTGCGGGTCTGTCTTTCCGGTGCTTCCGCTCATCGGCTGCGCTCCTCGTGCTCGACTTCTGCGATCTGCGGTGATCGCATGCCAGCCACGGTAATCCTTCCTCGAGCGATCGGCTGACCGGGTCGGATGCCGGGGACAACCCGGCAGGACCACTAGTCCAGTCCGAAAATGAATGGTGACTGGGCAGGGGGAACTGTACCCGGGGGTGCGGGTGGTGGTGCTGCGCGCTTGGGTGGGGTCTACGCGACGGGTTCGAGGGTGACGGTGTAGCCGAGGGCTTCGAGTTGACGGATGTGGTTGCGCTTCTTGGCGCCGACGTTGACGTGGCGGTCGTAGTGGTCGGCGCCCAGGTCGTGCCAGCGCGCGTTGGGGTCTGCCAGGAGGTGCCAGATGATGACCAGAATGGAGCGTCCGGTCGCGACGATGGCCTTCTTCTTTCCACGTCTTCGGGCGATGCGCCGGTAGCGGGCACCGAGGAAGGTGTCGGTCCGGCCGGCCGGAGACGGCGGCCTCGCCAAGGACGCGGGCCAGGTACCGGTTGCCGTGCCCGGTCGAGCCGTTGCCCTTGTTCTTGCCGGCGGAGGACTTGATCCCGGGTGCGAACTTGGCCCACGAGGCCGGGTGCCCTGGGGTGGGGAACCGGCTCATGTCGATCCCGATCTCGGCGATGACGAGCGCGGCTGCGGTCGGGCCGATCCCGGGGATCTCATCGAGCCGGTCGACCGCGTCATCGAAAGGGGCCAGGTACTTCTCGATCTCTTGGTCCACAGCGGCGATGTCGGCATCGGCGGAATCGACCCGGCCGAGCATCCGGGCCAGCACGAACCGGTGATGGTCATCGAAGTGACCAGTGAACGCCTCTTCCAACTGGGGGATCTTGGCTCGCATCCGTGACCTGGCCATCTGGGCCAGCACGACAGGATCGCGTTCCCCGGCGAGCATCGCTGACATCATCTCCCGCCCGGAGACCCCGAAGATGTCCGAAGCCACGACCGAGAGCTTGATGCAGGCGTCTTCGAGGAGCTTCTCGACCCGGTTCTTCTCCGAGTTGCGGACACCGACCAGGTCGACCCGGTACCGGACCAGATCCCGCAGCTTTCGGATGTCGCGCGGCGGCACGAAACTGGGCCGCAGCATCTGTCGTTCGGCGACCTTGCACAGCCACACCGCGTCCAGTACATCTTCTCCGAACTAGGGGGTGGTCGTGGGCGGGAGGAGGCAGGGTCTGGTCGGTCAGGTCAGGGGCTGGTCTTGTGGCTGGGTGGGTTCGTCGGGGTCCGTCCGGCCGGCGGCGTCGGTGAAGGTAGGGGCTCCGAGTTGGACTGTCTGGGCCCGGCGGACGGTGATTTGGTCCATCTCAGCGAGCTTGGCGCGGGCGCCGGCGAGGCTGACCTTGAGTCCTTCGGCTTCCCCGAGCCAGTGGTGTGATTCGGCTTCGGCGATACGGGCGATGAGGTTGTCGCGGATCTGGGCCAGGCGTGCCCGGGCGGTGGGATCTGGGCGCAGGAGCGGGCAGCGCAGGCAGCTGTGTTCGTGGATGCAAGGGGTGTCGTAGGAGCGTCCGCAGTCGCCGACGGATACCTTGCGGCGCTCGAAGTGGCCGATGAATTCGGCCCATTCCTCGTCGGTGGGGGTGCGGTATTCCTCGCTGGGCCGCAGCGCGCGGCGCCGAGAGATGAATGCCCGATGCCCGTTGATCACTTCTTCGGGGTAGACGGCCTTGTAACCCATGGTGGTGTTGATGTCGCGGTGCCCGGCGACGAGTTGGGCGATGTGCGGCGGCATGCCATGCATGATCGCATCGGTGATGAACAGCCTTCGGAAGTCGTGAAAGGTGTAGCGCAGTTGGCGACCTCCCGCATCCTTGACGCCGAGCACGCTGAGCGCGTGGTCGAGGTAGCTGCGCATCGAGGTCTCGGCTACTGCGCGGTCCTCAAGGTGTCGATGCCATTGGAACAGCAACGGCATGGGCGAGTTGTATACGCGCTCGTTCTTGTCGTAGGAGACCACCAGGGGCACGTGGGGCTGACCGGCACGGATCCGGGCGACGATGGTCGACAAGACATCGGCGAGCTCGGGGGAGATGACCAGCAGCCGTTCGGCGTCTGTCTTGGACGGGCTGATCTGCAGCAACGGGATCAGCTGGCCGGTGTCCGGCAGCCGGTATTGGATCAGGCTGTGATGCGACAGCTCGGTCAGTTCCTCGATGCGGATTCCGGTGTGTCGCAGTACCTCGACCATCGCCCAGGTCCAGAACCCGCGGTGCTCTTCAAAGGTCAGATCGCAGCGCAGGCCGGTGTCTGGATGCTCGGCCCAGGTGCGGCTAGTGGTCTCGGTCTTCATCACCGTGCGGCGCAGCGTCTGGCCCATGGCGGTGAACAGTTCACCAGGCTGGGTTCGTTGGGCCTGGGCGAGCAGCTCGGCGGTGCGGGTCCGCTCGGCCTGTACCCAGGTCACCAGTGCCGGCAGCACTGGCAGCCGTTCGCGGGTGCGTTGGTCCATGCGGGACTTGCGCCGGGACCGGTCCTTCTTGTGGGACACGTCGCTGGCGCTGACCGGGCAGCGGACCGCCCACGGACCCCAACGGGACGGGTCGTCGTCGGCCCACTCGGCGATGTCGAGGTAGAGGGTACGCACGGCCGACAGGACGCTGCGTCCGTCCAGCCGCGTGGAAGTCAGCTGGACCTGTTCGCCGGCGGGAGAGGTTGTCGTGCGGGTCCGGGTCATCACCCGCTGCTTCCATGCCGCGGCGACATCGCGAGGCAACTTCAGGGACTCGATACCGGGGTGGTGGGCCTCCAGGTCCGCCCAGAACAGTTTGCCCAGGAGGTAGGCGAACCGTTGCAGCGAGGAGAAGTCCACCGACGGTTGGCGTTCGCGCAGGTAGTCCACCAGCACGTCGCGCACCGGTCGGCAGGCGATCTGATAGCGGTCGATCAACTGCTCACAGGTCGGCTGCCCGTGGCCGGAGAACATCTCGATCGCGGCGGGTGCATCCTCGCCCAGGGCACCGTGACTACGCAGCAGTTGATAAAAGAGTGGGCTGTGTGCGTGCGCCTCGGAGCCGGAGGAAGCGCGCAGGGCGGCGGCGACCTGAAGAAGCTCGACGCAGTCACCGACTCGGACTGCGGCAACCGGACCGCCCTTGGCCGCCAGGATGACCGCAATCCTGCTCAGGGCCTGCTGACCGGCCTGCAGTCCGATCCGGCCCTGAGCGCACCACTGCTCCAGCGACGCGAACGCCACGCGGTCGCGGTCGCGGGCCATCTCGGTGGCCAGTCCCCGCCGCGCCGGAGCGAAGCGCAGCAGCCAAGCCAGGCTGGGCCGGATCACGTCGGCGCAGATCAGCACCAACAGGCCAGGACTCAGGTGCGGCGGCCGCCTCCCGGAGACCGTGCTCACCCGAGAACGGTCCGCGGTCCTCACGGCGACCGCGTCCCGCCAGTCGCTCTGCTGCTCCGCGCCGCTGGCCATCCACCGCTGCTGCCAACTGTCTCCCGGATGAGTCTGCAGCCAGCTCAACACGGCCAAGACTCCGATCCGGCGGTTCCGCTGGCTTCCTGGACTGTCCAACAAGAACGGCACGGCCAGGACCCGAGCCAGCACCGCGGATCGGCTCGCCTCGGTCGTTGGCCATGACGGCACGATCGGGCGGGGTGGGAACACGGCCAGCAACTGCGCCCCGGTCGTGTTCACCGGCCCGCTGGCCGGCGCCCGCGCATCGGTTCCTAGCGCCGTGATCACCGGCCCACCGGTGGCAGTCACGACTTGTCCTCGCCGAACAGGATCTGCAGGCTCTCGGCCCGGTATCCGGGCGCCGACGACGCGGCCGAGTCGTGGCCGCGGTGTCGGGCGTGGAAGGCGAGCACCCCGGCGACCACGTCCTCGGTCACCGGGTTCAAGTACCTCTGGGTGGTCGACAGGTGGGCGTGACCCAGGACCCACTGCACGTCGGTAAGGGGCAGCAGCGGGTCCCGAGCCATCCGATACGCGGCGGTATGGCGAAGATCGTGCAGCGACCAGTTCGACCCCAGTGCGTGGTTGGCGCGGGTGAACATCGCTCGCGCCGCGTCGTAGCTCAACGCCCGGAACGGTCGCAGCAGGGTCCACCACAACGGCTCGTCCCGGCCCGCAGGCACCAGCTCGGCCAGCTGGGCCTGATAGAGCCGCAGCCAGACGAACGCGTCCGGTGCGGCCGGTAACGGCTGCAACACCCGGGTGCCCTTGCGCAGCACGGTGATCAGCTGCTGTCCCGGGTCGACGTCGGCGACCGTGGCGCCAAGCAGTTCCGAGGCCCGCGCTGCGGTCGAGGCCCAGAACGCCACCAGCGCCCGATCCCGGTGCGACCCCAGCTGCGTAAACAACGCGTCGAACCGATCGTCCGGGATGCTCCGCGGCGCCCTGGTCACCACCTTCGGGCGATATCGTCCGCTGCGTTGATTGGCGAACGGCTCCATCGGATTGTGGTGGCCCCGTGCACGCCCGGACCCAGAACGCCGAGCCAACGGGAACGGGTTGAGCATGGGCCCGGTCCCAGCCTCAAGATGGAAGTCGTAGAAGGCACGCAGCACGCTCTCGCAATGCGCCGCCGTCGAGGCCTCGTACCGTTCCCCGCGCGATCGCTTACCGGTCACCTCGTTGACCTCCGCCGGGGCCGACTCCTTACCTGATCCCGGAGCATCACCGGCCGGATAACGCCAATGCGGGCGGGTCGGTTTGACGACCACCTGAAGCCAGCGGCAGAAGTCCCGCGCCTCGACCCGAGTTGCTTGATCCCAGTCCAACCCCAGGGTCCACAAGAACCGGAACCAGCGCAGCAGATCCATCCCATACGAACGCTGCGTGGTCGCCGGCCGACCGCACGCAGCCAACTCCGCGAAGAACGCGGCCACCGGCACGACCGCCGCACCACCAGCATCAACGAGTCGATACGGCACAAACAAGTCGCCCGTCGCCTCAAGCGAGCCGCGCAGCGGCACCACCAAGCCGGACAGCTCCCGTGGCACATCCGCGTCGTTGATCACAAGAACGGAACCTAGCCAGCGCCGACCGCCGCCGCAGGCCAAAGTCAAGAGACCGGCTCGCTAGTTCGGTCAACAGGTCCGTCTTGGGCCGCCCCGGTAGGTGCTTGACGTCTTTGGCGTTGACCAGCCACGGCGTCAACCCGTGGGCCTCCAACAGGTAGAACGGTGGCTTCCAGTAGTCGCTGGTCGCCTCCATCACCACCCGGGTCACTCCCAGCTCGACCAATCGGTTGGCCAGCTCGGTCAACGACCGGGTCATGCTCGAATGCGTCGTGACCTCCTGGACCCGATGCTTGCCACCGGCTGGACCTGGCAGCCGGACACAGCACACCACCTCGGCCTTGCCGATATCCAAGGCCGCGACACGCTCGATGATCTGCTCATCGTCCTGCGACTCGCGGAACACCCACCTCATCTCCTTCCACACGATCGACACCAGCCACGGTGTGACCACCTGGGAGGAGCCACCAGGGCAGAACAAGCGAATCTAGTCCTCGTGCTCGGAACCAACCTGCGCACCGGCAACACTGAAGAGCCCACCACGTGACTCCCACCGCCCGGCTAGACGACGGCCTCAACGGACCATAGGAACAACGACGTCACCCAGGCGACCACAACCCCATTTTCAGCCCGGAACGGGCACCCCACAAGGGGCACCTTGGCTAGACGATGCACATCGTCGCTTTCGACAACCCGAGCGGGGCTGCTCGACCCGCGGGCCGCACCTGATCGACGCCCACGGTCGTGCTGGGCTGAGGGATGCAGATTCGCGACCGGCCCTCGATGATCCTCTTCTGCGGGACAGCGTTCTGCGGCAAGAGCACCCTGGCGCGGCGTGCTGGCTCAGCCGTTGAACGCCGAGCTGATCAGTCTGGACGCCCTCAACCTTGAGCGAGGTTTGGTCAGCGGTGACGGGGCCGGGGTAACGGAGTGGACCCTCACCCACCGGATCGCCCACGCCCGCGTGACGGCGATACGGGCAGGACGAGACGCAATCGTTGATGACACGAGTTCCCCTCGGTTCCTGCGCGACGACTGGCGGACTCTGACCCGCGCGCTAGGCGCCGACTTCCGGTTGATCTACCTGCAGGCGGACCCGGAGCTGGTCACCGGCAGGCGGGCGAACAACCACATCGATCCGCGACGGGGGGCGACGTACGGGATGAGGTGCTGGCTTGCCCACTTGCAAGCCTTCGAGCCACCTGGCCGAGACGAGCATCCTCTCGTCCTGAATGCCGACAGTGATTCCCGAGCACTGCTCAGAGCACTGCTCGGCCACTTCCCCCCGACGGAGTAGCCGAGCACGAGAGCTGATTCGGTTAGGAACGTCATACGCGAACGGCCCAGGTCAGGATGGGAGATGCATGCTCGGGTGTCCGTAAGCCCCGCCCGGTGAGGATCCCCGCAAGGGCCCCTCCACTGGAACCGTTGCATCGGGACACGCGGGCGCTGGGCCCCGCTTGCGGGGTGGGAATGGGAAGGGTGCGGCCCCCCTGGAGTGACGTGCATGGACGTGCCGGGTGATGTCGGCGGGTGTCTTGCGTCGAAGGCGTTGCGGCGGGGCTGTTCAGTCGCCTGCGGCGGGGCTGCTCCAGCCTTCGTGTCTTTCGACTGCGTGCACTGATGCGATTTGCAGCATCGCGATGAGCTCCTTGAGGCGGCGGGCGTTGTTGAACCACGGTTGATATCGGGCGAGCTGGTCCTGGCTGAGGAATTTG
>NZ_JBPCKQ010000073.1:0-23821 GCF_051004135.1 Ornithinimicrobium sp.
GATAGTCCCGGCAGGCCGCGTCCGTGGCGAACCACGCCAGGAACTCACCCACCGACCGCGGGTAGTCCCGGCCGCCTCGTAGCGGGATCATAGGTCGAGCCTAGTCCGGTTAAGTGGAGAGCCCTAACCTCGGAAACGAATACCTGACCCATCTAGTGCTCTCCTCATTGAGTTGGTGACTGCCGTGGTGGGGTGAAGCTGGTGGCTCGGCGCCGTCACGGTGCGCTGATGCGATGCGGTCAGGTGACCTCAGGAGCTGCTGGTGTTGCCCTGCAGGCTGCCGAACGAGTGCATGGGGGCGATGTCCGCGGCGCGCGCCCGGGCTGCGGCGGCAGCCTCGTCGTCGGCCGCGAACGTTGCCGCGGTCTCCGCCTCCACCCGGGAGCGGTAGGCCGACACCTCGTGCTCCTGACGCTCGGCTTCCCAGCCGAGAACACCGGCGGCGATGTCGGCGATCTCAGGGAGCGCGGGCAGGCCCTGCTGCTTGACCTCATAGACCAGCCGGGTGCGCCGGCACATCAGGTCCTCCAGGTGCAGCACCCCCTCGTGCGAGCAGGCGTAGGAGATCTCGGCCCGCAGATAGGCAGGCGCCTCCTCCAGCGGCCGGGCGAGCGACTCGTCCTGCTCGATCAGCTCGACGAGCTCCTCCATCAGCGATCCGTAGCGGTGCAGCAGGTGGTCGACCATCATGTCGGACCAGCCGAAGCGTCGCTGCAGCGCCGGCATCCGGCGGCGCATCGCTCCCTCGCCGACGGCGCCGAGCAGGGGGATCTCGTCGGTCAGGCAGGACAGCTCCTCCGCCTGGTTGCCCAGCGCGAAGTCGACGGCGTCCTTGGCCATGACCCGGTAGGTCGTCAGCTTGCCGCCGCCGATGACCGTCAGGCCGGGGATGGGGCTGGCGACCGTGTGCTCCCGGCTGACCTTCGAGGAGCTGGTGCCCTCCTTGGTCCCGGGCTGCAGCAACGGCCGCAGTCCGGCATACCAGCCGGTCACGTCGTCCCGGGTCAGGGTGATGTTGAGCACGGAGTTGGCGTGCTCCAGCACGTAGTCGATGTCGGCCGCGGTGGCCACGGGGTTCTGCCGGTCCAGATCCCACGACGTGTCGGTGGTGCCGATGATCCAGTAGCGCGACCAGGGGATGAAGAACAGCACCGACTTCTCGGTCTGGATCAGCATGCCGGAGGTGCCTTGCAGCCGGTCGCGGGGGACGATCAGGTGGATCCCCTTGGAGGCCAGGACGTCGAGACCACCCTCGGTGTCGGCAAGCTGCTCGACGTCCTCGGTCCACACCCCGGTGCAGTTGATGATGTGCCGAGCACGGCAGGTGATCTGCTCACCGGTCTCCAGGTCCTCCACGACCGCCCCGGTGGCGCGCCCGGACTCGTCCTTGGTGATCTGCACCACCTGGGTCCGGCTGGCGGCCCGTGCACCGTAGGAGACGGCCGTGCGGACCAGGGTGGCGACCAGACGGGCGTCGTCGACGGTGGCGTCGTAGTACTGCACCGCACCGATGGCGCTGTCGTGGTTGAGGTCGGGGAACTCCTTCTTCAGGCCCTTGCGGGTGCGGTGCTTGTGGATCGGCAGGGCGCGCCGGCCCGGCATGATGTTGGCCAGCGCGTCGTAGAGCGTGACGCCCGCGCCGTAGTAGGCGCGCTGCCAGACCCGGTGCTCCAGCGGGATCAGGAACGGCATGGCTTTGACCAGATGCGGTGCCAGCTTGGACAGCAGCAGGCCGCGCTCCGTCAGTGCCTCGTGCACCAGCTTGAAGTCCAGCATCTGCAGGTAGCGCAACCCGCCGTGCACCAGCTTGGTCGACCACTGAGAGGTGCCCGAGGCCCAGTCCTGGGCTTCGACGACGACGGTGGACAACCCACGGGTCGCCGCGTCCAAGGCGACGCCGGCACCGGTGACCCCACCCCCGATGACCAGCACGTCGATCGGCGGTCCGTCCGCACCGCTCTCGCCGAGCGCTCGCAGGGAATCCTGCCTGGACTGGATGGTCAAGGGCAGTGCGTGCATGAATGGCCTCCTTGCCGGTCGAGCGGGATCCTGGCGCAGGGTCAAGCACGACTTGACCTGGCAAGGGAACTTACCCTGTGACCGCGATCGACAGTCAAGGAGGTCTAGGGCAGGCTGTCGGAATGCTTCTCGGTACCACCGCGACCCGGACGCTGAGCGCGACCGACCGCGAGTGGGCGTTGAGCGTGTGTGCCACCGACCCGGTCCGGCACGTCTTTGTCGCGGCCCGGCTCCAGGACGGGGGGCTCGAGGCTCGGCGCTCGGCCGTGTTCGCCTACGAACGGGACGGGGAGCAGGCCCTGGTCTGGTCCTCGGCCAATGTCGTGCCGGTCGGCGGCAGCGCCACCGCGTTGCGTGCCCTCGCTGCGCGCGTGGTCAAGCGTCGTCGCTACGCCTCCTCGATCCTCGGGCCGTCCGAGCAGGTGCATCAGCTGTGGTCGCTGCTGGCGCCCAGCTGGGGGCCTGCCCGCGAGGTGCGCAGCCGGCAGCCCGTCCTGACCATCGACCGGCCACCTGGCCGGACAGGCGTCGCCGTGGACTCCGCGGTGCGGGTGGCCAGGCCGGACGAGATCGACCTCGTCACTCCCGCCGCCGCGGCCATGTTCACCGAGGAGATCGGCTACCCGCCCTATCGCGGCTCGGACACCGCATACCGGCGCAGCGTCGGCCGGCTGCTGGAGCGCGGGCACACCCTGATCCGGGTGGAGGACGGGCGCGTGGTCTTCAAGGCCGACCTGGGCTCGGTGGCCCTCGGTGTCGCGCAGGTGCAAGGGGTGTGGGTGGACCCGGTATGCCGTGGGCAGGGCCTCGCGGTGCCCGCGATGGCTGCGGTGGTCGAGCACACCCTGCGACACATCGCGCCGACGGTGACGCTCTACGTCAACGACTACAACACCGCGGCTTTGGCGACCTACCGACGGGTCGGCTTCCAGGACACCGGGATGTTCAGCACCATCCTGCTGTGACCGCTCGGCCCGGTCGCCTACAGCAGCAGCTCAGGTCAGGTGACGGTGCAGGAAGGTCCACGGCAGCGCGTGCCACAGGGCGAACTGCTCGGCGGTGGAGGCCCCGCCGTGACCTCCCTCGGTCTGCTCCCAGTAGGTGACCTCGCGCCCGGACGAGCGCAACAGCGCGGCCATCTTGCGGGCGTGGCCGGGGTGCACCCGGTCGTCCTTGCTCGTCGTGGCGAGGTAGGTCGGTGGCGTGGGGCGGTCGGTGTCGAAGCGGTGATACGGCGAGAAGGTCTGCAGGAACGCCCAGTCGTCCGGGTCGTCGGGGTCGCCGTACTCGGCCATCCACGACGCCCCGGCCAGCAGGTGGGGGTAGCGCCGCATGTCCAGCAGCGGCACCTGGCACACGACGGCACCGAAGTCCTCGGGGTAGCCGGTCACCATGTTGCCCACGAGCAGCCCGCCGTTGGAGCGGCCGGTACAGCCCAGGTGCGGCACCGAGGTCACCCCGCGTGCCACGAGGTCCCGGGCGACGGCGGCGAAGTCCTCGTAGGCGCGGTGCCGCCGCTCGCGCAGCGCACCCTGGTGCCAGGCCGGCCCGAACTCGCCGCCACCGCGGATGCCGGCCACGACATACACGCCGCCGCGGGCGAGCCACGCCCGGCCCAGGATCGGGTCGTAGGCGGGGGTGAGCGGGATCTCGAAGCCACCGTAGCCGTGCAGCACGGTGGGAGTCGTGCCGTCGAGCGGCAGGGCTGCGGGCCCGACCTGGAAGTAGGGCACCTGCGTCCCGTCCGTCGAGGTCGCCCAGTGTTGGCTGACCTCCAGCCCCGAGGCGTCAAAGCGCTCCGGCGCACTCTTGAGCACCTCGACCGACCCGTCACCGGACCCCGTGCCGAGGTGGGCAACGGACAGGGTCATGGGTGTCGTCCACGTCGTGGTGACCATCCACAGGTCGTCGCTCACCTCGTCGTCGACGGCAGCGACACTGACCGTGGCCAGGTCGGACGTGCCGGTGTCCAGCGGGTGCTCGTGCCATCCCTGCTCGCCGGGACGGCAGACCCACACCTCGTGCCGCACGTCGCGCAGCACGGTCAGGACCAGATGGTTGCGGGTCCACGTCCAGTCCGTCAGCGCGGTGTGAGGATCCGGGGTGAAGACCGGGTGCAGATCGCGCTCGCCGGCCAGGAACCGGTCCAGCTCGATCACCAATACAGACCCCGCCCGGTATGTCGTGCGCTCGCCGCCGTCGCCGGCCTCCTCACGCCGCCCCGCGCCCACCTCCCAGTCGTGCCGCAGGTGCACGGTCAGCCATTCGCGGTGCAGGTCGACCTCAGCCGACTCCGGCACCTCGATCGGGGTGGCGGCGCTGCCGTTTTGACCGGTCGACAGCAACAGCGTGCGGCTGCGATAGAACGCGAACGCCTGCTGCACGACGTCGCGCTGGAAGCCCGCGGTCGGGTCGTGGGAGGCGGCCACGAGCAGGTCCTCGGCGTCCCCCGCATACACCTGCGGCGCGTCGGCCAAGGCGGTGCCGCGGCGCCACCGGCGCACGGTGCGGGGGTAGCCGGACCGGGTCATCGAGCGGGGACCGACGTCGGTCATCGCGAACACCGTGTCCCGGTCGATCCAGGACAGCGACCCCTTGGACTCCTCGCGGACGAAGCCGCCCGAGCCGCCGGTGACGAACTCGCGAGTGGCCAGGTCGAACTCACGGGTGACGTCGGCGTCCGAGCCGCCCCGGGACAGGGCCACCAGGGCCCGGTCGTGGTCGGGGCGCAGGATCCGTGCACCGTGCCACACCCACGTCTCGCCCTCCGCCTCACCGAGGGCGTCGAGGTCCAGCAGCACCTCCCAGTCCGGCTGGGCCGTGCGATAGGACGCCCAGCTGGTGCGCCGCCATACCCCGCGGGGGTGGTCGGTGTCGGTCCACAGGTTGTAGAGGTGCTCGCCCACCTGGGCAACCATGGGGATCCGGTCCCGGGCCTCCAGGGCATCCTGGATGCCGGAGCGCAGGTCCTCGAAGAGGGAATCGGCGCGCAGGTCGGTCTCGGCCTCGGCGCTGCGGTCCCGGACCCAGGCCATCGCCTGGGCCCCGTCCGCATCCTCCAGCCATGCATGCGGGTCTACGGTCACCAGCCCACTCCATCACGCCGGCGTCGACACCGGGGTCACCCGGGCCCCGTCATCGAGCACGACACCACCCGACTTGCCATCCCCATGGCCTCTCGATGCCCTAGTCTCCATTCAGGTGGTCCAGCCTGGCCCGGGTCGCCCGCATCCAATGTCGAATGCCCGAGGAGGTCCCGGAGCGTATGGCCGACATCGTCCGCCGCCTGCCGAAGTGGGCCGAACTGGCGCCGATGGTGCAGCTCGAGCGGCCCCGGCTGCGTCACAGGGCGCACCAGGTCCAGCAGGCCGCAACCGTGGCCGACCTGCGGACCCTCGCCGCCCGACGAGTGCCCCGGGCCGTGTTCGACTACACCGACGGCGGTGCAGAGGCCGAGCTGAGTCTGCGGCGCGCCCGAGCGGCCTACGACGATGTCGAGTCCACCCCAGGGTGTTGCGTGGCCTGAGCGAGATCGACACCTCCACCACGCTGTGGGGGCGCCGCGCGGCGCTGCCGCTGGGACTCGCGCCCGCCGGCTTCACCCGGATGATGCACCATGAGGGCGAGCTCGCCGTCGTGCGCGCGGCGAGGGCGGCTGGTGTCCCCTACACCCTGTCGACCATGGGGACCGTGTCGGTGGAGGAGATGGCCCGGGAAGCGCCGGATGCGGAGCGTTGGTTCCAGCTCTACCTGTGGCGCGATCGCGCCCAGTCGACCGAGCTGGTGCAGCGGGCTGCGGCTGCCGGATACCGCACCCTGATGCTCACGGCCGACACTCCCGTGGCCGGACGTCGGCTGCGAGATGTCCGCAACGGTCTGACCATTCCCCCGGCCCTGCGGCTGCGCACGCTGGCCGACATGAGCATGCACCCGCGCTGGTGGGCCAACCTGCTGACCACCGACCTTCTTGAGTTCGCGTCGCTGCGCGAGAGCGGCGGCACGGTCGCGGACCTCGTCGACCGCATGTTCGACGCGACGATCACCGTCGACGACCTGGGGTGGCTGCGCGAGGTGTGGCCGGGCCGCATCCTGGTCAAGGGGGTGCTCAGCCCGCACGACGCGCGGGAGTTCGTGGCGGCCGGGGCCGACGGGGTCGTGGTGTCCAACCACGGTGGACGTCAGCTGGACCGCGCGGTGGCTCCGCTCGTGGCCCTGCCCGAGATCGTGCAGGCGATCGGCTCCCGAGCTGCGGTGCTGATCGACGGCGGGGTCAGCGACGGCGCTGACATCGTGGCGGCGGTTGTCCGCCTTCGTCACCGCAGGTGCCGTCGCTGGTCTCTACGGCACCCTCTGGGCCTACTTCGTGCGCCTGATCGCCCCCCAGGACTTCGGCTTCACCACTGCCATCGACGGACTGGTCACGGCGGTGGTGGGCGGTTCCACCGTATTCATCGGCCCGGTGCTGGGCAGCGGGTTCCTCACCATGGTGCCGGAGGTGCAGCGCGCGGCCGGCATCGACGCGGGGTGGATCCGGCCCTTCCTGGCCAGCTTGCTGCTGCTCGTGGTGATCCTGTTCCTTCCGGGCGGGCTGGCCAGTCTCATCCCGCGCAGGGTGACGATGGCCGCCAGCGGGGAGGCCCATGCGGACAGCGGACACGCCGGCTTGGCGCAGCGGGTCCACCCCGTTCCCGGCGAGCCGGTCATCACGTTGCGCGGGGTGGACAAGGACTACGGCGGAGTGCACGCCGTCCGCGAGGTCGACCTGGCCGTCACCGGCAGCGAGATCGTCGGGCTGATCGGTCCCAACGGGGCCGGCAAGACCACCCTTGTCAACATGATCAGCGGGCTGGTCCCGGCCACGTCCGGGACGATCGAGGTGCTCGGCGTGCAGCCTGGGCAGACCTCGGTGCACCGGGTCGCCGCCGCCGGGGTGAGCCGCACCTTCCAGCACTCCAAGCTCTTCCCTCGGCTCTCGGCGCTGGACAACGCCCTCGTGGGTGCTCACCTGGTGAGCCGGCCCACGTTCATCCGACGCCTGCTGTGGTTGCCCTCAGCGCGACGCGACGAGCAGCAGTCGCTGCAGCACGCCGCCCGGTGCCTGGACCGCGTCGGACTGGCGGAGAAGTCCGCCGTCACCGCCTCGGCGCTGTCCTACGGAGACCAGCGACGCCTGGAGATCGCGCGTGCCCTCGCGGCCGACCCCTCTTTGCTGATCTTGGACGAGCCCGCTGCGGGCATGAACCACGTCGAGGCCCAGGCCCTGTCCACCTTGATCGCCTCCCTGGCGGACGACGGGTTGACCGTGCTGCTGATCGAGCACAACGTCGGCATGGTCATGCAGACGTGCAGCAGAATCGTGGTCCTCAACTTCGGTGAGGTGATCGCGGCCGGGACCCCGGAGGAGATCGCAGACGACCCAGCGGTGGTCGAGGCCTACCTGGGCAGCGCCGAGGACGAGGAGGCCCGGTGAGCACACCGATTCTGCAGGTCGAGCATCTCGCCGTCTCCTACGGGCGGGTGGAGGCGGTGCACGACGTGTCGTTCGAGGCGGCAGAGGGCTCGCTGATCACCCTGGTGGGAGCCAACGGGGCAGGCAAGACCTCGGTGATCAACGCGGTCAGCGGCATCCTGCGGCCGAGCGCGGGCACGATCCGCTTCGACGGGCAGGACATCACCCGCACGCCCTCGCACCGGCTGGTCAAGCAGGGCCTGGTGCAGGTGCCCGAGGGGCGCTAGGTGCTGGGCACCATGACCATCGCCGAGAACCTGCAGCTGGGGGGTTGGCACTCCGGAGGTGGTCGCATCAACGAGGTCTACGAGCGCTTCCCCGTTCTCGCGCAACGACGAACGCTTCCGGCGGGGTCGCTGTCCGGAGGGGAGCAGCAGATGCTGGCCATCGGGCGGGCGCTCGTGGCCGGACCACGCCTGATCCTGCTCGACGAGCCGTCGATGGGCCTGGCGCCGAAGGTCGTCGATGAGGTGTTCGCCGTCATCCAGCAGATCCGGACCGCCGGGACCACGGTGGTCCTGGTCGAGCAGAACGCCCGCCGGGCGCTGCGGGCAGCCGATCACGGCTATGTCCTGAGCAGTGGCGAGGTGGCCCACTCCGGTCCGGCGAAGGATCTGTTGGCCGACGACCGGGTCGTGCAGGCATACCTCGGCACGGACTGAGGACCGGGACAGGCCTGCCGCGCCACGGCCGGAGCTGTGAAACGTCCCCGGCCACTCTGCCGTTACAGTCCGGACATGGCGTATGACGTGCAGGCAGTGCGAGCGGCGTTCCCCGCGCTGGACCAGGGCATCGCGTTCTTCGACGGGCCGGGCGGCTCGCAGACCCCCACCTCGGTCGCCGAGGCCGTTGCGAACACCATGACCTCGGGCATCTCCAACCGCGGCGACGTCACCGCCAGCGAGCGCCGCGCGGAGTGGGTCGTCAAGCAGGCACGAGCGGCGATGGGCGACCTGCTGGGCACCGACCCGGGGGGAGTTGTCTTCGGGCGCAGTATGACGGCGCTCACCTACGACCTGGCCCGCACCCTGAGCCGAGGCTGGGGGCCCGGGGACGAGGTCGTCGTCACCTCGCTGGACCACGACGCCAACATCCGGCCGTGGGTGCAGGCCGCCGAGGCGGTGGGTGCCGGCGTGCGCTGGGCGCACTTCGACGCCGACACCGGGCGGCTGCCGGTCGAGGCGGTGCAGGAGCAGCTGAGCGAGCGCACCCGGCTGGTGGCCGTCACCGCCGCCTCGAACGTCATCGGCACCCGGCCCGACGTCCCTGCCATCGCCGCCGCCGCGCACGCGGTGGGTGCGCTCGTGCATGTGGACGCGGTGCACCTGGCTCCGCACGCGCCGCTCGACCGGGCGAGGCTGGGCGCCGACGTGATCGCGTGCTCGCCCTACAAGTTCTTCGGGCCGCACTGCGGGGTGCAGGCCGCCGACCCCGTGCTGCTGGAGACGCTCCACCCGGCCAAGCTGGCGCCGTCCACCGACCGGGTGCCCGAGCGGTTCGAGCTGGGGACGCTGCCCTATGAGCTGCTGGCCGGCACGACCGCAGCGGTGGACTTCATCGCCGGTCTGGACCCCGAGGCCACCGGCGACCGCCGCGCCCGCATCGCCGCGTCGCTGGCCGCGGCCACCGAGCACGAGGACTCCCTGCGCGGCCGGCTGGAGGCACGACTGCAGGAGGTCGACGGCTTGGTCTCCTACTCGCGGGCCGGGGACCGGACACCGACGGTGTACTTCACCGTCGAGGGCATCGAGTCGTTGCGGTTGAGCCGACACGTGGCCGCCGAGGGGGTCAACGCCCCGTGCAGCAACTTCTACGCGATCGAGGCCTCCCGGCGGTTGGGCCTCGGCGATGGTGGTGCGGTTCGCGCCGGCATCTCGGCCTACACGGACGACGACGACGTCGACCGCCTGGTTGACGCCCTGCACGACGCCGTCGCCGAGCTGCGCTGCTGAGGCGGGCTCGCACTTCGGCGAAGCCCCGTCATCGAGCGGCTCAGTGCAGCAGGGACTTGATCGCGATGAGGGCCAACTCCAGAGCCAGGCTGACCGCGACGTAGAGCAGCATCTCCGCGGTGCGCAGCCCGGACCGGCGGCCGGCGAGCAGGGCCCAACCCGCCAGCAGGGCCATCGTGGCCCACAACCCGGCCAGCACCGCCGAGTTGTCCGACAGGCCCAGCGCAGCGCAGCGGACGATGACCGCCAGCGGCCCGAACGACACCGCCACCAGCGGCCACTCCTGCTCCATCACGTGGCGCAGCTGGCCGGGGCGGGTCGGCACTCGGGTCCGAATGCGATCCCCGACCATCTCGGCGTAGATGTGGGCGAGCCAGTAGACGACCTGGGTGAGCAGGACCAGCTCGGCGGTCACCGAGGACCCTGCACATTTGCCAGCAGGCGGGCAGGTTAGCCCACGCCCGAGACGGGATATCCTGCCGCGGACACCCGCACGCCCGTGTGCGACGACTTACCCGAGATCAAGGAGTGCCCCCGTGGCCCTGCGCATGTCGACCCTGTTCCTGCGGACCCTGCGCGAGGACCCGGTCGACGCAGAGCTGCCGGGGCACCGGCTGCTGTTGCGGGCCGGCTACGTCCGCCGCGCCGCGCCCGGTGTCTACAGCTGGCTGCCGCTCGGACTGCGGGTGCTGCGCAAGGTAGAGACGATCGTGCGCGCGGAGATGGACGCGATCGGCGGCCAGGAGCTGAGCTTCCCCGCGCTGCTGCCCCGGGAGCCCTACGAGGCGACCGGGCGGTGGACCGAGTACGGCCCCAACGTCTTCCGACTGGTCGACCGCAAGGGCGCCGACATGCTGCTCGGCCCCACCCACGAGGAGATGTTCACCCTCGCCGTCAAGGACATGTACTCCTCCTACAAGGAGCTCCCGCTCACGCTCTACCAGATCCAGACCAAGTACCGCGACGAGGCCCGTCCCCGCGCCGGGCTGCTGCGCGGCCGCGAGTTCATCATGAAGGACTCCTACTCCTTCGACATCGATGACGCCGGGCTGGCGGCGGCCTACGAGCGGCACCGCGCGGCCTACGTGCGGATCTTCGACCGGCTCGGGTTCGAGTACGTCATGGTGCACGCCGACTCCGGCGCGATGGGCGGCTCGGCCAGCGAGGAGTTCCTGGCCGTCAGCCCGCACGGCGAGGACACCTTCGTGCGCTGCCAGGCCAGCGGGTATGCCGCCAACGTCGAGGCGGTCGTGGTGCCGCAGGCCGAGCCGGTCGACGCGGCGCAGACGCCTGCCGCGCACGTCGAGGACACCCCCGACACGCCTACCATCGCCACCCTGGTCGCGGCCGCCAACGCCGACCACCCCCGGGCAGACGGCCGGGAGTGGACCGCCGCGGACACCCTCAAGAACGTCGTCGTGATGCTGGCCCACCCGGACGGCACCCGTGGGCCGCTGGCCATCGGCGTCCCCGGCGACCGTGAGGTCGACGCCAAGCGGCTGGAGGCGGCCGTGGCCCCGGCAGCTGTCGAGCCCTTCGAGGAGAAGGACTTCGCCGTCAACCCGGCGCTGGCCAAGGGCTACATCGGTCCCGGCGTGCTCGGCAAGGACAAAGCCTCCGGCATTCGCTACCTGCTCGACCCCTCCATCGCGCAGGGCTCGGCCTGGGTCACCGGGGCCGACGAGCACGGCAGGCACGTCTTCGACCTGGTGCTCGGCCGCGACTTCACCGCCGACGGGACCATCCAGGCCGCCGAGATCAAGGAGGGCGACCCCAGCCCCGACGGGGGCGGCCCGCTGACCCTGGCCCGCGGCATCGAGATGGGTCACATCTTCCAGCTGGGTCGTAAGTATGCCGACGCGCTGGGCCTGCAGGTGCTCGACGAGCACGGCAAGCTGGTCACCGTCACGATGGGCTCCTACGGCGTCGGCGTCAGCCGGGCCGTGGCCGCGGTCGCCGAGGGCACCCTGGACGAGATCGGGCTGTGCTGGCCGCGCGAGCTGGCCCCGGCCGACGTGCACGTGGTCGCCACCGGCAAGGACCCTGCGGTCTTCGAGGCCGCCGCGGACCTGGTGGAACAGCTGGAGCACCGTGGTGTCGAGGTGATCTACGACGACCGGCCCAAGGTGTCCCCGGGTGTGAAGTTCAAGGACGCCGAGCTGATCGGCGTGCCCACCATCGTGGTGGTGGGGCGCGGTCTGGCCGATGGGGTCATCGAGATCAAGGACCGGCGCACCGGGGCGCGCCGCGAGGTCGCGGTGGACGAGGCCGTCCCGGAGGTGCTGCTGGAGATCGGCCAGGGGCGGGCGGGCTGATGCAGCCCGTCGAGGCGGTCATCTTCGACTGGGGCGGCACGCTGACCCCCTGGCACACGGTGGACCTGCGCGCCCAGTGGCGCAGCACGTATGCGGCGCACGCGCACCCCGGGGACGACGCGGCGGCCGAGACGCTCACCGAAGCGCTGCTGGCCGCCGAGGCACACATGTGGGGTCTGGGTCGCGAGCAGCATCAGCACCGCAGCGCCCGGCTCGCCGACGTCTTGCGGCACGCCATCCACGCCTCCGGGCTCGACGGCGAGACACTGCATACCCCGCAGGTGAGCGCCGCATACGAGGACTTCTGGGAGCCGCACACCTGGACCGACCCGCAGGTGCTGCCGCTGTGGTCATGGCTGCGTGGACAGGGTCTGGGCGTCGGGGTGCTGTCCAACACCCTCTGGAGCCGGGACTACCACCGCGGCATCTTCGCCCGGGACGGTGTCCTGGACCTCATCGACGGCGACGTCTACTCCAGTGAGATCGACGTGGTCAAGCCGCACGCGGACGCCTTCCGCGCCGTCGCGGCTGCCGTCGGTGTGCCGCCGCAGCGCTGCGTCTACGTCGGCGACCGGATCTACGAGGACGTGCACGGCCCGCAGCAGGTCGGCATGCGCGCCGTCCACATCCCGCACAGCGACATCCCCGCCTCGCAGCACGTCGCGGTCGAGGCCACCCCGGACGCGGTGGCCCACCAGCTGGCCGACATCGCCGGCATCGTGCGCGGCTGGCAGGTCGAGGCGAGCGGCGGGTGATCGAGGACCTGTCGCCGTGGCTGCTGGCGGCCATGGCGCTGGCCGGCTTCGCCGCCGGGTGGATCGACGCCGTGGTCGGCGGGGGAGGGCTGATCCAGCTCCCGGCGTTGCTGATCGGCTTCCCGCAGGCCAGCCCGGTGCAGCTGCTGGCCACCAACAAGCTGGGCTCGATCTGCGGGACGACCACCAGCTCGATCACCTACTTCCGACGGGTCCGGCCAGACCTGCGCACTGCGCTGCCGATGGCCGGCTTCGCCTTCGCGGGGAGCCTGGGCGGGGCCGCGATCGGCTCGGTCATCCCCCGGGCGGCCTTCAACCCGATGATCCTCATCGTCCTGGTCGCCGTCGGTGGCTACACCCTGGCCAAGCCGAGCATGGGCCGGGTGGCCGCGCTGCGGTTCACCGGCCGGCGCCACCACGTGGTCGCCGGTGTCGTGGGGTTCGCGATCGGCGTCTACGACGGAGCCCTGGGCCCAGGCACGGGGTCCTTCCTGGTTTTCGCCCTGGTGGGGCTGTTGGGCTACGGGTTCCTCCAGGCCAGCGCGAAGGCCAAGATCGCCAACCTGACCACCAACCTGGCGGCGCTGCTGGTGTTCATCCCGCAAGGCGCGGTGCTGTGGCAGGTCGGTCTGGTGATGGGGGCCTGCAACGTGCTCGGCAGCTACCTGGGGGCCCGCGCCGCCGTCCGGTGGGGGGACGGTTTCGTGCGGGTGGTGTTCGTCGTCCTGGTCACGGCGTTCACGCTCAAGATCGGCTACGACACCCTCGCCCAGCTCGAGGGCTGAGCCGAGTCGGCAGCGTGCCTGCTCAGGGCATCGGTCGAGCATCGCAGGCATTGGGACCGAGGAGCTGCACGGCACCGACCGTGCGGCGGTAGGTGGCGCTGTCCGGTGGGACCGGCCGCACCACATGGCCGTCGAGGTCCACGCGGGTGGGCTGGTAGCGCGCGGTCGAGCGCACTGCGCCGTCGCTGGTGCGCGTGAGGACGATCCGGGCGACCATTCCCTCCTGTGTCTCGGTGACCAGGTTGGCTCCTGTCGTGTCGGGGGACTGGTTGGACAAGAAGTTGCCCAGCCCGTAGAAGACGTATCTCCCGTTGACCTTCTCGCACGGCTGCACGACGTGGACCTGCGTGCCCAGGATCAGGTCGACGTCCCCGGAGTCGAGCAGCTCGCGTGCCAGCGAGCGCTGCTGCTCGGTGGGCTCGGTCAGGTACTCCTGACCCCAGTGCATGCTCACCACGACGAAGGCGGCACCCTCTGCTCGTGCCCTGGCGGCGTCGTCGAGGATGCCGCCGGCGCCGATCGCCGGCCACAGGTTGCGCTCCAGCCACGGCGCCTTCCCGGGCACCACCGTGGTCGGGGACCCGTCGTTGGGGTAGGTGTAGGTGTAGGCCAAGTGCGCCACCTGGGTGCCGCGCACGTCATACGTCTCGGGTATGCCGGCCCGCTCCCTGTCTGCAGTCGGGCCCGCATAGCCCAGGCCTGCCTCGCGCACGATCCTCTCGGTCTCGGCCAGCCCCGACAGTCCGCGGTCCATGGTGTGGTTGGAGGCGAACTCACACCCGTCCCACCCTGCACCGGCGACCGCGTCGGCCAGCTCGTGGGGTGCGTTGAAGGTGAACACCCCGGTCCGGCTCAGCTCGGTGTTGTCCGGGGAGAGCGGGGTCTCCAGATGGCACAGGCTCAGGTCGGGCTCCCGGAGCAGATCGTTGACCTCGGCAAACATGGGGGAGAAGTCGTAGGCGGTGCCCTCCGTGTTGGCCGAGGCGCTGTCGATCACGCTCTCGTGAGCCAGCAGATCGCCGGTGGCGCCGATGGTCACCCGCGCCTCGCCAGCCGGCGACCCGGTGGTGGGTGCGCTCTCGGGGGAGGGCCGCACCGTGGGCGCCGCGGTGCGGGGTGCCTGGTCCGCGGAGGGTTCGGCGGTGCTCGCGTCCTGCGCGGTCACCAGGGGTGGTTCACTCGCCGCCTCGGGGCTGCCCGCTGAGTGGTCGTCCTGACTCGATCCGGCGCAGGCGACCAGCAGCAACGCCAGCAGGCTGACCGCCCCCACCGCTGCTCGGCTCATCTGTTCACCCTAGGGACGCTGGCCTGCGCCCAGCCGGTGCCGCGCCACGGATGCTCGAAGGGCCGCCGGTGCGCTGACCGGGAGGTCGCAGAGCGTGCCGCGGCAGACGTAGGCGGCAGGTGCGCCGTCGACGGGCCCACGCGAGGCCAACAGCGGCACGCCCTCGTCGTCTCCCTCGCCCTGCACCACGACGATCCCCGGGCCGAGGTCCGTCGCGGCGGCCAGCAGATCCTGAGCCCGATCGGTCCGTCCGCCGTGGGCCACGACCACCTGGACCGGTCCGGCGCTCAGGTCCTCGGCGGCACGCAGGAGCCACCCGGCGAACCGCGGAGCGCGGCGCGCCAGATCGCCCAGAGCGTCCACCGCCTCGCGGGCGCGCTGCAGGTGCTCGGCCGACCCGGCGGCAGCGCCATAGCGGACACCGGCGGTGGCCAGGGCGGAGTGGCCGCACGGCTCGGCGTTGTCACCGCTGGACACCGGGCGAAGCACCAGCTCCTCGGCGTCGTCGGCGGTGTCGTGGAAGCCACCGTCCGGCGCGCCGAAGCGGGCCAGCGCATCTGCCAACAGGCTCCCGGCCGCCTCCAGCCAGCGGGGTTCGCCGGTCACGGTATGCAGCACGCTGAGGGCTTCGATCAGGTTGCCGTGGTCCTCGGCCACCCCCTCGGCTGCTCCCACCACGCCGTCGCGCGACGTGCGCCGCAACCTGCCGTCGACCAGGTGGGTCCGCAACAGCAGGTCGGCGCACTCCTGCGCCGCCTCGACCCAGGTGGGCTCCCCGCATAACGCTCCGGCGCGGGCCAGGCTGGAGACCAGCAGCGCGTTCCAGGCGGTGACCACCTTGTCGTCCCGGCCCGGCTGGGGGCGGGTGTCGCGGGCCGCGAGCAGCCGCAGGCGCGCATCTTCCCACCACGCCGGGTCCTCGGGATCCTGTGGCAGGCGCAGGGTGGACGTGCCGTGCTCGAAGCTGCCCTGCTCGTCGACCTGCAGCAGCGCGGCGGCGCGGGCGCCGTCGGCCGGGCCCAGCACGTCGGCGAGCTGCGCCGGCGTCCACGCGTAGGTCGCGCCCTCGACCCCCTCGGTGTCGGCGTCCAGAGAGGAGGCGAAGCCGCCCTGTGCGGTGCGCATCTCCCGCAGCAGCCAGCCGACGGTGTCGCGCACCACCCGCTGCGCCAGGGCACGGTCGGGCCCGTCCGCGGACGCCAGCACCTCCGCATACACCCCGAGCAGCAGCGCGTTGTCGTAGAGCATCTTCTCGAAGTGCGGCACCACCCAGCCCGCGTCGACGGCATAGCGGGCGAACCCGCCGCCGAGCTGGTCGTAGGTCCCGCTGCGGGCCATCGCGCGCACCGTGCCCAGCAGCATCTCCCGGGCCTGGGCGTCGCCGGTCCGGGCGTGGTGGCGGTGCAGGAAGGACAGCACCATCGAGGGCGGGAACTTCGGTGCACCCCCGAACCCGCCGTTCCGGGAGTCGTAGTCGCGTGCCAGCGCGGTCACCGCCGCGCTCAGCATCTCGTCGTCGACCGGGTGCCGGCCGCCGCTGCGTGTCTGAGCCTGTTGCAGCGCCTGCACCACGTGGGCGCCCCCCTCCCGCAGCTCGGTCTCCCGGTCTGCCCAGCCCTGCACGGCCGCGTCCAGCAGCGCCAGAAACTGCTGTCGGGGCAGGTAGGTGCCGCACCAGAATGGCTGCCCCTCGGGCGTGAGCAGGCAGGTCATCGGCCAGCCGCCGTGCCCCGTCATCGCGGTGGTGGCGCTCATGTAGACCGCGTCGACGTCGGGCCGCTCCTCCCGGTCGACCTTGATCGCCACGAACCCCTTCGACAGCACGTCGGCGACCTGCTCGTCCTCGAACGACTCGTGTGCCATGACGTGGCACCAGTGGCACGCGGCATACCCGACCGAGAGCAGCACCGGCACGTTGCGCCGCCTCGCCTCCGCGAAGGCATCCTCGCCCCACTCCCACCAGTCCACCGGGTTGTCGGCATGCTGGCGCAGGTAGGGGGAGAGCGAGTCTGCGAGTCGGTTCATCGAGCCACTCGGACCGTTCTGATCTCCGCCCCAAGTCCCCCACCACCGGGCAGCAAGCACGGATCAACCATGCCCGGACCCGGCGACATCATTGAGCAGGCCATCCAACGTCTCGACGAGGCCGCTCACCTTGGTCGTCGCGGCCTCCCCAACGATCTCGTCGTCGATCACGGCATATCCGTGGGTCAGGACATTGCGGAAGGCAACAATTCTCGGCAGGTGCGGTACTCCGACCGCCACGTCCGGATCAGTGTGGCTCAGCCCGTTCAGCGCTTCACCGATGATCTCGAACTGCCGCTCGACTGCAGACTTCAACAGGGGATCACGGAGGTAGTCCGCCAGAACGTGGCCAGTGACGGACTGCTGGATAAGGCCAGCAGCGCGTTGAGCGTCCCCGATAAAAGCGAGGGACTTAGGCCGCATAGAGTTGCTCGGCAGTGGCTTCGACGGAGGCCGCGATGTAGGGGTTCTCCATGGCCGACGGCATCACCAGGTCGACTCGACGTCCGACGAGGGCTTCCAACGCTTCCTTCAAGCCGAAGCGGGCATCGAACCCTGCCGCGGAGCTGTCGGTGAACTCCACGAGAAAGTCGACGTCGCTGCGGCATTCATCGAAGCGATCCGTCATCGCAGAACCGAAGACGGACAGCCGGCGCACGTCGAAATGACGGCAGAGATCTGCGAGCGTCTCGCGATCCATGACAACCATCGCCACTCCTCGTCCTCGGCTCAGATCTATGATCGCACGTTCGGACCTGCACGCGTAGCGGCCACCTCGCTACCCGCCATCGGGCCACACACCGGGTTGTCGGCGTGCTGGCGCAGGTAGGGGGAGAGCGAGTCCGCGAGTCGGTTGGCCACGAGCACCACCCTGCCAGTCGGACTTCGCTCAGTCCTGCGGCGCAACCTCTGGTGCGTTGCGGCGAAAGGGCAATATGGTGTCCGGAACGAGAGGACGGATGATGAGCCAGACCAGAGCCCCGATCGTGGTGGGGTATGACGCATCGTCCAGTGCCAGGGACGCCGTGGACTGGGCGGCCCACGAGGCCGAGGGCAGAAGGCTGCCCCTTGTGGTGCTCTTCGCCTGGGGCCGGGCGCAGCCGCGCGCCACGGAGCTCGTCGGGCGACATGTCGCGGTGGAGGTCGCTGCCGACGCGGTCGCCGCCGCCGGTCGTGACCGGGCCCTGGCCCTTGCCCCGGGCCTGGAGGTGCGGACCCGGACCAGTGACCAGGGTGCCGCCGAGGCCGTGCAGAAGCTGTCCGGCGAGGCGGCCATGATCGTGCTCGGCGACCGGCACCAGCGGCGGCTCTCCGGAGACTCCGGCTCGGTGGTCCCCGCGGTGGCTGCCCACGCCGAGTGCCCGGTGGTGTTCGTGCCCGCCGGGAGCGAGGTGCTGCCGGGCCGCCGCAAGCCGGTCGTCGTCGGGATTGACGGGTCGCAGGGCAGCGACACCGCAGTGCGCTGGGCTGCCGACCTCGCGGCGCGGACCCGCGCCGAGCTGGTCCTGGCTGCGGCCTGGCAGGCGCCGTCCGCAGACCACTGGACCCGGGTCTACCTCGGCGACGAGGACTGGCATCACGTCGAGGTCGAAGGAGCTCGGCACGGGGCGCACGATCACGTCAGCCACGCACGGGGCGTGGTCAGCCGGGAGCAGCCGGGTTTGAAGTTCCGCGAGCACGTGCAGCAGACTCCGGCTGCCACGATGCTGGCGCAGCTGTCGTTGGCTGCGGCGCTGGTCGTGGTCGGCGCCCGCGGGGAGGGGGGCCTGAGCAAGCTGCGGCTCGGGTCGGTGGGGCGCAACGTGATCAACCGCTCCCAGTGCCCGGTGGCCATCCTGCGCTGAGGGCAGCCTCGCCTGGACCGGGGAGGCGGTCCACACTGGAGTCATGCCGACGTCCGCTGCACCACCCGTGCTCCTGCCGATCCGCCCGCAGGGGCCACCGCTGCGCGGACCCGCGATCATGAGCCAGCATTGGTGCGACCTGGCCTTCCTGCACTGGCGGATCGCCCCGGAGCTGGTGGCGGTGCACCTGCCCCCCGGTGTCCGCCCCGACGAGTTCGACGGCTCGGCATGGGTAGGGCTCATCCCGTTCCGGATGGTCGACGCCGGCCCCGGTCGGGGTCACCCGGTGCCGTGGCTGGGGACCTTCTGGGAGAGCAACGTGCGGGTCTACACCACCGACGACGCCGGGCGGCGCGGCGTCACCTTCCTGTCCCTGGAGACCGAGCGCGCCGCCGTGGTCCTCGGGGCGCGCGGGGTGTTCAACGTGCCCTACTACTGGGCCCGGATGGGCGGCTCGCGCGGCGGCAGCGCCCCTGGGGTGCACTCGGTGCGGGACTACTGGACGACGCGGCTGGCCACGCACCGGTCCCGTCCGGCCTCTGGGGTGTCGCTGCAGATCAGGGAGCGGCTCGCCGAGCCGGGGCCGCTGGAGCACTTCCTGACCGCCCGCTTCGGCCTGCACACCCGGGTGCTGGGACAAACCCTGTGGGTGCCCAACACACACGGCCCCTGGCCCCTGCACTCCGCGCGCGTCACCCGGCTGGAGGATCAGCTGGTCCGGGCCAGCGGTCTGCCGGACCTGCCGGCGCGGACCCCCCCGGACTCGGTGCTGTGGTCTCCGGGCGTCTACACCGAGTTCGGGCTGCCGCAGCGGGTGTGAGAGCTGTGGGAGTCCCGCATCGGGTGTGAGCTGCACGACCCGGCATCAGCTGGGCAGCATGGCCTTGAGCACCGTGACGCACACCGTCACCTCCGCCGGCACCTGCGGCCCAGGAGCGCGCAGCAGCCACAGCGCGTTGCCCAGCATCCGCGTGATCGTGCACGCCCGGGCCAGATCCGCGTCCCGTCGGGCGTGGTCGCAGACCGTCTCGAGTCGCTGCTGCAGGTGCGCCCGAGGGTGACCCGAGCCCACCACCTCCGGCCACCGGTTCCACAGCGCCGGAGCGACCGCGAACTCCGGGATGGCCGCCATCGGCTTGGGGTCGATCACCACCCATTGGCCGGTGGTCGGCCGGTGCAGCACATTCTGTCCGTGCAGGTCGGTGTGCACCAGCCGGGCGTCCACGCCAGGCCGGGCGGCAAGCTCGGTGCACAACGCGCGCCCCTGGACGAGCAGCCGCCGGGGCAGGAGTCGACCAACCCCGGCGGCCGGGCCGGCCATCGCCTCGTCCACTCGCACGCTGAGGCGTTCCAGGTGGGTTGAGAGGGGGTCGAGCTGGGGCAGCGCAGGCCGGTCCAGCGTGCGCAGCAGTCCCCCGACTACCCGACCGGAGTCCTCGACGCTCAACCGGTCGAGGTCCTGGTCGGGATCCACCCGCTCGAGCAGCAGGGCGCCCCGGGACGGGTCGGCGGCCAGCAGCCGGACGGCTCCCGCACCCGCCCAGGCCCGCAGGGCCAGGTGCTCGTGGGCAGCCTCTCGATGCGGCCACCCGACCTTCAGTGCCGCAGTCGACTCGTCCGCTCGACGCACCGGCAGGACCACGGCATTGCGACCCCAGCGGGTCGGGCCGTCCGTCCGCAGCTCCCACGCTGCAAGAGCCTCGGTCACCAAGCGGGGGAGGCGGTCGAGCCAGTCCCGGCCCGACGGCATGCCCGGATCGGGTGGGTGCCGGCTGACCTCGCTGGCGAACCCAGCAGGTATGTCGGCGCTGGTCCAGCCGGTCACGGCACGGTCATCCCGGGGAAGCCGGTGACGGGAAGCCCGAACGGGTGCCCGAGCCGGGTCACCTCGGCGAGCAGCCGGACGGAGCCGTTGATCCCGGCGGAGTCCCCGGTCAGCCCTGCGGTGCCCACGACCACTGCGGCCGGCAGCGGCGCCAGCGCCTGAGTCACCAGCCTGGCACGCTGGGCGGGGGTGGACAGCGGCTCGGGCAGTCCGTAGCCCAGCGGCGCCGCCGGCGCGGCCGGCCCGGCGAGCTCAGTGACTTGCCGGGTCAGCCCGCCCAGGGAGGCCAGCACGCTCTCGAAGCGCCCCCGCTCTTCCCCCGATGCGCGTGCGGCAACGACCTCCAGGGTGTAGACCGCCGGACGCAACGCGGCGAGCAGACCGACGGTGCGGGCCCCCGCAGGGCCGCTGAGGGTCGGCCAGCTGATCCGGCCGCCCAACAGCAGGGCGGCGGCGGCCCGCTCGCCGTGCAGCGAGACCAGCATCGGCAGGTTGGCCGCCGAGGCTCCGGACAGGGGTCGCAGACGCTCGGGTGTGGCGTCGTCCGACACGGCGGTGACCAACGCCGCGACGCGCTCGGCGCGCGGCAGGACCGGCGCTGCTGCGGCGGTCGAGCTCGCCGCGGTGTCAGCGGGGAGGGGCGATGACGTCGCCGAGGCGCCGGCCTCGGGCAGCTCGGACGGCGTGCCCGGGTCCACCCCGGCAGCCCGCAGCAGCCGGGCCAGGACATCGGCCTGCTGACCGTGCGCCATCTGCACCTCCCGCAGCAGCCCGGACTGCGGTCCGGGCCCCAGATCGCGACCCAAGGACACCAGGTGCCGGGCGTGTTGCAGCACTGCGAGCAACAGCTCCACGTCGGCTGGGCGCGACGGAATCGGTCGACCGGCCGCATCGGTCGGGCCGACCTGCTCGTCGTCACCGCTCTGACTCTCGCACGCCACCAGCCCACCGGCGCTCGAGCAGGCGAGTGCCGTCAGCAGCGCGCGGCGGGACCACGAGGCGGACATGCCCGGATCATCTCAGAGAGGCTCGGCGCCGAGGCCGGAGCGACTAGAGTGGGCGTCGCGACACGCCGGGCCGACTGCCCGCCCCGTCCGCATCGACAGGAGAAGAGAGGCAGGTCAGGCATGCACACCCCGACCCGGGCCGACGCCATCAGGGACCAGTTGGCCCAGGAGCTCCGCGGCAGCGCACTGGTCGTCGAGGACGTGCGGATCCAGCCCGCCGGCAAGCGCCGCCTGGTCCGGGTCACCGTCGCACGGGACGTCGAGGAGCTGCTGTGCAGCGATCCCACACATCCGGCGGACCCGGTGGGTCCCCAGCAGCCGGTGGCGCCGCCGAGTCTCGACGAGGTCGCGACCGCCTCGCGGACGGTGGCAGAGATTCTCGAGCGCAGCGACCTGATGGGTGCCGCGCCCTACACCCTGGAGGTCAGCTCGCCGGGGGCAGACCAGCCGCTGAGCACGCCTGCCCAGTTCCGGCGCAATGTCGGCCGGTTGCTCACCCTGACCTACGCCGACGGGACGAGCACGTCGGCACGACTGCTCGCGGCCGCAACCCAGGGGGTGCGCCTGTCCACCGCCCCGCAGGAGCTGGTCGACTACGACCGTGTGGAGCGTGCCAGGGTCGAGATCGAGTTCAGCCGACCCGACTCCGGAGAGGGCAACTGATGGACATCGACATGGCCATGCTGCGGGGGATCGCCGCCGAGCGCGAGATCTCGCTCGACGTGCTGGTGCGAGCGATCGAGCAGGCGACGCACAGTGCCTACGAGCGGGTCGAGGGCCATCACACCCACTCCCGGGTGGAGCTGGACCGCAAGAGCGGTCACGTGACCGTCTGGGCCCGAGAGCTCGGTGAGATCGACGCCGACGGGTTGCGCGGCGAGCCCGGGGCAGAGTTCGACGACACGCCGGAGGGCTTCGGCAGGGTCGCTGCGGCGACCGCCCGCCAGGTGATCCTGCAGCGGATGCGCGAGATCGAGGACGACGCCGTCCTCGGCGACTTCCGGGACAAGGAGGGCGAGATCGTGTCCGGGGTGATCCAGCAGTCCAGCAACCCGCGTGTCGTGCTGGTCGACCTGGGTGCCGTCGAGGGGGAGCTGACCAGCGCGGAGCAGGTCCCCGGCGAGGAGTACCGGCACGGACAGCGGCTGCGCTGCTACGTCGTCAGCGTGAAGCGGGGTCCTCGTGGTCCACAGATCGCGTTGTCCCGCACGCACCCCAACCTGGTCCGCAAGCTCTTTGCGTTGGAGGCACCGGAGATCGCCGACGGATCGGTCGAGATCATGGCCCTGGCCAGGGAGGCAGGTCATCGCACCAAGATCGCGGTGCGGGCCACGGTGTCGGGCATCAACCCGAAGGGCGCGTGCATCGGCCCGATGGGCCAGCGGGTCCGGGCGGTGATGGCCGAGCTTCAGGGAGAGAAGATCGACATCGTCGACTTCTCCGACGATGCCGCCTCGTTCGTGGCCTCGGCGCTCTCCCCGTCCCGGGTGCTCTCCGCCACGGTGGTCGACGAGGCTGGTCGTCAGGTGCGCGTCGTCGTCCCGGACTATCAGCTCTCGCTGGCGATCGGGCGCGAGGGCCAGAACGCTCGACTGGCCAACAAGCTGACCGGCTGGCGCATCGACATCCAGCCGGACACCGAGCCCGGGCCCTGAGCCTGTAGACTTCTGGTGTCTGTTCGTCGACGACGTCAGCCTTCCACCACACCGCGCGCGACCTTCGTGGCGCCGGTGCGCATGTGTGTGGGGTGTCGGCGGCGCGAGGTTCAGGCGGCACTGCTGCGCGTCGTCGCGGTGGCCCCCCCGTCCGGGACCGCGTTCTGGAGGGTGGAGCCCGACCCCCGGCGGCGTGCTCAAGGTCGAGGTGCCTATGTGCATCCCGACCTTGGCTGTGTCCGGTCCGCTGACCGGCGCCGGGCGTTCCAGCGGGCGCTGCGTCTCGGCAGCCCGCCGGACATCGGTCCGCTGCGCAGCTGGCTGGAGCAGCAGGCAGGAGTGACCCGCCCCACCGGGGTGGACGGCATACCCGGTCGGACCATGAGGTCCGGCCGCCACACGGGCGGAGCCTGAGGGCTCTGTCATCGAGGAACCGGAAGCGGGTTTGACGCTGATGAGCACCCGATGAGTACTCAGCGATGAGCACCCACCAGCAATAGCCACGGCTGTGCCCGCACGCGGGCTCGAGCCGTGGCCTGACAAGTAGGAGAAACGTGGCCAAGGTTCGGGTCTATGAGCTCGCCAAAGAGCTCGGGGTCGAGAGCAAAGAGCTCCTCGCCCACCTCAAGCAACAGGGAGAGTTCGTCCGGTCGGCGTCGTCGACGATCGAGCCGCCCGTCGTCCGCAAGATTCGCGAGAACCCACCGGAGTCCGCCGTGAAGGCGGCGCCGGCCAAGGATGCCTCCAGCAACGGAGCAGGTACCCCTGCCTCCGCTGGGCAGCGCGGCCCGACCTCGGGTCAGCCGGCCCGCAGCGGGGCACCGCGCCCCGGCGCCGCTGCCCCC
>NZ_JBPCKQ010000074.1:0-12564 GCF_051004135.1 Ornithinimicrobium sp.
GCGAATCCCCCGGTGCGCTGGTAGAGGTCCTGACGCAGCGAGACGGTCGCTCCGACCACGGCCAGGAAGCAGTCCTCCGAGTCGGTCGTGAGCTCCTCCCGTCCCCGGATGAACTCCTCCTGCCACCCGTGACCTTCGCGCTCTCGACCCTCCAACAGCGTCTCCAGCCCCGCACCCGCGGTCGCTTCCCCGACGTCCTGCGGGCCCAGCCCGGTGAAGTCCACGAACCACTTGCGCCCCAGGACGACGGCGTGCGGAGTCAGGTGGTGCCAGCGGGCGTGCGCCTCGACGTGGAAGCGATCGGCCACCATGTCGGCGTCGAGGAAGAGCAGGACGTCGGCCTCGGTCCGAGTGGACCCGACGTGCCGGGCGCGGCCCGAGCCGTGCGACTCCTCCTGCTCGATGCGGACCAGCGTGGTCGCTGCCGGTCGCCGGTCACCCAGCCGCAGCGGCGGGCTCGAGCCGTCGTCGACCACGACCACCTCGGTCAGCTCGACCGGATAGCTCTGCTCGGCCAGGGCGGCCAAGGTGCGGTCCAGCTCCTCCTGGCAGTCGCGCGCCGGCACGACCACCCCCACGCGCAGATCAGGCTGCCAGGAGCCCAGGGCAGGAACGTCCAGCTGCTTCCAGTCCTGCCCCGGCACGGAGCGCAGGTCGAGCGACCCCACGTGACTCGCCTTTCCTTGGGACAGCACTGTCGACCCTATGCTACGGGCGACGACGACGAAGGAGTCCAGAGCGTGTCGCAGACTGCACCCGCCGCACGAACGGCGCTGCGCGCGCTGACCTGGGCCCGGTCGGACCGCATGACTCGCGAGGAGCTGCTGGAGCTGATCGCCGCCGCCGGGCCGGCCCTGTTGCCACCGGTCAACACCGCGATCGCCTCCCCCCGCGGCTTTCGCCGGACGACGCCGACCCGGACCATCAGCTCGGTGGGCAATGCCCAGCCCTCGACGGACGGGCGCGAGCACCAGAGCGCGCCCACCCCGCATGCGGGTATGCCGTACATCGGTCTGGACCGGCTGCTCGGCGCCGACGCCGTGCAGGGGCTGCGTCCGGCACCGGGGGTCACCGTGGACGAGCGCAGCTGGACCACGCCGTGGCAGGTCGCGACTGCCGTCGCCGCCCTGTGCTGTGCCGGCGTGCCGGTGCTCACCGCCGTCCTGCCCGCCACCGTCCGCTCGATGCTCGACCCTGGCCTGTTGGCCGCCGGCGACCTTCTCGACGACGTCGACGTGCGGGACCCGGACCGCCGCGAGGCTCGCTCGATCGGGCTGCGGCGCTCGGCGCACCGCGCGTACGGCTACCACCCGGCACACGACCCGCCCCGTCCCGCCATCTCGGTCCTGGCCGACCAGGCGACCCTCACCGAGGCGCTGCGGCACCAGCTCGCCGCACAGTCCTGGTCGCAGGTCCATCTCCATGTGCTCGGCGACGACGACATCTCGCTGCTGCGCGAGGTGCAGGCGACCGGCTCGGTCTATCTGACCCGACTCCGTGCCGGGGTCTCCTACGGTCCGCACCACCTGGAGGATCTGGTCCACGCCCTGTGGCACAGCGGGTGCGGGGTCGCCTGCTCACCCCGCCGGTTCGCGCACGAGCCGGAGCACGGCGCCGTCGTGGAGCGGCCCGCCACCCCCACCGAAGTCACCTCCCCCACGAGCGAAGGCCTGGCCGGCACCGCGCTGTGGTATGCCGGACACGGGCTCACCCCGCCCGACGGGCCCGCATACCTTGGCCACGGGTGCAACGCCGTGCTGACCGACGCCCAGCCCGCCGACTGGGCCCCGACCAGCATCGTGCACCGGCGGACGCCGCCGCAGCTGGCGTGGTTCCACGCCGAGTCGGGTCACTCGACGCTGACGGCCGCCAACTCCTACTTCGCGCGCGCCGGCTCGCGGGCGCGGAGCTGAGCGACCCGCTGCGCCAACAGCTGGGCGCGAGCGTCGAAGGTGTGTGCCTCGCGCACGTGTGCACCCATCTCCTCCCGCGCCGCCCGCCGCTGCGGTGACTCGTCCCGGTGGGTCGCGATCAAATCCGGTATGTCGTCGGGCGAGTTGTAGGTCAACACCACGTCGCCGAAGACGTGCTCGATCTCCGGCAGGTGGTCGCTGATCACCCGGGCGTTGCAGGCCGTCAGGTCGAAGAGCCGGTTGGAGACCAGTCCCTCGGCGCGCATGTCGTCCCAGTGGTCGTTGAGCACCACCCCGGCCGCGGCATACACCGCCGCCAGCTGGTCGTTGGGCACATAAGGGCCCTGCCATGCCCCCTGCGGCAGCAGCCCGTCCCAGCGCAGCCCGTAGACGGCCGGGACGACCCCCGCCTCCAGCGCCGCACCCACCGCCGGGCGCATCCGGCGGGCATTCGCCACGGCCAGCACCGGGTGGGCCCGGCGCCGGTCCGGCTCCACGGGGTGGAAGCGGCGGTGGTCGGTGCACTGCAGCAGCACCTCCGCCGGCCGGACCAGCTTGGGGTTGATCCGCTCGACCCACCGGGGGGAGGCCCCGAAGACCGCGTCGTACTGCCCCATCTCGGCCGCCGAGACCCGCTCGGGGTGACTGATCACCCAGCACAGGTTGGTGTGACCGGGGTTGCACTCGTAGTGCGAGACGCCGCGCAGCACGACGACCACGTCGTCCAGGTATGCGGTGGGCCGGTGCCAGTCGTAGAAGCAGTCGATGCTGACCTCGTGGCCGGACCGCTCCAGGGAGTCGCGCAGCGCCTCCGCGAAGTGCCAGTCCCCCCAGTTGGTCCGCACCTCCACACTCGGGGCGCCGATCTTGATCGCCCACCGCAGCGGGCGCTGCGGCCGGTCGTGGGCCACGATCGGCGTGGCCTCGCTCGTGCCCGGCAGCCGCAGGAATCCCTGCACCGCATACCCGTCGGCGCGCAGCGTCTCGCTCAGACTGGAAGGGCGCCCGTCCCACAGCCGGCGCAACCGCTGGTCGTTCTTCCATGCCGAGACCTGGTGCCCGCGAGCGGGCACCGGCGGCTCGGTGCGCAGTGAGACGTGGCTCGACCCGACGCAGGCCGCCGTCCGGCCGGAATGCTCGGTGACGCGCAAGGCCAGCTCGGCGCCGGTGTGGTGGCGCACGAAGAGCGGGTCGAAGCCTCCGACCCCGACGTAGTCGTCGGCCCGGACGGCCAGGCAGGCGGCCGTGACGCCGTCGACGGTGCGTGTCCCGCGGACCTCGGGGGCGTCGCCGGCGAACCCGCGGTAGGGCAGGGCCGGGCGACCGCTCTCCGAGAAGCTCACCCCGGCGGACCAGACGGCACCCCCGTGGGTCAGCGTGAGCGGCTGGACCACCGCGTGGTCAGCCAGCGCGGCCAGCAGCGGGCGGTCCCAGTCCGGCTCGCACCACGCGGTGTCCGGCAAGAAGACCACCGCGCCTCCGCCGGTCCGGGTGGCGCCGACGTTGCGGGCCACCTCCAGCGGGACCGGCTGGCTGATCCGCTCCACCAGCACGTCGTCGGCATCCTGCAGGGCCATCTGCAGCAGGATGCTCTCCTGGTCCACCAGGTGCGGGTCGACCACCACGATCTCGACCCGCCCGCGGGCACTCTCCTGGATCCGCCGGACCGCGGTGACCGCGGTCTGCGCACGCTCGGTGGCCACCACGACGACGGACACCAGATCGGCATCCCGGTCGGGCAGGCCGGCCCGCTGGGCGTCCCAGTCCACCAGCGCCCGCTGGCGGACCACGAAGCGATAACTGACGGCCTCGTCGGTCGTGATCCGCTGGGTGCGGTCCTCCCACACGTCATACTGCGTCGCGACGAACGGGGCGTAGCCGAAGTCGCACTCCCTGGCCATCCGGATGAACAGCTCCCAGTCGACGTTGCGGCGCAGGGACTCATCGAATGTGCCGACGACGTCGAGCAGGCGGCGCTCGTGCATCAGCACGATGCAGTCGATGTAGTTGCGCTCCATCATGGCCTCACGCGAGAAGGGCATGCCCCGGTAAAGGGTGCGATGCTCACCCCCCTCCTCGATCAGCGCAGACATCGCGTAGCCCACGCGGTGGCCATCCCGGACCATGAAGCGCACCATCAGGTCCAGGAAGTCCGCCCGCCAGGTGTTGTCGGAGTCCAGGTAGGCGACGTAGTCACCGGTGGCGTGGGCCAGCCCGGTGTTGCGGGCACCCGAGACCCCCCGGGACTGCTCATGCGTGACGTAGCTGATCCGCTCGTCGACCAGCCGCGGGGCCAGCACCTCGGCGGTGTCGTCGGTGCCGCCGTCGTCGACCACGATCAGCTGCCAGTGGGGATAGCTCTGTGCCAGCACCGAGTCGACCGCCTGGAGCATGGGCCCGGCGCGGTCCTTGGTGGGCAGCACCACGGACACCATCGGCGGCGGATCGGGCAGCTGCACCTGACGCAGCGCATCCTTGACCGCCTGCTCCGTAGCGACGTCGAGCTCCTCGGAGTCCCGCTGCAGGTGGGCATGGCCTCGGGTGTCGTGCACCACCTCGGCGGCGGCCGCGGCCTTGCGCAGGAACTCCTGCGGGTCCCGCCACCGGGTCCGCGGACCCGATGCGGACCCCTCGAGGCCCGGCGTCTCGGCGGGCAGGGCTGAGCCGGCCAGGAAGTGACCCAGCGGACCGCCGGGGTGCGACCGCGCCTCCGGCACGAGATCGGCATACCAGAGCGCGTCGAAGAGGGGATGCGGGGACAGGTCCCGGGCCGCCCCGACCATCAGGTAGTGCAGCAGCGCCGCCGACTCGACCCGGTTGCGCGACTTGTGATGCTTCAGATTCTTGACCTGCGCGACATAGCGGTCCGCCAAGAAGGCGGGGTGCGGGGAGAGCCCCTGCTGCGCACCGACGCTCAGATAGTGCTCCACGAGGTCGGTGTCCGCGGTCGGCTCCTCATCGAGCTGGCGGCGATACCACTGCTCGTCGAAGAGACCGCTGCGCCGCACCAGCGCCGCACCCTGCGCGAGATCGGGGCCCTCCCAGGCCGCGGTGCCGTCGTAGGTCGCGAGCTGGGATCGCAGAGCACGGTTCTTGTCCCGCCACTCCGCGAGCTTGGCGTCGCGCCAGGCGATGGGCGGCAGCCGCTTGCCCAGGTCCTTGATTCGCACGCTACCTCCACCAACCCATCGGTTCACGCGCTGGCCTCTTGTCGTCGTCGATGGAGCGATTCCCCTACAGGACGGACGGGAAGCTCACGCCCTGCGACTCCAACCTTGCCAGTTGCTTGCGGTACAGCAACTCGACACGCTCGGCCTCGTCTGGGTCCAGGCCCCGTTGCCAGCTGCCCGGGCGGGCCCTCCCGGTGCTCATCCGCTCGTCGAAGAAGGTCCGCATCGTTGCGTCGCCCTGCAGCCCGAGGAAGTCTGCCAGCTGATCGTAGGCTACCTCGCGGTGCGGGCCAACGAGGGACTCCAGTCGCACCGTGTGCACCCTCGAGGCGTCGCTGTCGCTGATGGACCGGTGGATGGCCAGCATCTGCTTGCCCCACCAGATCAACGCACCGGGCACATCGTCGGGCCCCCAGCTGCGCCGGGCCACCGAGTGGGCCACGTCTCGCCCGTCCCGGACCATGTGCACGAACTGGGCGGTGGGCAGCATCCGCGACAGGGTGTGGATCGCCTTGGCGTTGGGCGGGGTCATCTCGACCCACGAGGCCGCGCCCTGCGTCCTTCGCAGCGGGTCGACGACGTCCTCGAGGAAAGTGCCGCAGGACCTCCACGGATCCTGTGGGTAGGTGTCCCGTAGTCGCCCGAACGCCTGCTCCAGCTCCGGCCGGTCGATGACCACCTGGACCCCCCGCGAGGCCCCGCTGGCCGCTGGCGGCCGCTGGTACCACTTGCGCGTCATCGCCGTCTGGAAGGCGTCGAGGCTGGTCTCGCCCCGGGCCAGCTGGGCCAGGCCTCCCCCGTCGACGTGGAAGCGCAGCTCGATCGGCACCAGCGCGTAGTGGGCACTGGCGCCGATGAGCTCGCCGGCGATGGTGGTCCCGCTGCGGCCGCTGCCGCCCACGAAGACAGGGGGGGTGCCGGGATCGCTGGGCATCAGGTCTCTCCTTGGGTCACGGGATGGCTCACGGGAGGTGGGTCACAGGGTGGGCGCCGCGTCGTCCCGGGCGAGCAGGTCGAGCAGGTAGGAACCGTAGCCGGACTTGACCAGCGGCTCGGCCCGCGCGGCCAGCTCCTGGTCGCTCAAGAATCCCATTCGCCAGGCCACCTCCTCCGGCGCCCCGATCTTCAGCCCCTGCCGCCCCTCCAGGGTGCGCACGTAGTCGGAGGCGTCGTTGAGGGAGTCGAAGGTGCCGGTGTCCAGCCAGGCGGTGCCCCGCGGCAGCACCTCGACCTGGAGCAGCCCGTCGTCGAGGTAACCCTGGTTGAGGTCGGTGATCTCCAGCTCGCCGCGCGCCGACGGCTTCAGGTCGCGGGCCCTATCGACGACCTGCTCGTCATAGAAGTACAGCCCCGGCACGGCATACGGGCTCCGGGGGTGGGTCGGCTTCTCCTCCAGGGACAACGCCTTGCCCTCCTCGTCGAACTCCACCACGCCGTATGCGGTGGGATCGCTGACCCGGTAGCCGAAGATGGCGGCTCCGCGCAGGTCGCCGAAGCGGCCCAGCCGGTGGCCCAGGCCGGGCCCGTAGAAGATGTTGTCACCGAGCGCGAGGGCAGCGCCGGCGCCGTCGATGAAGTCGTCGCCGATGACGAAGGCCTGGGCGATGCCGTCCGGGCTCGGCTGCTGCGCATAGCTGATGGAGACCCCGAACTGGGAGCCGTCCCCGAGCAGCCGCTCGAACTGGGCCGCGTCGTGGGGGGTGGTGATGACCAGCACGTCGCGGATCCCGGCCAGCATGAGGGTCGAGAGCGGATAGTAGACCATGGGCTTGTCGTAGACCGGGAGCAGCTGCTTGCTGGTCCCGAGAGTGATCGGGTGGAGTCGGGAGCCGGTGCCGCCGGCCAGCAGGATGCCTCGCATGACGAGCCATCGTATTCACACCCACGACCACCGGCGTGACTAGCATGTCCGCCATGCGTCAGATCCTGGTCACCGGCGGGGCGGGCTTCATCGGCTCCAACTTCGTCCACCACCTCCTGCAGCACACCGACGCGTCGGTCATCGTGCTCGACAAGCTCACGTATGCCGCGTCGCGTGCGGCGCTGGAGGAGGTGCCTGCGGACCGGGTCCGCCTGGTCGTCGGCGACGTCGCCGAGGAGGCGGTGGTGCAGGGTCTGGTCGCCGGGTTGACCGGACCAGACGACGCCGTGGTGCACTTCGCGGCGGAGTCGCACAACGACAACAGCCTGCGCGACCCCTCGCCGTTCGTCACCACCAATATCGTCGGCACCTTCGTCCTGCTCGAGGCAGTGCGCCGGCACGACGTGCGGCTGCACCACATCTCCACCGACGAGGTCTACGGCGACCTGGAGCTGGACGACCCGGCCAAGTTCACCGAGAGCACGGCATACCGTCCCTCGAGCCCCTACTCGGCCACCAAGGCGGGGGCCGACCACCTGGTCCGAGCCTGGCAGCGCTCCTTCGGGGTGCGCGCGACGATCAGCAACTGCTCCAACAACTACGGCCCGTGGCAGCACGTCGAGAAGTTCATCCCGCGCCAGATCACCAACGTGCTCAGGGGTGATCGACCCAAGGTCTACGGCGCCGGCGCCAACGTGCGCGACTGGATCCACACCGGCGACCACTCCAGTGCGGTCCTGGCCATCCTGGAGCACGGCACGATCGGCGCCACCTATCTCATCGGGGCCGACGGAGAACGCTCCAACCTCGAGGTCGTGCGGGCCATCCTGCGGCTGCGCGACCGGAGCGAGGACGAGATCGACTTCGTGACCGACCGGGCCGGGCACGACCTGCGCTACGCCATCGACGCCACCCGGCTGCGCACCGAGCTGGGCTGGGAGCCGGCCTACCCCGACTTCGACGCAGGCCTGGCCGACACGGTGCGGTGGTATGCCGAGCACGAGGGCTGGTGGGGGCCGGCCAAGGACGGCGTCGAGTCCGCCTACGCGGCGCGGGGCCAGTGATGGGCGGCGGACCGGGCACCCAGGAGCTGAGCGTCACGCCGACCGCGATCCCCGGGCTGCTGGTGCTCCGGCTGCCGGTGCACGGCGATGCCCGCGGGTGGTTCAAGGAGAACTGGCAGTGGGCCAAGATGACCGCCCTGGGGCTGCCCGACTTCGCTCCGGTGCAGCACTCGGTGGCGCACAACGGGGCGGTCGGCACCACCCGGGGCATCCACGGCGAGCCGTGGGACAAGCTGGTCTCGATCGTTGCCGGCCGGGCCTTCGGCGCCTGGATCGACCTGCGCGAAGGACCGACCTTCGGCACGGTGCACAGCGAGACCCTCGACGAGGCGACCGCGGTCTTCGTGCCGCGCGGCGTCGGCAACTCCTACCAGACCCTCGTGCCCGAAACCGTCTACTCCTACCTGGTCAACGCGCACTGGTCGGCCGACGCGACATACACCCACCTCAACCTGGCCGACCCGACGGCGGCCGTGCCCTGGCCGATCCCGCTGACCGACGCCGTGGTCTCCGACAAGGACCGGGGACACCCGGAGCTGACGGCGCTGGAGCCGGTCACCGGTCCGGCGACGCTGATCCTCGGGCCCGGGGGGCAGGTGGGCCGCGCCCTGCGCACGGTGCTGCCCGACGCGCGGTCGGTCGGCCGGGACGAGCTGGACCTCGCCGACCCGCGCTCGGTCGAGGCGTTCGACTTCGACGGCGTGGGCACGGTGCTCAACGCCGCCGCCTGGACCGCGGTCGACGCGGCGGAGAATGACCGGGCGGGGGCGTGGGCCGCGAACGCGGTGGGGGTGGCCGCGCTGGCCCGCGCGGCGGTGCGGCACCCGTTCACCCTGGTGCACTACTCGAGCGACTACGTCTTCGACGGCACCGGCGGCAGCGGTCCCGACGGCGCCTGGCGCGAGGACGACCCGATCGCGCCGCTCAGCGTCTACGGCCAGTCCAAGGCGGCCGGCGACCTGGCGCTCTCGCTGGTGCCCCGGCACTATCTGCTGCGCACGTCGTGGGTCGTCGGCGACGGTGGTAACTTCGTGACCACGATGCGCCGGCTGGCCCGCGACGGGGTGTCGCCCTCGGTCGTGGACGACCAGGTGGGGCGGCTCACGTTCACCGAGGAGCTGGCCCGGGCCACGCTGCACCTGCTGTCCAGCGGGTCGGCATACGGCACCTATCACCTCAGCAACGGCGGCCGTCCGGGCAGCTGGGCCGATCTGGCCCGGGAGGTGTTCGCCCACGAGGGGCGCGAACGCGGCGACGTCACCGGCGTGTCCACCGCGCAGTACGCCGAGATCTCGGGCAAGTCCGGCGCACCCCGTCCAGCGCGCAGCGTGCTGGACCTGGCCAAGATCGAGGGCACCGGCTATCGGCCGACGGACCAGTGGGAGTCCCTGACGGCCTACCTTCGACGTGATGCGCCGGTCTGAGTCCTGAGGTGCTGAGACACCACGGGGTCGGTAGCCTCCTGGCATGGCGAACCCCACCAACAGCTTTCGTCCTGGCCGGCTAGACCTCTTCGAGCAGTTGCTCCGACTGTTCTCGACAGGTCGGATGGTGGACCTCGGCACGGGTCATGGCCGGTTCGCCATCCGTGCGGCAGACCTTGGCTGGGATGCGACGGGGGTGGATGCCCGCAACGAGCGGTGGCCCGACGACCAGCGGGTCACCTGGGTCCAGGAGGATGTCCGCACACACGACCTGGACAACTACGACGTGATCGCGTGCCTCGGTCTCTTCTATCACCTGACCTGCGAAGACCAGCTATCGTTCCTCGCCCGTGCGGCCGGTCGGCCCGTCATCCTGGACACTCACCTGGACCACGGCGAGCACAAGCACAAAGTAACCCGCCGGCTCACTCAGGGCGATGGTTACGAGGGTGTTCTCTACACGGAGCCGGGGGCCACCACCTCCTCCTGGGAGAACGCGAGCTCGTTCTGGCCGACCCTGCCCTCATTCCAGCGGATGCTCGCCGAGAACGGATACGGCACCGTGCTGACGGTCGACCCGTGGCATGCGCCGGACCGCACCTTCTTCGTCGCGCTGCCCAACCCCGCTGCGACCTGAGGGACCCTCAGCTGTCCCGCGCATTGCGCGGGATTGCACACATTGCGCGGCCTCCGACCACGGCGCCATGTACATAATGCCGCGCGATGCTGCGACCGGCCCGATCCGGTAGAGGTGCCGCTGAGAACCCGAGACTGCTGGTCGACGCGCCCCAGAGTTGAGGGTCGCGAGTGGCACCTCAGGGCCCGTCTCAGCGCTGCGCCTCGTAGGCGGCGAGCGCCCTCCGGCAGTTGCGCTGAAGCTCGCGGTGGGTCCGCCAGCGCCGACCGAGCCCGGGCGTAGGAGGCAGCCCGATTCGATCCGGACCGATGCCGCCGACGAGGACCCCGTGCTCCTCCTCGAGACGCAGGACCCCCCGCCAAGACCAGCCGACCCATCGCTCCAGGTCGGGGTAGGACGCGTCTTGGGCGAACAGCACGGCCGGACCTGGGACTGGAGAATCACCCCCGGTCACCTCCACCGGGACGGGTCCCTCGCCCGGTGCCGCCGTAGCCGTGCGCACCGTGGACACCGTCGGTATGCCGTCGCGGGCCCCCGCGAGCAGGTGGTCACGACCGTCGGTGCGAGCTCTCGGGACCGACTCGAGCGCGACCATGTCGTCGAGGTGGACGATCAGTCGGGGCAGATACCACCAGTGCTCCCGACTCAACATCGGGGAGTCGACCAGTGTCCGTGAGGGAGGGTAGCGCCGCAGCTCCTGCGTGATCAGGTGCTCCTGATAGAAGTCCCCGTCCGGGTCGATCTGAAGCCGCACGTCGGCCCGCCAGGCAGCGGGCTCGAAGGCGGACCCGGTGCCTCGGGGATCCCGCAACACGAGCACAACCCGGCCGGCGACGGCCAACTGGTGAGCCCACCGGACCTGGTCGAAGGTCAGCGCCAGCAGCACATCCTCACCCCGGGTCAGCGGCAGCACCGGAGCGACCGCAGGTGCTCCGTCGTTGTCGATCCAGGCCAGGTCACCGACGCTGCTGGCACGGACCCGCTGTGCCGCGCGCCCGGCATCCCGATCATGCATCGCCGGGTCGATCCGGATGGTCGCTCTGCGCAGTGCCTCTCGCTGCGCGGCGGTCGCGCACAGATCGAGCTCGAGGGTCCCGCACGTGCGCGAACGTAGCACGCGACGGTCGCACGGCCGGAGCCGAACCTCCCCGCCGCAGCGGTCACACCTCCTACACGTGCCCCCGCACCACACTTGTCACATCCGCCACTCCGAGAGCACACTGGCAGCCTCGTGTGTCCGTCGCCCGAAGGAGTGCGTCATGCCCGCCGTCTACGTCGCCGCCGTAGTGGGAGTGCTCTACTTCCTCGGCTACCGCTACTACTCGCGCTACCTCGCCGACCACGTCTATGCGCTCGACCCGGCATTCGTGACCCCGGCCCACCGATTCGCCGACGGCGTCGACTACGTGCCCACGAACAAGCACGTCGTGTTCGGGCACCACTTCACCTCGGTCGCGGGTGCTGCGCCGATTGTCGGCCCGGCCATCGCCGTGTTCTGGGGATGGGGGCCGGCCCTGGCCTGGATCGTGCTCGGCACCATCTTCGCCGCCGGGGTGCACGACTTCGGCTCCTTGGCGGTCTCGGTGCGGCACGACGCCAAGAACATCGGCACCATCACCAAGGACATCATCTCGGCGCGGGCGCGCACGCTCTTTCTGATCATCATCTTCTTCCTGCTCACCCTGGTCAACGCGGTCTTCGCCGTGGTCATCGGCAACCTGTTCGTGGCCAACCCCGGTGCCGTCATCCCGATCTTCGTGGAGATCCCGCTGGCCATCGTGATCGGGCAGTACATCTACCAGACCCGGTCGGCCGCCCTGATCCCCTCGCTCCTGGGCGTCATCGGGCTCTACGCGCTGATCTGGGTGGGCCAGCAGTACCCGGTGGACATCGCTCCGCTGGCTGAGGGTCTGGGCATCGACAACACCCGCAACCTGTGGATCGTCATCATGTTCACCTACGCCTTCATCGCCTCCCGGCTGCCAGTGTGGATCCTGCTGCAGCCCCGCGACTACATCAACTCCCACCAGCTGTTCATCGCCCTCGGCGTGGTGACCCTGGGTGTCCTCGTCGGGTGGAGCACGATCGTGGCGCCGCTGGTCAACGACGTGCCCGACGATGCCCCGTCCGTCTTCCCGTTCCTGTTCATCACCATCGCCTGCGGGGCCATCTCCGGCTTCCACAGCCTGGTGTCCTCGGGCACGACCTCCAAGCAGCTGGACAAGGAGTCCGACGCCCGCTACGTCGGTTACATGGGCGCCCTCGGCGAGGGTTCGCTCGCGACGGGGGCGGTGCTCGCGACCACCGCCGGCGTGGCCGCTACCCGGGTCGACTGGGAGGCGCTCTACCCGGACTTCGCCACCGCCTCCGGAGGCGCGGTTGGCAACTTCGTCAACGGGGTGGCCGCCTTCGCCAACAACCTGGGCATCCCCTTCGACCTTGCGGTGATCTTCGCCGCGGTCGTCGTGATCTCCTTCGCGGCGACGACCATGGAC
>NZ_JBPCKQ010000075.1:0-21583 GCF_051004135.1 Ornithinimicrobium sp.
GGTCCGAAGATCTCCTCGGTGAGCAGGCGGGCGTCGTCGGGCACCTCGCTTAGAACTGTCGGGTCGTAGAAGTAGCCGGGACCGTCGTGGGAGTTGCCGCCCGTGAGCGTCTTCGCGCCCTTGCCGACCGCGTCCTCCACGAGCTCGGCCACCTTCGCGCGGGTGTCGTCGTCCACCAGCGGGCCCAGGTCGGTGTCGTCCTCGGTGCCCCGGCCCACCTTCAGCGCGCCCATCTTCTCGGCGAACCTCTTGGAGAACTCCTCGGCAACCGAGGCGGCGACATGGAAGCGGTTGGCCGCGGTGCAGGCCTCACCCACGTTGCGCGTCTTGGCCAGCATCGCGCCGTCCACGGCGGCCTCGAGGTCGGCGTCCTCGAACACGATGAAGGGCGCGTTGCCGCCCAGCTCCATCGAAACCCGCAGCACGTTCTCGCCCGACGCCGCGATCAGCTTGCGGCCCACCTCGGTGGATCCGGTGAAGGTGAGCTTTCGCAGGCGCGGGTCCTCGATCAAGGGGCCGGTGGTGTCGCCGGCGGAGGAGGCCGTGATCACGTTGAGCACGCCGGCGGGCAGGCCCGCGCGGTCGAGGATGTCTGCCAGCGCCAGCATCGACAGTGGCGTGAGCTTGGCCGGCTTGACCACCATCGTGCAGCCGGCCGCGACCGCCGGCCCGATCTTGCGCGTGCCCATCGCCATCGGGAAGTTCCACGGGGTGATCAGCAGGCAGGGGCCGACCGGCTGCTTGGTGACCAGGAACCGCGCGCCCCCCTGGGGTGAGGACTGGAAGCTGCCGTCGATCCGCAGTGCCTCGCCGGCGAAGTGCCGGAAGAACTCTGCGGCGTAAGCGATCTCGCCCTTGGCCTCGGCGAGGGGCTTGCCCATCTCCAGGGTCATCAGCAGGCCGAGCTCGTCCTGGCGCTGCATCAGCAGCTCGTAGGCGCGCAGCAGTATGCCGTGTCGCTCCAGTGGTGTGGTCGCGGCGAAGTCGGCCTGCGCGGCGACCGCGGCATCCAGCGCTCGTCGGCCGTCGGCAGGGGTCGCGTCGGCGACCGCACACAGCACCTCGCCGGTGGCGGGGTTGAGCACGTCGAACGTCGCGCCTCCCGTCGCGTCGACGAACTCGCCGTCGATGAACAGCTGGGTGGGTGTCCGCTCGAGGAGCGGCGCAGCGGCGGTGGGGCTGGTGGTCATCGATCCTCTTCCGTGGTGGGTTGCCGGCTACGCTACGCTTCGGCAAGATTGTCGACAATCCGACAAGACACCGCCGTCGCGGGTGCGCGTCGACCTGCGACCGACCGAGCAGGAGGCTGCCCCATGGCCCAGCTGTCCACCGTCCTCACCCAGGCCACCCCGGTCGTCGCGGCGCGCGGCGAGGGCGCGCTGCTGTTCGATGAGCAGGACCGCCGCTACCTGGACTTCACCGCCGGTATCGGCGTGACCAGCACCGGGCACTGTCACCCCCGCGTCGTGGCCGCGGCCCAGGAGCAGGTGGGGCGGATGATCCACGCGCAGTACACCACGGTGCTGCACCGGCCACTGCTGGACCTCGTCGACCGACTCGGGGAGGTGCTGCCCTCCGGCCTGGACCGGCTCTTCTTCGCCAACTCCGGCTCGGAGGCGATCGAGGCGTCGCTGCGGCTGGCCCGGCAGGCGACCGGGCGGCCCAACGTGGTGGTCTTCCACGGCGGCTTCCACGGTCGCACCGTCGCCGCGGCGTCGCTGACGACCTCGGGCACCAAGTTCCGCTCCGGCTTCGCGCCGCTGATGGCCGGCGTGCACGTCAGCCCGTTCCCTGACCCCCACCACTACGGCTGGTCACAGGAGCAGGCCACCGAGTTTGCCCTCGATCAGCTCGACTACACGCTGCAGACGCTCAGCGCCCCCGCGGACACGGCGGCACTCCTGGTGGAGCCGGTGCTGGGCGAGGGCGGCTACGTGCCGGCCAGCACCGAGTTCTTCGCCGGCCTGCGCGAACGGGCCGACCGGCACGGCATACTCCTGATCGTCGATGAGGTGCAGTCCGGCTACGGCCGGACGGGGAAGTTCTGGGGGCTCGACCACTTCGCCGGCCGCCCGGACGTCGTGGTCACCGCCAAGGGGCTGGCCTCCGGCTTCCCCCTGTCCGCGATCGCCGCGTCCGATGCGCTGATGAGCAGGGCCTGGCCGGGCTCACAGGGCGGCACCTACGGCGCCAACGCGGTCGCCTGCGCGGCGGCTCTGGCCACCCTCGACGTGATCCAGGACGAGCACCTGGTCCAGAACGCGGCAGCGCGTGGCAAGCAGCTGCGGGCCGGGCTCGAGGAGCGCACGACCCGGCACCCCGCCGCGGACAACGTGCGCGGGCTGGGGCTGATGCAAGGGGTGGAGTTCCGCGACGCGCACGGCAAGCCCGACGCCGCCGCCGCGAAGGCTGCGCAGCAGACTGCGCACGAGCACGGACTGCTCCTGCTGACCTGCGGCGCCTGGGGTCAGGTGGTGCGCTTCATCCCCGCCCTGGTCGTCGACGAGGCCCAGGTCGAGGAGGCCCTCGACATCTGGGGTCAGGTGCTCCACACACTCCCCTGAGTCGACGCCGCGCCCCGGTCCAGGAGCACGCTCAGAGGTTGCCGCGCTTGTCCTGCTCGCGCTCGATCGCCTGGAACAGCGCCTTGAAGTTGCCCTTGCCGAAGCCCAGCGAGCCGTGCCGCTCGATCAGCTCGAAGAACACGGTCGGCCGGTCCTGCAGCGGGCGGGTGAAGATCTGCAGCAGGTAGCCGTCCTCGTCCCGGTCGACCAGGATGCCCCGGGACTGCAGCTGCTCGATCGGCACCCGGACAGCCCCGATCCGTTCCCGCAGTGCAGGGTCCTCGTAGTAGGAGTCGGGGGTGGCCAGGAACTCGATGCCCTCACCCCGCAGCTCATCGACGGTGCGCAGGATGTCGTTCGTGGCCAGCGCCAGGTGCTGGGCGCCCGGGCCGCGATAGAAGTCGAGGTACTCATCGATCTGCGAGCGCTTCTTGCCCAGCGCCGGCTCGTTGAGCGGGAACTTCACCCGGTGGTTGCCGTTGGCGACCACCTTGGACATCAGCGCGGAGTAGTCGGTGGCGATGTCGTCGCCGATGAACTCGGCCATGTTGGTGAAGCCCATCACCTGGTTGTAGAAGGTGACCCACTCGTCCATCTTGCCGAGCTCGACGTTGCCGACGATGTGGTCCAGCGCCTGGAACAGCCGCTTGGGCGCACCGTCGCGCTTGACGTGGGTGGAGGTCCGCTCGACGTAGCCGGGCAGGTAGGGCCCGGCGTAGGCGCCGCGCTGCACGAGGGTATGCCGGGTCTCGCCGTAGGTGGCGAGCGCCGCCACGCGCACCGTGCCGTGCTTGTCGCTCAGTTCGGTCGGCTCTTGCACGATGCGAGCGCCCACGGAGCGGGCATGGGTGATGCACCGGTCGAGGTCGGGCACTTCCAGGCAGATGTCGACCACCCCGTCGCCGTGCCGGCGCACGTGCTCGTGCAGCGGGCTGTCCGGATCGACGCCGCCCTGGATCACGAAACGGATCGAGCCGGAGCGCAGCACGAACGACTTGTGGTCGCGGTTGCCGGTCTCCGGGCCCGAGTAGGCGATCAGCTCCATCCCGAACGCGGACTGGTAGAAGTGCGCGGTCTGGGTGGCGTTGCCGACCACGAAGACGATCGCGTCCCACCCGGTCACCGGGAACACGTCGGTGCTCTGGTCGTAGGGCACCAGGCCGACGAGCTGCTTGAGCTGGTCCAGCTCCAGGTCGGCGGTGCGCTCCTGTTCGGTCAGGGTGGCTGTCGTGTCGGTCATCTCGTCAGCATCCGACCGCCCGCCGGACTGCGCAACACCGCGCGTATGCAGTGGTCAGGTTGTGCAGAATGCTCGCACCGGGTGCACGATCAGTGGACACTATGACCATGCCCCTGGACACCGCATACCCGTTGGACGACCTCGACGCCCGGCTGCTGCACCTGTTGCACGACGAGCCGCAGATCGGCGTGCTGGGCGCCTCGCGCGCGCTGGGAGTGGCCCGGGGCACCGTGCAGAGCCGACTGGACCGGATGGTGGCACGGGGTGTGATCACGAGCTTCGCCCCGCGGCTCGACCCGGCGGCGATGGGCTATCCGGTGACCGCGTTCGCGACCCTGGAGATCCACCAGGGCACCGGTCCCGAACCGGTCGTGCAGCACCTGCTGGCCATCCCGGAGGTCCTGGAGGCGCACACCATCACCGGTGACGGTGACCTGATGTTGCGGGTGGTGGCCCGGGACAACGCCGATCTGCAGCGGGTCATCGACCTGGTGGTGCGGCACGAGCTGGTGGAGCGCTGTTCGGCCGCCATCGCGCTGTCCACCAAGCTCGCGCCGCGGATGCAGCCGTTGGTCACGGCTGCCGTGGACGACCCGGCGGCCGCAGACCGGCGGCCCGAGTAGCCGCGAGTGCCGGTGCTCAGGCGTGCTCGTCGTCGTCGGTGTACTTGTCCTCGAGCCGGATGACGTGCTGCACCGCGTTGATCAGCGCCAGGTGGGTGAACGCCTGCGGGAAGTTGCCCAGGTGCTGGCCACTGGACGCCTCGATCTCCTCGGCATACAGCTGCAGCGGACCGGCGAGCGAGAGCAGCTTGCCGCACAGCCGTCGCGCGCGGTTCCACTCCCCGATCTCGCACAGCGCCGAGACCAACCAGAAGGAACAGATCGTGAAGGTCCCCTCCTCGCCGTCGAAACCGTCGTCGGTCTCCTCCACCCGGTAGCGCAGCACCAGGCCGTCCTCGGTCAGCTCGTCGGCGATGGCCAACACCGTGGCGCGGATCCGCTCGTCGTCTGCGGGCAGGAAGCGCAGCAGCGGAGCGAGCAGCAGCGAAGCGTCCAGCGCCGTGGTGCCGTAGTGCTGCGTGAACACACCACGCTCGTCGACGCCGTGCTCCAGGATATCGGCCCTGATCTCCTCGGCCGCACTCCCCCACTCATCGGCCATGGCGTGCTCGCCGTAGAGCCGGGCCAGGTGGGAGCCCCGGTCGACGGCGACCCAGCACATCATCTTGGAGGAGGTGAAGTGCTGGGACTCCCCGCGCACCTCCCAGATGCCGGCGTCGGGGTCGCGCCAGTGCTTCAACGCCTCCTTGACCTGCGTCTCCAGGATCGGCCAGACCCGGTTGTCCAGCCGGTCCGCGGACTTGATGTGCAGATAGACCGAGTCGAGCAGGGCACCCCAGACGTCGTGCTGGCGCTGGTCGTAGGCAGCGTTGCCGATCCGCACCGGACGGGAGCCGGCATACCCCGGCAGGTGGTCCAGCTCGGACTCCGGCAGGTCGCGCTCCCCCCCGATGCCATACATGATCTGCAGGTCCTTGTCCTCGCTGGCGATGTCGGCGATGAACGCGAAGAAGTCGAGGGCCTCCCAGTCGAACCCGAGGGAGTACAACCCCCACAGCGCGAAGGTGGCGTCACGGATCCAGGTGAACCGGTAGTCGTAGTTGCGCCCGCCGCCGATGGTCTCCGGCAGCGACGTCGTGCCCGCGGCGGAGATGGCGCCCGTCGGGGCATAGGTCAGGCCCTTGAGGGTCAGTGCGCTGCGCTGCAGATAGCTGCGCCAGGGGTGGTCGGGGAAGTCGCCCCGCCCCAGCCAGTGCTGCCAGTGGTGCGCCGTCCACACCTGGCGCTTGTAGGCGTCGTCGAAGTCCATGGGCGGCGGGGCGCCGTTCCAGGACATCGCGACGTATCGCCTGTCGCCCGCCTTGAGCAGGGTGCGCGACTCCGCCTGGCCACCCTCGAAGCCGAGCGCCATGTCGGAGGTGAGATGGAGCTCCAGGTCGGCGTCATCATCTGCCTTGGCAACACCCTGGTGGTAGCCCTGGTCGGTGTATGCCCACGTCACCTGCGCCTGACCGTAGTCCAGCACCGGCTCGCAGTCCATGGTCGTCTGGACCTCGCCCGACACGCACCGGATGGTGCGCAGCAGGATGTGCTCGGCCTCGTAGTCGGTGGGGGTGCGCACGTAGGTGTTGGAGCGGTCCTCGGTGTGGTGCCAGGGCCCGATGAGCAGGGCGTCGCGCACGATGATCCAGCCGCTGTCGGTGCCCCAGCTGGTCTCCAGGATCATCGTGCCCGGCAGGTAGCGCCGTGCCGCGGGCACCCGCACGTCGGTCGGCGCGATCCGGAACGAGCCGGCGTGCCGACCGAGCAGCCGCCCGAAGGTGCTGGGGGCATCGAAGCGCGGGACGCACATCCAGTCGATAGACCCTCCGGGGGACACCAGGGCCGAGACCTCGCCGTCACTGAGGAAGCCGTAGTCACCGATCGGCACGTCGGCCTGCCATCCATGAGTTCCGGAACCGGGGGCATCAGTCATGACCGAACTATCGCCTTGTCACAGCCCGCTGGCAACCTTGACCCACCGGAAGGAGGACTGACATCGGCCACTAGCATGTCGCTGGCACGTGAGCCACGTCATACCAGAGCAGTCACACCACAGCAGTCAACATCACAGCAGAGGACGGACGTATGCGGATCGGGATCCTGACCGGCGGAGGCGACGTGCCTGGGCTCAACCCCTGCATCAAGGCGGTGGTCAACCGGGTGCACGACGAGGGGCACGAGGTGGTCGGGATCCGGCGTGGCTGGGGCGGCCTGGCCACGGCCAACCCCGATGACCCGGCCACCATCGAAGCCAACTTCATTGAGCTCAACCCGACCCGGGTGCGCACGGTCGACCGCAGTGGTGGCACGTTCCTGCACAGCTCGCGGACCAACCCCGGCCGGATGAAGACCAGCGAGGTGCCCGACTTCCTGCGCGACCAGGCCACGGGCGAGGGTCCACACGACTTCACCGCCCACGCCCTACGAGTGCTGGAGCACATGGGCATCGACGTCTTGATCCCGATCGGCGGCGACGACACCCTGTCCTACGGCCTGCGGATGCACCAGGAGGGGGTGCCGACCATCGCCATCCCCAAGACGATGGACAACGACGTGCACGGCACCGACTACTGCATCGGCTTCTCCACCGCCATCACGCGAGGCGTGCAGTTCATCCACAACCTGCGCACCTCGACGGGGTCGCACGAGCGGATCGCCGTGGTCGAGCTCTTCGGCCGCTACAGCGGGGAGACCTCGCTGATCACCGCATACCTGGCCGGGGTCGACCGGGCGCTGATCTCGGAGGTGCCGTTCGACGTCGACCGGGTCAGCGAGCTCATCGTGGCCGACAAGGCGCGCAACCCCTCCTCCTACGCGATGCTGACCATCTCCGAAGGTGCCTCGATCAAGGGCGGCGACATCATGGTCTCCGGAGAGGCGGACGCCTACGGTCACCGCAAGCTCGGTGGCATCGGCCAGCAGACCGGTGAGCTGATCAAGGAGCGCACCGGCGAGGGCATCGTCTACCAGCAGGTCGGCTACCTGATGCGCTCCGGCAGCCCGGACTCCCTGGACCTGATGGTCGCCACCAACTACGCGGTGATGGCCGCCGACCTGGCCCTGGACGGCTCGACGGGGCGGATGGTCGCGCTGCGCAACGGCACCTACACCAGCGTGCCGATCTCGGTGACCGGCGAGGGCGTCAAGCGGGTCGACATCGACGAGCTGTATGACGCGAGCCAGTACCGCCCGAAGGTGCGGCACGTGCGTGGCAAGCCGATGTTCCTCTACTGAGCGGTTCGCTGCACCGGACGCCTGAGCGCGGCGCCCAGCGGCAGCATCAGCACCGCTGCCTTGCGGTGGCCGTTGCATCTCCTGCCGCTCGATGGGCGGAGCGGGCGCCGCGACGCGTGCCGCACGGTCCTGCACGCCTCGGGCCTACCGGCGGCCGACGAACCACCGGCGCAGCGCGTCGGTGCGCGCGAGCACCTGCTCGCTGCTGGCCGTGCCCAGCTCGGGCCCGCCGCAGGAGCGGCGCAGCTCGGCGTGCACGATCGCGTGCGACTGCCCGGACTTGCGCGCGTAGGCCGAGACCAGCTTGTTGAGCTCCTTGCGGTGCTCGCCCAGGGCCCGGTGCGTGGCCACCTGGTCGGCGGCCTGCTGGCCACCACCCGAGCGTGCCTGAGAGCGCTGCCGGTCGCGCAGCACGTGGGCGACCTGGTCCGGCTCCAACAGCCCCGGCAACCCGAGATAGTCCTGCTCCTCCTCGCCACCCGGCAGCGAGCCCAACCCGAACTGCTCGGCGTCGAAGAGCACGTGGTCGAACTGCGCGTCGGAGGCCAACGCCTCGAAGGCCGCGCCGGAGTCCAGCGCCTGCTCCCCCTGCTGTGCCTGGGCGAGCAGGCCCTCCTCCTCGGACCACAGGTTGTCCTGGTCCTGCTCGTCGCCACCGCCCTCGGGCCCCTTGAGCACGTGGTCGCGCTCCAGCTCAAGGTTGCCGGCGTGGAGGAGGATCGGCGGCACATTGGGCAGGAACACCGAGGCGGTCTCGCCGCGGCGCCGGGCCCGAACCAGGCGCCCGATGGCCTGGGCGAAGAACAGCGGGGTCGAGGTGGAGGTGGCGTAGACGCCGACGCACAGCCGCGGCACATCGACACCCTCGGAGACCATCCGCACCGCCACCAGCCACCGGCTGTCGTTGCCCGCAAACTCCTCGATCCGCGGCGAGGCCCCGGCGTCGTCGGAGAGCACCACGGTCACCGACTCGCCACTGATCGCCTCGAGCTGCCGGGCGTAGGCCCGCGCCGAGCGCTGGTCGGTGGCGATGACCAGCCCACCGGCGTCGGGCACGTGCCGGCGCACCTCGGAGAGCCGGGTGTCCGCGGCCCGCAGCACCGCCGGCACCCACTCCCCCGCGGGGTCAAGAGCCGTGCGCCAGGCCTGCGCGGTGACGTCCTTGGTCAACGGCTCCCCCAACCGGGCCTCGATCTCGTCGCCGGCCCGGGTGCGCCACCGCATGCTGCCGCTGTAGGCCAGGAACAGCACCGGCCGCACGACCCCGTCGCGCAACCCCTCGGCATACCCGTAGGTGTAGTCGGCGGCCGAGCGCAGGACGCCCGCCTCGTCGAGCTCGTAACGCACGAACGGGATGGCCGCCGTGTCGGAGCGGAACGGCGTGCCGGTCAGTGCCAGCCGCCGGGTGGCGGGCTCGAAGGCCTCTCGGATCGCCTCGCCCCAGGAGCGCGCGTCGCCACCGTGGTGCACCTCGTCGAGGATGACCAACGTGCGCGCGGCCTGCGTGCGGGCCCGGTGCAGCAGCGGCTTGCTGGCCACCCCGGCATACGTGACCACCACACCCTGGAAGTCGCCCCCGTGCCGGCCCTGGGCGTTGCTGAACCGCGGGTCGATGCGGATGCCGACCTTGGCCGCGGCGTCGGCCCACTGGGTGCGCAGGTGCTCGGTCGGCGCGACCACGGTCACCCGCTCGATCTCCCCCCGGTCCAACAGCTCGGCGGCCACCCGCAGCGCGAAGGTGGTCTTGCCGGCACCCGGGGTCGCGACGGCCAGGAAATCGCGGGGAGTCTGCTCCAGGTATGCCGTGAGCGCCTCGACCTGCCACGCGCGCAGCTTCGCCGCGGTGCCCCAGGCGGCTCGCTCGGGGTAGGCGGGGGGCAGGTGGGACGCGGCGCTCGTGCTCATCGACGTAGAGGATAAGCAGGTTCTCCCTGGCGACATGCCCGGAGCCCCCCACGACCGGGTCCGGTGCGGGTGCGTGTTAAAGGGCGCGGGGCCGCCGCCCCGGTGGGCGAGCCTGCTGCGCGTCCGGCCCGGCCGCGCGGAGCAGGCCGAGCCCTACTCGCCGCCGTCCTGCGGCGCCTTGAGCCCGTCGTAGATCTCCTGGCAGGTGGGACACACCGGGAACTTCTTGGGGTCGCGCCCGGGGATCCAGATCTTGCCGCACAGCGCGGTGACCGGCTCACCGGACATCGCGCTCTCCATGATCTTCTCCTTGCGCACGTAGTGCGCGAACCGCTCGTGGTCACCGGGCTCGCTGAGCTCGGGAGCGTGCCGGGTGTCCTCGCGCTCCAGCAGCGCGGTGCGCGTGTCGGGGCCGGCCGGGGCCTCGGGTGAGTCCAGCGGCTCGGTCATGGCGTGGGTCGGTCGCTCCATGCCTCCACAGTATGCCGTGCACCGACTCCGAAGAGCTCCGCGCCGATTCCGGGGCCGGTCAGTGCCAGATGCGCTGGCCCACAGTCGGCGTAGGCTCCGCACTGTTCGAGCGTGCTGGACGTCCTGGTGGTCGTTCCCGTGCGTCGACGACGTCAGCCACCGCGCGGTGGCGTGACCCCCGGAAGGTGGGGCTCGTGCACGACCAACAGCCCTTCCTGCGCACCCTGTCCGACTTCGCCCGCCACCTGGTCACGCCGTATGACGTGGACGACACCCTTCAGGAGCTGGCCGAGCAGACCCAGCTGGCGCAGCAAGAGGGTCCGTGCGTGCTCGCGTGCCGCAGCGGAAAAGTGGTGGCGATCGCCGACCTGACCCAGATGACCACAGGGTGGGACGCCTACCGGGCCGTGGCCGCCGACCTCGGGATCGGTGCGGTCGCGGGTGTCCCGATGCGGCTGGACGGCGCGACGATCGGCGCTCTGAACCTCTACGCCAGGGGTCCCCGCGAATGGGGCGAAGAGGACCTGGCCGCGGTGCAGGTCCTGGCCGACATGTGCACAGGTCTGCTGCTCAACGCCGCGCAGCTCAGGCAGCAGCAACAACTGGCCGAGCAGCTCCAAGGTGCCCTGGACTCCCGCGTGGTGATCGAGCAGGCCAAGGGGATCATCGGGCACACCCACCGGTGAGAGCGTCGGGCAGGCCTTCGCCCGGATCCGTCGGCACGCCCGCAACAACCACCTGCCCTTGCATTCGGTGGCCCAGGACGTCGTGGACCGGGGCCTGCCCGTCTGAGCCAGAGTCCGCGCCACCTCGAGGGCGCCGCGGGCAGGTGAATCCGGCCGGAGGACCTCGGGACTCAGTTGTGCTCGGGGTGCTCGGTCCAGGTGAGGACCAGGGACATGCTGTTGCGCTGGCGCAGCAGCACGTGCTGCCACAGGCCGGAGGGGTTGGCCCAGAACGGGTCGTCGTCCTCACGCGGCACCACGAACCAGGCGCCCTCGGCGATCTCGGACTCGAGCTGCCCGGGCGACCAGCCGGCATACCCGACGAAGATGCGCACCGCACCCACCTGCGGCACCACGATCTGCGGTGGCGCATCGAGGTCGACCAGGCCCAGTCCGTCCAAAGTGACCTGCACGCCGACGACCGCGCCGTCCTGAGCCTGGGCGGGGATCCTGGACAGCCCCATCGCGCTGTCCATCCCCACGGGTCCGCCCTGGTGCAGGCGCGGCGGCGCGACGACGTGGCGGTGCCAGTCCGGCAGCACCGCCGAGACCTCGGCGTCCAGGGGTTTGTTGAGGATCAGGCCCTGCGCGCCGTCCGGTCCCTGGGTGAGCAGCAGCACCACCGATCGTTCGAAGACACCGCCGGTGCGCGGGGTGGCCACCAGGAGCCGACCGGCCAGCGGCGCAGCACTCACGTCGGGCTCCGGCGGCGGGCGCCCTTGGCGTCCGCCGCCCGCTTGCGCCATGCCTGCGCTGCCAGCACACCCAGCACGATACCGACCAGGTCGGCCACGGTGTCCCACGGATCGAGCTGCCGCTGCGTCGTCAGCCACGCCTGCAGAGGTTCGCTGAGCAGGGCGTGCAGCACCAGCACGGTCCAGGGCCAGGTCCGCGCCAGCCGGACCGCCACGACCGCAGGCAGCGCGAACATCGCCGCGTGGACCAGCTTGTCGGCCTGCGACGCCGCGGGGACGTCCGGGCCCTGCACGGCATACAGGGCCACCACCTGCAGGCCCATCAGCACGGCGAACGCGACCCACCAGCGGGAGCGGGCGCGGATGAGGTCACGAGCGATCACGGCCCTCCCGGCTGGCACCTGTGCCGTCCCGCTCGCGGGCCGCCTGCTCCACGGCGCGGGCGACCGCCTTGGTGGCCTTGGGGTTGAAGACGCTGGGGATGATGTAGGTGGGGTTGCGCTGGTCGTCGCCGACCACGTCGGAGAGGGCGATCGAGGCCGCCAGCAGCATGTCGTCGGTGACCTGGTCGGTGCCGGCGTCGATCAGCCCGCGGAAGACCCCGGGGAAGACGAGCACGTTGTTGATCTGGTTGGCGAAGTCACTGCGCCCGGTCGCCACGACCGTCGCGTGCTTGCCGGCCTCGGCCGGGTCGACCTCGGGCACCGGGTTGGCCATCGCGAAGACGATGGAGTCTTCGGCCATCGTGGCGATGTCGTCGCCGGTGAGGATGTTGCCGGCAGAGACTCCAATGAACACGTCGGCCCCGCGCAGCGCCTCCTTGAGCGTGCCGGTGGCACCGCTGGCGTTGGTGTGCTCGGCGATCCAGCGCATGTTGTCGTCACCGTCCTCGGCGATGTCCGGCCGGTCGACGTGCAGCAGACCGTTGACGTCGGCGACGACCAGGTTGGTGGCACCGGTCTTGACCAGTAGACGGAGGATGGCGGTGCCGGCGGCGCCCGCCCCCGACATCACGATCTTCACGTCCTCGATCTGCTTGCCGACCACCCGCAGGGCGTTGCGCAAGGCGGCCAGGCAGACGATCGCCGTGCCGTGCTGGTCGTCGTGGAAGACCGGGATGTCCAGCTCGTCGCGCAGCCGCCGCTCGATGTAGAAGCAGCGCGGGGCCGAGATGTCCTCCAGGTTGATCCCGGCGAAGCCGGGGGAGATCGCCTTGACGATCGCGACGATCTCGTCGGCGTCCGTGGTGTCCAGACAGATCGGGAAGGCGTCGATGCCGGCGAAACGCTTGAACAGGGCCGCCTTGCCCTCCATCACCGGCATCGCAGCCAGCGGTCCGATGTTGCCCAGGCCCAGCACCGCGGTGCCGTCGGTGACCACCGCGACGGTGTTGCGCTTGATCGTCAGCCGCCGGGCGTCCTCGGGGTTCTCCGCGATCGCTTGGCAGACCTTGGCCACGCCGGGGGTGTAGACCAAGGACAGGTCGTCCCGGTTGCGGATCGGCAGCTTGGACTCCACGCTCAGCTTGCCACCGAGGTGGACCAGGAAGACCCGGTCGCTGACCTTGCCGATCTCTACCCCGTGCACCTGCCGCATCGCGGCCACGACCTCCTCGGCATGCTCGTCGCCGTGGGTGGCGATGGTCAGGTCGGCCTGCAGCCGTTGTGTGCCGGACTCGGTGATGTCGACGGCGGTCACCATGCCGCCGGCCTTCTCCACCGCCCCCGTGATCTCGCTGACCGCGGTCACCCGCGCCGGCAGCTCGAGCCGGACGGTGATGGAGTTGGATATCGAGGGTGCGGGGCTCATGAGCGTCATTGTGGCGTATGTCGCAGGCCGCGGGGTGGGAATCCTGCGGCGGTTCGGTCGGTTGCCATCCTCATGAGCACTGTTGAGCTGACCGAGCAGACCTTCGAGTCGACCATCACCGACCACGACGTCGTGCTGGTCGACTGGTGGGCCGACTGGTGTGGGCCGTGCAAGCAGTTCGCCCCCGTCTACGAGGAGGCCTCGCGCAAGCACCCGGAGGTGGTCTTCGGCAAGGTCGACACCCAGAGCGAGCAGCAGCTGGCCGGCGGTGCCAACATCAGCTCGATCCCGACCATCATGGCCTTCCGCGAGGGCATCCTGGTCTTCGCCCAGCCCGGCGCTCTGCCGGCCACTGCGCTGCAGTCGCTGATCACCCAGGTCCTGGATCTGGACATGGACGATGTGCGCGCCAAGCTGGCGCAGCAGCAGGAGACCGCCGGCGCCCCCGCGAGTGGCGCGTGAGGCGCGACCTCACCTGGGTCGTCGCCCTGGCGGCCTGCCTTTGGGGCACGTCGGCGCTGCTGCGCGAGCCCCTGGCCCGGGACCTCGACGCCCCGACGATCGTCCTGTTCGAGCACATTGCCCTGGTGCTGTTCGTCAGCCCGTGGTTGGTGGGGGCGCTCCAGGCGTGGGCAGCCTCCCCCGCGCGGGTCCGGGCCTCTGCCGTGATCATCGGCGCCGGCTCCTCGGCGCTGGCCACCACCTTGTTCACGGCCGCGTTCGGTCTCGGCGACCCGATCACGCCACAGATCCTGCAGAAGCTGCAGCCGCTGGCCGCCATGGCCCTGGCGGCGGTGCTGCTCGGTGAGCGGCTCCGACCCCGTTTTGCGCTCTTCGCCGTCCCCGCGCTGATCGGGGCGTGGCTGCTGTCGTTCGCCGACCCGCTCGACGTGCAGGTCGCCGACCTGCAGGCTGCTGCGCTCGCGCTCGGTGCGGCCGTCCTGTGGGCCGGCGGCACGGTCCTGGGGCGTCTGGTCGGTGGCCAGATCGGCGCCCGGCACACCCTCGCCCTGCGCTTCGCCTTCGGGTTGCCGGCCACGGCGGTCATCGTGGCGCTCACCGGCTCGGGGTGGACGATGCCGCTGGACCGCACGCCGCAGCTGGTGCTGCTGGCCCTGATCCCCGGTCTGCTGGGGCTCTGGCTCTACTACGTCGGGCTGCGGCGCACTCCAGCTTCGCGGGCAACCCTCGCCGAGCTGATGTTCCCGGTCACCGCAGCGGTCGTGGGTGTGACGCTGCTCGATGCCACACTGACCCCCACCCGCTGGCTGGGCATGATCATCGTCGTGCTCAGCGTCACCGGACTTGCCTGGCACGAGCACGTCAGCCGGTCCCCCGCAGTGCGGGAGCACGACATACCTGCCTCGACCGCCGTCTGAGCGCATGTCGCGCCGGTGGGCTTGCATCGTCTGCAGGATTCGCTGCGCAGTGTGACGTGACCACAATGGTGGAGGTGGCGGGAAACTCCATGCCGCAGCTCTGATCTGCACTGACACGAAGTCAAGAGCAGCTGTGCCAGTACTGTGACAGTTGCGCACCTTTGTCCGCTTCCTGCGTAGCCGTGGGGTCCTGACCCGCCTGGTCACCGGTTGCTCCTGTGCCGAGGCTGCCGCGTTGAGCGGAACGGTCAAGGAGACCACGCTGCGCGACCGGCGCACCCAGTGGCTCACGGCCGGGGTGTTCGACAAGCTCCTGCACTCCTCTTCCCCTCGGCAAGCGACCCTTCTCACCACTTGGCGCCCGCCTCCCAGTGTGGCGGTGCCGGTGCCGTCAGGCTTACCCGGGCCGGGGACCTCGGCCTGGCCGGTCAGCTCAACCACGAAGGGACGGCCACCGTCGGCGGCTCCCGCAGCGGTAGCCAGGACCAGCGCCAGCACTAGGGCGGGGGCGAGAAACCATCGACTCCTCCGGCTGGGAACACGGCCGGTGAGCGGGCGGTTGATCTCTAACGTACCCGGGAGCGGCGTGGCCGCTGCCCACCCATCGCAGGAGAGGTCCACCATGTCTGTCACCGATGACTTCGTCGCCAACGCCGAGCAGTATGCCGCCTCCTTCGACCGTGGCGACCTGCCCCTGCCCCCCGCCAGGCAGATCGCCGTGCTCGCCTGCATGGACGCCCGCCTCAACGTCTACGGCCTGCTCGGGCTGGCCGAGGGCGACGCGCACGTCATCCGCAACGCCGGCGGCATCGTCACCCAGGACGAGCTGCGCTCCCTGGCGATCAGCCAACGCCTGCTCGGCACGACCGAGATCATGCTGATCCACCACACCGACTGCGGCATGCTGACCTTCACCGACGAGCAGTTCCGCCGGCAGATCGCCGCGGACACCGGAGCCAAGCCGACCTGGGCGGCGGAGGCCTTCAGCGACCTGGACGAGGACGTGCGGCAGAACATCGCCCGGATCCACGCCGAGCCCGCCATCCCACACAAGGACTCGGTGCGCGGCTTCGTCTACGACGTCGCCACCGGCGGCCTTCGCGAGGTCCGTTGACCGTCCCGGCACTCCCGGCACTCCCGGCACTCCCGGCACTCCCGGCCACAGCGTACGCAACCTGCCCCGGGGCGGCATCCGCAGCCATAAAACTCACGATAAGGTCAATGGATAGTCAAGTTCGAGAACTTTCTTGACAGTGGCTTCCCGGGCCGCTGGGGTAGCGAAGGCGTTCAAGCTGATCGAGTCCGCTCAACGCCGGTGGCGAGCGGTCAACGCACCCCACATGGTCCCGTTAGTCCGCGCTGTGGCCACGTACGACAAGGGCGTCCTGGTCGAACGACCCGACCACGAATCCGGAGGTGAGCGTCAAGTCGCCTGACACGCCCATCCACAGGTCCTGACAACAGCTCCCGGGCGGCGCGCCATCCGCTGGCTCCCCGCAGTGCCCCCACCCGCAGGGGCTCGGCAAAGTCGGCCGTTGATGCTGTGACCTGCGGATGCGTAGCTCTGTTGTCGGTGTGTCGCGTGTTACGGGTGTGACCCTTGGGATTCTGATGGTTGTTCTCACACACGCCATCGAGCCGAAGGACCACACCCGCGATGTCATCCTGCCCCACCCCTGGCCATCCTGCTGACCTGAGCGCGGACCTGCAGGGGCTAGCTACCTTGCTCGACTCGGCGCCGGACCCGCGGGCCCGGCGCGGGAAGCGTCACGCGTTGACGCCGCTGGTCCTGGGGATAGCTGCGGTGCTGTGCGGTGCCCGCTCCTTCGCCGCCATTGGGCAATGGGCTGCGGCCCATGCCGGCTCGATCCGCATTGACGCCCTGGTGGCCCGGGCCGCGGACGAGACGACGTTCCGGCGGGTCTTCGCCCTGGTTGACGCCGATGCCCTGGCCGCGGCGGTCGGAGCGTAGCTGTGGACCCGGACCGCGACACAGCAGGGTCGGCGGGTGATTGCCACCGAGGGCAAGACCGTGCGTGGAGCACGCAGCCGTGGGCAGGTCGCGCCGCACCTGGTCGCGGCGTTGGACCAGGGCAGCGGCGCCGTGCTCGGTCAACTGTGCGTGGCGGCCAAGAGCAACGAGATACCTGCGGTGCGAACCCTGCTGACCTGTTTCGACGTGGCCGGCACGATCGTGACCGTGGCCGCCATGCACAGCTCCGCCTGGCTGGCTGGCTGGCTGGCTGGCTGGACCAACATCGCCCAAGCCACCCGATATCCCGCCCACCACCCCGCCCTACTCGGCCTGACCTGCTGAAATGCGACTTCGCCGGGGCCCTGCGGACCTACCCAGGACCCAACGACGTCCTCACACCAAAAGACGCCAGGCACCCCGTCATGGGCCGGGGTGTCGGTCAACAGGCGGCTGCCACTCCCCGGACCGCATCACGGATTGCACCTTCAGCCCGGCCGAGAGGAGCACAAGGTCGGCGCGATGTCCGGAACTCAACCGGCCGACTTCGGTCAGTCCGAGAGCTGCGGCGGGCACTAAGGTAGCCGCAGCCAGGATGGAACTCAGCGGCAGCGCTGCGGCGGTCATCGTCCGCACGGCTCGGTCCATGGTCAACGTGCTCCCGGCGATCTGCTTCGAGCCGAGCAGTCGGGGAAGATCGTCCGAGCCCACCTCGACCTCTAGCTCTCCCAACCGGTAGCGACCCGGCGGGGCCAGTGCCGCGGCCATCGAATCGGTGACCAGGCTGAAACCGCCACGGGCGCTGCGCGCCGCTAGCGCCAACACCTCGGGATCGACGTGATGCCCATCGGCGATCAACTCGATCAGCAACCGGTCGTCGTTCAGGGCGGCCACCACGGGTCCAGGCGCGCGGTGGTGCACTGGCCGCATCGCGTTGAACAGGTGGGTGACCATGCTGGCGCCGGCGTCGGCTGCCCTGCGCGTGGTGTCGAAATCGGCATCGGTGTGACCGATGGCGACGACCACCCCGGCTTCACTGAGCTGTCGAACCGCATCCATCCCACCGGGCAACTCGGGAGCAAGAGTCACCATGCTGAGGTGACCGCGGCCGGCATCCAGCAGCGTCTGTATGTCGTGTGGGGTCGGCTCGAGCAGGAGGTGCGGTGCGTGGGCACCGGCGAAATGGGGGCTGAGCCATGGCCCCTCCAGGTGTATGCCGGCCAACTCTCCGGAGTCCACCAGGTCCGCCAACGACTCGACCTGACACCTCAGATCGGACAGGCTGCCGGTGACCAGGCTCGCCACGACCGAGGTGGTGCCGCCTTGCCGTTGGGCCCGAAGGGTCTGCATCGTGGCCCCAGGGTCTGCGTCGGAGAAGGCACTACCGGAACCCCCGTGACAGTGCCCGTCCACGAAGCCCGGGCTGAGGATCTCTGCCCTGACGGCGTCGTCGGCCGAAGACAAACCCGTGGGCTGCGCCCCCCGCCCAGCGCGGGCGATCCTGTCTCCCTCGACCACCACCCACCCCGGGGCAAGAGCACCGTCAGCATGCAGCATCTGCTCGCCCACGATCAGCATTTCAGCACCGTACCCGTCATCGCTACGACTTGATCAGAACATTGGTTGGAGCAGCGTGAGCCCATGCTGGGTACGCCCAGGCAAGACGGCAGGCGGGAGCCGGCCTCGGACATCGTGGCGGGGGTGGACCTAGGTGGCACCAAGATCGGAACGGCGCTGGTGGATGCCGACGGCCGGCACCGGCAGATCGAGACCGTCCCCTCAGCAGCCAAGGATGGCCCGCAAGCGGTGCTGGATGCAGTGGCTGATGCGGTGAGGACAGTCCTGTACCCAGGTCGGCCAGCGCGATTGCGCGCCGTTCGCAACGACGTCGACGCAACGCGCAGCCGGGGCGGTCTGGCTCGGTGCGGCCGCCGATACCGCCAGCGCGTTGATGGTGGGGGTGGACACCGGAGGTGACCCCGGTGTCGTAGCCCAACCGGGAACCGCCGACTGCGGCGATTCCACTGACGGCGTAGACCAGTCGTGGTGATTCGGCCGTCCGCTTGGAGGGATCGAGGGTTTCACTTATGGCGTTCCCTCTCGGCGGTGATGGTGGCTGGATCGTGACGCTGCCACGCGGGCTTGTGCTCATAGACATAGCTGTAGTAGTCGCTCAAGGTCAGTGCGCTGGCTGCAAGCTCATCCAGGATCACTGTGGCGTCCGGATGCATCTGCAGCAACGACGCTGGGCACATGGCCGTCACCGGCCCTTCGACCATGGCGGCGACAGCCCGCGCCTTGTGCTCGCCCTGAGCCAGCAATACGAGCCGGCGGGTTTCGGCGATCGTCCCCAATCCCTGCGTGATGCAGTGTTCGGGCACTTGGTCAGGGCTATCAAAGAATCGCGCGTTGTCCGAGCGCGTCTGCGGGGACAGCGTCTTGATCCTGGTGCGCGAGGCGAACGACGAGGTCGGCTCGTTGAAGCCGATATGCCCGTTGGCCCCGATGCCCAGGATCTGCACATCGACCCCACCCGCGTCCTGAATCGCTTGTTCGTATGCTCGACATGCGCCCACCAGATCGTCCGCCGAGCCGTCCGGGACGTGCACTGCGGCGGGGTCTAGGCCCAGCGGCTGCACCACCTCGTCCCGGATGATGGAGGCGTAACTTTGCGGGTGATCCGATGGCAGGCCCACATACTCGTCGAGCGCGAAGGCACTGGTGCCGCCGAAGTGCAGCGCGCCGCTCCTGCGACGCCGCGCCAGCTCGGCATACAAGCCCAGCGGGGAAGACCCGGTCGCCAGCCCCAGGACCGTATTTGACCCGCTCGTGAGCACCTCAGCGACCATGTCGGCTGCTAACTGCGCCCCCTCTTGCGCGCTGCGCAGGATCACGATCTCCATCAGTTACAACCCCTCATCGTCCAGCACCACCGACTCGGGTTTCCTCTCCGTTGGTCGGGACCCTCGTGTCCCGATGACCCGGCACTGCGCCGACATCCTTCCATCTCCGAGCGCAGCAGCGCAGGTCACGGTGCAGGCGTGCCCACCACGGCGGTCGAAGTCACTTCACGCTTCCGGCGGTGAGCCCCCCGATCAGGTGTTTTTCGATCATGGCAAAGAGGATGACGACCGGCACCACGGCGATCACCGACGCTGCGAACAGCTGGTCCCAGTTCTGCTCGTATCCGGTGATGTAAGCCCGCATGCCCACCGTCAGTGGCTTGCGGCTGTCGTCGATCATCAGCGTCAGCGCCACGATGTACTCGTTCCACGCGGCGATGAACGTGAAGATCGTGGCCGTCACCAGCCCCGGCTTAGTCAGCGGCAGCATCACCCGCCACAAGGTTTGCAGCCGGTTGCTGCCGTCCAACTGGGCCGCCTCCTCGACCTCCTTGGGAATGGAGGAGAAGAAGCCGTGCAGGATCCAGACACCGAAGGCCAGGTTGAACGCCGCGTTGGTGATGATCAGCGCCGCGTACGTGTTGATCAGGTTCAGCTCGAAGAACTGCCGGTACAGCCCGACGACCAGCGCGGTCGGGCTGAACATCTGCGTCACCAGCACGAGTAACAGGAACGGGGTGCGCCCCGGGAAGCGGAACCGCGCCGTCATGTAGGCCGCGGGGATCGCCACCGCCATCACCACGACCGTGGATGCGGTGGCGACCAGCAGCGAGGTCTTGAGCCAGTTCAGGAACCGCTCGTCGGTGAGCACCTGGGCGTACGTGGACAGCTGCCACTCCCGGGGAACGAACGACGGCGGGGAGGTCTTGACGTCGACCGAGGTGCGCAGCGAGCTCATCACCATGACGCTGTAGGGCGCCAGAAACACTAGGGCCACGGCGGCTCCGAGAGCCGCAAGCCCGAAACGGCGCCGCCGCTGTTGACGGTCCGCGCGAGCCGCGGGTGCAAGGGCTGGGGCGGTGCTCATCAGCTCGTCTCCTCCCGCCAGTTGACAACCTTGAGGTAGACCGCGATGGCCACCAGGATCAACAGCACGTTCATGATTCCCATGGCTGCCGACATACCCACGTCCTTGGCTTGAGATTCGAAAGCCAGCTTGTACATGAACGTGATCGACGTGTCGGTGGAGAAGCCGGGGTTGCGGTCGTTCAACGTGTAGACGATGGGGAAGCTGTTAAAGACGTAGATGACGTTGAGCACGGCAGCCACCAGCATCGCCGACTTCATCAGCGGCAGGGTCACCAGACGGTAGCGCTGCCAGGCCGAGGCGCCATCAACCCGGGCCGCCTCCATCATCTCACCCGGGATCGCGTTCAGGCCGGCGATGAAGACGAACACCGTGAACGGGACCGACACGAGGATCCCGACGGCGATCATCGCCGGCATCGTCCAGGCGTCGTCGCCGAGGAAGTCGATGGGCGTGTCCAGCAGGCCCACCGAGGTCAGGACGTGGTTGATCATGCCGTAGTTGTAGTCGTACAGCAGGACGAACAGCTGGCTGGTGATGATCAGCGAGGCGGCCCAGGGCACGATGATCGACCAGCGCACGAAACGTCGACCGGGAAACTCCTGGACCAGCAACTGCGCCAGCGCCAGGCTGATCAGGATGGTGAGCGTGACCACCGCCACGACCCAGACCCCGGTGTTACTCAAGACCGTCCACAGCGCGCGGTGGTCCAGGACGTCGGCGTAGTTGCTCCAACCGGCGTCACCGATGCGCAGACCGGTGATCGAGTAGTCCCCTCGAGAGGCCTGGAACAGCTTGACCGCCGGGTAGAGCACGACGCCGAAGATGAGCGCCAGCGCCGGGCTGAGCCACAACAGGGCGACGAGGGGATGCGTCCGCCCGACCCCGCCACCGCCCCAGCGACGACGGCGGGGCCCGGGGGGGGGGGGGGAGAGAAGGGGGGGGGGGGGGGGGGGGGGGGGGGGGGGGGGGGAGGGGGGGGGGGGGGGGGGGGGGGGGGGGGGGGGGGGGGGGGGGGGGGGGGGGGGGGGGGGGGGGGGGGGGGGGGGGGGGG
>NZ_JBPCKQ010000076.1:0-14202 GCF_051004135.1 Ornithinimicrobium sp.
TCGTTGCCCGGCACCTTGAAGTCGACCTCGTCGGGGTCGCAGTTGGTGTCCAGGATCGCGATGACCGGCACGCCAAGCTTGCGGGCCTCGGTGACGGCCAGGTGCTCCTTCTTGGTGTCGACGACCCACACCGCGGAGGGAACCTTGCCCATGTCGAGGATGCAGCCGAGCGCGCGGTCCAGCTTGTCCTTCTCGCGGCGCATGATCAGGAGCTCCTTCTTGGTGTAGCCGGAGGCCGCCACGTTGTCGTAGTCGAGCTCCTCCAGCTCCTTCAGGCGGGTGAGCCGCTTGGAGATGGTCTGGAAGTTGGTGAGCATGCCGCCCAGCCAGCGGTGGTTGACGTACGGCATACCGACCCGGGTCGCCTGCTCGGCAATGGACTCCTGCGCCTGCTTCTTGGTCCCGACGAAGAGGATGGTCCCGCCGTGGGCGACGGTCTCCTTGATGAAGTCGTAGGCCTCGTTGAGGTAGGTCAGCGACTGCTGCAGGTCGATGATGTAGATGCCGTTGCGCTCGGTCATGATGAAGCGCTTCATCTTGGGGTTCCACCGGCGGGTCTGGTGCCCGAAGTGGACGCCGCTCTCCAGGAGCTGGCGCAGGGTGACGACGGCCATGCCGTGTCTCGCTTTCTGTGTGGTGTGCAGTTGGTCCTGGCACGGGCGACGGGCCTCACCTGCTCCAGGGAGCAGGACCGCGAGGGCACGCCCCGCCGGTTCGAAACGGCGGTGGGCTCGTGCGCGAATTCGTCAGGCGCTCACACGGGTCGTGGACACACCGGACGTGCCCCCATGGTATGCCGTGCGCTCGCCTCGCCGAAATCCGCGGGGCGCCCGCTGGGTACGGTGCAACCATGGGCAACCCACTGATCGAGCGCATGTCCGGCTTCGGCAGCTCCGTCTTCGCCGAGATGACCCAGCGGGCCCTGCAGTTCGACGCGGTCAACCTCGGCCAGGGTTTCCCCGACAACGACCCGCCCGCCCAGCTGCGCGAGGTCGCCATCGCCTCTATCGAGGGGGGCCTGAACCAGTACGCCCCGGCCCGCGGAATGCCGGTGCTGCTCGAGGCGATCGCCGATCACCAGCGCCGGTTCTACGACCTCGAAGCGGATCCGCAGACCGAGATCCTGGTCACCGTCGGGGCCACCGAGGCACTGACCGCCTCGATCCTGGCGCTGCTCGAGCCAGGTGAGGAGGTCATCAGCTTCGACCCCTCCTTCGACATCTATGCCGCCGCGGTCGCCCTGGCCGGCGGGGTGCACCGCACGGTCCCCCTGGCCTTCCCGGACTGGTCCTTCGACCCGGCCGACCTGGAGGCGGCGGTCACCGACCGCACCCGCATCATCGTGCTCAACGACCCGCACAACCCCACCGGCAAGGTCTTCAGCGACGCTGAGCGGCAGGCCGTCGCCGACGTGGCTATCCGGCACGACCTGATCGTCATCACCGACGAGGTCTATGAGCACCTCACCTTCGACGGCCGCCGGCATACCCCCCTGGCCACCCTCCCGGGTATGACGCAGCGGACGCTGACCATCTCCTCCGGCGGCAAGACCTTCTCGGCCACCGGGTGGAAGGTCGGCTGGGTCCACGGCTCCGCTCGGCTGGTCGATGCGGTCGCGGCGGTCAAGGGAATGCTGACCTTCGCCGCCTCCGGACCGTTCCAGCCGGCCATCGCGCGCGGCCTTGGCCTGCCCGATGTCTTCTTCGCCGAGCTCACCTCGGGCATGGCGGCCAAGCGCGACGTGCTCGTCGAGGCGCTCACCGACGTCGGTGTCTCGGTCGGTCCCTGCCAGGGCGGCTACTTCGTCGTGGCCGACATGGCACCGCTCGGGGTCACCGACGCCGTGCAGTTCTGTCGCGACCTGCCCGAGCAGATCGGCGTGGTCGGCGTCCCGGTCTCGGCGTTCTGCCACGAGACCGGGGCCGTGGCCTCGCTGGTCCGCTTCGCCTTCTGCAAGCAGGAGGCGGTGTTGACCGAGGGCGCCCGACGTCTCGGTGCCCTCGGATGACGCACCGGCCCGATCGTGCACCTGACCGACCAAGACCCTCGCTGCGTCGGGCAAGGATCGGCACCTGCCCGGGGCCTGCCCCAGCGGCAGGCTGACGCGCTGATGGGTGTCGCTGCTGTGGCCAGCGACGACGGTGTGCGGGCCCGAGCGTCGAACGACAGATCGTTCAGAAGGACCGAGCCCTCTCAGAAGTGCCTGTAGACCTGCCGCATCGGATGTCCGAGGCCGTCCTGGATCCACCGCAACTCTGAGTCAGGGAGGATCCCGCCGCGCGAGGGGTTCAAGACAACCAAGGCGCAACTGGCCCAGCCGATCGTGTCGTCGTACTCGAGGTCGTTGAGGCTGATCTACGCCGCACAACACTGCATCCGGACATCGAGCGCCCTGGTCGCGCCGCAGTCAAGTCGCCGGCACGCCTCGGTCGCCTGCTGGTCCCACCACTCGAAGCTGTGCCCCGCACCACACCGGGGGCACCCGATCAGCGCGCCGAAGGCGGTGGGGTCACGTTGAGCTGAGCCTGCGCCAGCAGCTCCGCGCTCACCTCGCCTCGGGGAACGAGAGAGATCAAGCGGCGCTCGGCCTCCCCCCACGACTCCGGGTCTGGTCGCCACCAAGGATCGGTCGGCATCAGACTGAGCTCGAAGTCACTCATGAAGCCCATCATTGAGATTGGGGTCGAAACCAGCAAGTCCGTCTCACCGGTTCTCCGCGCACGCTCGACGACTCATCTCGGACAGCCCTGATCGCTTCCGGCAAAGCAGCTCCGGTCCGGAAGTCACGGACGCGGCGCGAGCAAGGGGACGTCCCGCATTGACCCATGCCCAGGGGCGGCCCGGTTGCGGATCACAAGGGACCATCCGTGCGACGGTAGAAACGTGAGCACGGAAGGCGATCACCGCGTCATCGACGAGGCGTTGCTCGCCGACTTCGAGCAGTGGCTCATCATTCAACGTGGCCGCTCGGCGCACACCGTGCGCGCCTACCTGGGTGACCTGCGCTCGCTCGACTCCTTCCTGCAAGCAGGTGCCGTGCCGGATCTGCGCGAGGTCCGGTTCGGCGACCTGCGCGCTTGGTTGGGTGCTCAGTCCGCCGACGGGGCGGCCCGTTCGACAGTGTCTCGACGGTCGGCGAGCGTCAAGACGTTCTTCCGGTGGGCCCAACGCCAGGGCCACCTCGACCACGACCCCTCGCTGCGCCTCACCGCGCCGGGCAAGGAACGGCACCTGCCCGGTGTCCTGGCCCAGCGGCAAGCTGACGCGCTAATGGGGGTCGCAGCTGTGGCCAGCGACGACGACGACCCGGTGCACATCCGCAACCGCGCCATGCTCGAGCTGCTCTACGCCACGGGGATCCGGGTCGGCGAGCTGACCGGTCTGGACGTCGACGACATCGACCTGGCCGACCGGACGGCGCGGGTCACCGGCAAGGGCGATAAGCAGCGCATCGTGCCCTTCGGGACACCGGCTGCCCGCGCGATTCAGGCCTACCTGGACGGGGGACGCCCCCGGTTGGCCGGCGACCGCTCGGGGCCCGCGCTTTTTCTCGGTCGGCGCGGCGCACGAGTCAACGCCCGACAGGTCCGCACTGTCGTGCACGAGCTGTTGCGCAGCGTGCCCGACGCCCCCGACCTGGGCCCGCACGGACTTCGGCACAGCGCAGCGACCCACCTGCTCGACGGTGGCGCCGACATCCGCACGGTGCAGGAGGTGCTCGGTCACGCCAGCCTCGCCACGACCCAGCTGTACACCCACGTCTCGACCGAGCGCCTCCGCACGGCATACCGACAAGCACACCCCCGCGCGTGAGCACGCCCCGGGGACCGCACCAGCCTTGATGAGCTGCGCGAGAATGGAGGCAGGTCGGACGATGACCATGGCGCGCGAGAGGCGACGAGGGCGGTTCTGGCTGACCCGGAACTGCTGAAGGCTCACCGTGTCGGCCAGGTTGCTCTCACATCCGGCGACCACCTCGACATCGACGAGCTCGCCGCGAAGATGCGAGAATCCGGGCGTCTCGGCTGACGGTGCAGACCGGTCAGTCCAGCGGCAGAAGCGACACCTCCCAGCGCTGCAACAACAACAGAGGGTCGAGGTAGGTGTCCCCGCGCTTGGCGCCCAGGTGCAGGCAGGCGCGCACCACGCAGTGGCCGCCGGGGCCCAGGGTGGCCAACACCTGTCCGGCCCGCACGTGCTCGCCACGCTCGACACGGTCCTGGACCGGCTGATAGGTGCTGCGCAGCCCGTCCGGATGCTGCACCGAGACGACACCGACGCCGGCGATCACCCCGCTGAAGGCGACGATCCCGTCGGCCACGGCGCGCACCGGCTCGCCGGCGAACGCGCCGAGGTCGATGCCCCGGTGGCCCCGCAGCCAACGCTGCTCGGGAGCGTCGAACCGGTGCACCACCGCGGGCTGCCCGGTCAGCGGCCACTCCCAGACGGCTCCCTCGCGTGTTACCTGCCGGGAGGCGACGACCAAGGCGTCGCGTAGGTGTGCCAGACCCATGACCAGCGTCGACGCTCCCGGAGGCGTCCGCTCATCGTCGGGTGCCTGTGCCCACGACGTGCCCACCGACGGAGTCACCAGGCCACCCACCCCGAGCAAGACCGCCATGAGCAAGACCGTCACGAGGCGCGCGACCCGGACATGGACGATCATCCGGTGCGGCATGCGGGTCATCGGCAGCGGCATCCGTGATCGGGTCATCAGCGGCGCACCCATCCGTGCCCCTTGCGCTGCGCCTGGCCGGCGACGTCGAGACGGCCCAGCGCACCGATCGTCTCGGCGGCGCCCAGACCCGCGACCCGGGTCAACGCATCGACGCTCATCGCACTCATGCGGGGCCCCGGCAGGCTCTGCCAGACCCGCTGCGCCACGCCGTCGAGGCCGTCCCGGGGCAGCTCCGGACCGCGCTTGTCGGGGGCCAGGTCCGCGCCGATCCCGCCCACGAGGTCGGCGACCTCCGCGGCGTCGGTGACCAGCGTCGCCCGCTCCCGGCGGATCTCCTCGTGGCAGCCCGCCGAGACCATGGAGGTGACCGGTCCAGGCACGGCGCCGACGGGACGATTGAGGTCCAGGGTGGCCGAGACGGTGCTGCGGGCGCCCGAGCGCAAGCCGGCCTCCACGAGGACCGTGCCGGCACCCAGAGCGGCGATGACCCGGTTGCGGGCCAGGAACCGCGTGCGCATCGGCGCAGACCCCGGCGGCATCTCGCTGACCACCGCACCGCAGCGCCGGATGTGGTCGAGCAGCTGCGTGTGCGCCGCCGGATAGGACCGGTCGACCCCGCAGGCCAGCACCGAGACGGTGGCTCCGTCAACGGCGAGAGCGGCCCGGTGCGCGGCGGCGTCGATGCCGAACGCGCCCCCGGAGACGACCGCAAAGCCGCGGTCGGCCATGCCGGCGGCGATCTCACTGGTGGCCGAGCTGCCGTAGGCCGTGCAAGCCCGAGCCCCGACCACCGCGACACTGCGCTGGGTCACCTCCTGCAGGTCAAGCGGGCCCTGCACCCACAGTGCCCACGGCGGCATCTCCAGGCCGTCCACCACCAGGGGCCACTCCGGGTCACCCGGCACGAGCACCCGGGCACCGACCCGATCGGCGATCACCAGATCACGGTTGACGTCGAGGGTGTCGAGCCGGGCCTGGAAGCGGTCGGACAGCCCGGTGATGCCGGCGGCGCTCCCCCTTCGGGCGATGTCCAGACCGTCGACCAGGCCGTAGACCGCGATGATCTGCCGGGCGAGCTTGTCGTCCGGCTCGGCGATCCGGGCCCAGGCCATCCGGGCTCGACGCTCGTCGCCGGTCCTGCCCGTCGGCAGTGTCGGCGCCGCGCTCATCGGCGCACCGCCTCATCGCCGGCGCTCTCCACACAGCGCTCGGGCGGCCTCATGCCGCCAACCCCGATCCGGTGCGCAACGCCAGGGCAAAGCAGGTGTCGTCGCGGGTCGGGCACCCTCTCCCGTCGAGGTCGCTCACTGTCCAGGCGACGCGCAGACAACGGTCGTAGCCGCGCAGCGTGAGCTCACCGCGATCCAGCGCGGCGTCGAGGTCACGCGTGACAGGACGTGGCAGCCGGTGCTCACTCGTGCGCAGATGGTGACCGGGGGCCTCCCCGTTGACCCGCCATGACCTGCCGGCCCACCGGGCCTCCTGGGCCGCCCGAGCCTGCGCCACGCGACGAGCGACGGACTCGGTCGGCTCACCGGCGCCTCCCGCGAGATCCACCCGGGTCAGCGCCTGCACGCCGATGCGCAGGTCGATGCGGTCCAGCATCGGGCCGGACAGCTTGGCGAAGTATCTGCGCCGGGCCTGCGGCGTGCACTCGCACGCCGCTGCTTTGCCGTGCCCCCGGCCGCACGGACACGGGTTGGCCGCCAGCACCAGCTGAAAGCGCGCGGGCAGCCGGACGTGCCGGTCGGCCCGGGCGATCACCACCTCCCCGGACTCCACGGGTTGGCGCAGACCGTCGAGCACGTCGCGGCGGAACTCAGGAGCCTCGTCCAGGAACAGCACCCCATGATGGGCGCGGGACACCGCCCCCGGGCGGACCCGCCCGCTGCCCCCGCCGATCACGGCGGCCATCGACGCCCCGTGGTGCGGGGCGACGAACGGCGCCCGCTGCACCAGGGCCCCGTCGCGGGGCAGCACCCCCAGCACCGAGTGAATGCCGGTGACCTGCAGCGCTGCCGCCTCGCTCAGTGGCGGTAGCAGGCCCGGGAGCCGCTCGGCGAGCATGGTCTTGCCCGCACCGGGCGGGCCGAGCAGGAGCAGATGGTGCCCTCCGGCGGCTGCCACCTCCAGGGCTGTGCGCGCCTCCACCTGGCCGACCACGTCGGTGAGGTCGGGCAGGGTCTGCGGCACACTCGGCACGGGCGTCGGCATGTGGTCCGGCGGCGCGTAGCCGTCCGCGAGGGCCCGGTAGTGCGTGACGACGTCGGTCAGGCTCCGCACGGCGTGCACCCGGACCGCACGGACCAGTGCCGCCTCACGGGCACTGGCCGCCGGCACCATGATCTCCCGCACCCCGGCCTGCGCCGCGGCCAGGACCATCGGCAGCACGCCGGGCACCGCCCGGATCGAGCCGTCCAGCCCGACCTCGCCCAGGTGCGCGGTGCCGCCGACCGCAGCAGGGTCGAGGGTGTCGTCCGCGGCCAAGAGGGCCACGGCGATGGCCAGGTCGAAGCCGCTGCCTGTCTTGGGCACTCCTGCCGGCGACAGGTTGACGGTCCACCGGCGGGGTCGCAACCGCAACCCCGAGGTGGCGGTCGCTGCCCGCACCCGGTCGGCGGCCTGGGCACACGCCGTGTCCGGCAGTCCGCTGAGCACGAAGTGCGGCAGCCCGTCGCTGCCCTGCGCCTCGACCGTGACGACGTGCCCGTCGACACCGTTGATGCCGACCGCCTGGGTCCGCGCGAAGCCCATCAGCAGACCCCGCGCAGATGCTCGATCTCGCACGGCCCCTGCCGGGGCACCACGATCCCGATGACGTCGACCCGGATGTCAGCCGTTCGCAGCGCGCGGCGTGCACCGGCCGGGCCACCCGGACCGGAATCCCCCGTCCTGTCCCGGGCACGGGCACGCAGCCAGAGGCCGGCGAGCCGACGCAACCGGGCGGCCTTGGCCGGGGTCACCGCCTCCACCGGGGAGCCGAAGCGTGCCGACCGCCGGGTCTTGACCTCGCAGAACACCACGGTGTCGCCGTCGCGGGCGACGATGTCGATCTCTCCGGCGGCGCACCGCCAGTTGCGGTCCAACAGCTCCCAGCCGCGAGACTCCAGCTCCCTGCACGCCTGGTCCTCGCCGAAGTCACCCACGGCCCTGGCCAGCCGGTGCGGCATGCCGCCGGAGCTCACCGCCGCGCAGGACTCATCGCCGACATGCTGATCCGCAGCACGCTCATCTGCCACCCGTTCATCTGCACCACCTCCGCGGCCAGCCTGGCCACGGACCACGTGGAGCGCGAGCCCCCGAGGCCAGGCTGTGGATGACCCGACCCGCCCGGAAGGGATGTTGACAACAGCCCGCCAGCGGGGCCGTGGGGGGCCGCTCGACTACTCGGAGAAGCCGCTCTTGGGGATCTCCAGGTCGGCCTGGGCCAGCTCCTCGACGTTGACGTCCTTGAACGTGATCACCCGTACGTTCTTGACGAACCGCGCCGGCCGGTAGACGTCCCACACCCACGCATCGCTCATCGTCACCTCGAACCAGGTCTCCCCGTCTCCCGTGCGCACCTGCACGTCGACCTCGTTGGCCAGGTAGAACCGGCGCTCGGTCTCCACGACGTGGCTGAACAACCCTGCCACGTCGCGGTACTCGCGGTAGAGCGCCAGCTCCATGTCGGTCTCGTAGCGCTCCAGATCCTCAGCGCTCACTCTCCACCTCCTGCGCCCCGGTCAGGTTCCAGCTGCGTCGATGGTGCCCACACGGCCCGTGCTCACGCAACGCGGCCTGGTGCTCCGGCGCGGCATACCCCTTGTTGTCCGCCCACCGGTATGCCGGGTGCTCAGGATCGAGGTCGAGCATCAGGGCGTCGCGGGTCACCTTGGCCAGCACACTGGCCGCAGCGACGGAGGAGCAGCGCAGGTCGGCCTTGATCAGGGTCCGCACCGGTGGTCCCACCGGGGTGTGGTCCTCCAGGAAGCCCAGCAGCCCGACCTGCTGCGGGTCCGTGAGCCAGTCGTGGTTGCCATCCAGCAAGACCAGATCGGGGGTGAGGTCCGCCAGAGCGGTCAGCGCCCGCTGCCCCGCCAGGCGCAGACCGGTCATGATGCCGTGGTCGTCGATCTCCTGCGGCCAGGCGTGCCCGACCCCCCAGCTCAGGCACCACCGCTTAATCCGGGGCACCATCCGCTCCCGCGCTGCGGCGGACAACAGCTTGGAGTCCTTGACCCCGGTCGGCGCGGACCGGCACGTGCCGTCGATGGCCACGACCCCCACGCTCACCGGGCCGGCGAGCGCACCGCGACCGACCTCGTCCATCCCGACCAGCACGGCATACCCCTCGCGCTGCAGCGACCGCTCGAGCCGCAGACTCGGCTTGCGGCTGTGCTGCCCTCTCGTGGCCCGGACACCGGCGACGGTGCTCACGGGTCGGGCACCGAGGTCAGCGTGGTCGGGTTGTCGAACCACTCGGCCCGCCCCAGCGGCCACACCAGGGTCATCGCCTGACCGACCACGTGGTCGGTGGGCACCGATCCGGTGGCGCCACTGCCGTCGTCGTTGGCGCGGGAGTCGCGGGAGTTGGTGCGGTGATCGCCCATCACCCAGATGCTGTCGTCGGCCACCGTCACGTCGAACGGCTGCTGGCTCGGCGCGTCGCCCGGGTAGAGGTAGTCCTCCTCCAGGGGCTGGCCGTTGACACTCATCCGCCCCTGCGCGTCGCAGCACTCCACGCGGTCGCCGGCCTTGCCGATCACGCGCTTGATCAGGTGGTTGCCCTCGGCGGTGGCCGCCAGGCCGACGAACTCCAAGGTGGAGACCACGACGTCCAGCACCGGCCCCCGGGCGGGCTCGGTGCTGGTCGGGAGCCAGCCGCCGGGGTCCTCGAAGACCACGATGTCACCGCGGTCGATGCCCGTCGGACCGGCCTGGATCTTGCTGACCAGCACCCGGTCGCCTACTTCGAGCGTCTCCTCCATGGAGCCGGAGGGGATCCAGAAGGCCTGCACCAGGAAGGTCTTGATCACGAACGAGATGACCAGCGCGATGACGGCGATAATGAGCAGCTCACGCACGAACCGCCAGAGCGGACCGCCGCCGGACGCATCGCCGGCGCGGTCGTCGCCAGGCGCGTCCTCCCCCTGGGCGGGAGGCGCGGGGGTCTCATCCGTCACTGCGCTGGTCCTTCACCGAGGGTCGAAGTCGGCGGAGGCCCGCCGACCCCGACACTAACCTCCGCCCCTGGACGAATGCCGCATGCGCTCAGCGGCTGGGCGTGGTCTCGCGCTTCTCGCGGATCCGGGCCGCCTTGCCGCGCAGGTTGCGCAGGTAGTAGAGCTTGGCGCGGCGCACGTCGCCGCGGGAGACCAGCTCGACCTTGTCGACGTTGGGCGAGTGCAGCGGGAAGGTGCGCTCGACGCCCACCCCGAAGCTGATCTTGCGGACGGTGTAGGTCTCGCCGATCCCCCCGCCGTGGCGGCGGATCACGATGCCCTTGAAGACCTGGACGCGGGAGCGGTTGCCCTCGATGACCTTGACGTGCACGTTGATGGTGTCGCCGGCGCGGAAGTCCGGCATGTCGTCACGGAGGCTGGCGGCGTCCACGAGGTCGAGCTTGTGCATGATCGCTTCGCTTTCTCGCAGGTGCCACAGGTCACCCACGGCGGTCGGCCCCCCGAGGTATGCCGGGCGGCTGGCTGACTGAGGTCGCGTCCCCTCGGGCTGCTCGCACGCTCCCCCTGTGGCAGGGGCACGAGGAATGGGGAGTCCGATGTGGACGCAAGGATCCAGTCTGCCACAGCCGGGTCACGGCTGGAAATCGCCTGGCCGCCCCGGATGCGGCTTGTGCAGGGCCACCGTGGGCACCCCGCGGTATGCCGAGCGCTCCCCGATCCGGTAGCCGGCCCGCCGGTACATCCGCAGGTTGGCCGCCGAGTGGGCCCCGGTGATGAGCGCGAACCCGGTGACGTCGTCCGGGGCGGCGGCCTCGGCGTGCTCCAGCAGCGCCCGGCCCAGTCCCCGGCGCTGCAGGTCGGGGGCCACCATGAGCCGCCCGATGTCCCAGACCGTGCCTTCTCGCCGGGCACGCACCGAGCCGATCAGCCGGCCCTCGGCCCGCACCACCCAGGTACACCACCGCGTCAGGTCGGCGCGGACCTGGTCCAGGTCGTCGGTCAGCGCGGGGATGGCGAAGCTGTCGTGGTCGCGGCCCTCCTGCAGCCAGCAGGCGCGGGACAGGGTGAGAATCTCCCCGGCGTCGGCGGGCACCGCGAGCCGCAGGTCCAGATCGCCCAGGTCGTCCAAGGCCAGGACGGCCATCCCGTCGAGCAGGTCGGGGCGTCGCCGCACGGTGCGCTCCCGGCGCTGGGCGGCGCGCCATCGGGCGATCGCCTCGTGGTCCCCCGACCGGAGCACGGCGGGGACCTCGCGACCCCGCCAGATCGGGGGCTTGGTGTAGCCGGGGTACTCCAGCAGCCCGCCGGTGTGTGACTCCTCGGCCAGCGACTCGGCGTTGCCGAGCACGCCGGGCACGAGCCGCGCGATCGCCTCGATCATCGCGAGGGCCGCGACCTCGCCACCGTTCAGCACGTAGTCGCCCAGGGACAGGACGGACACCGGCATCTGGTCGGCGTACTCGTCGTGCACCCGCTCGTCGATCCCCTCGTAGCGGCCGCAGCCGAAGACCAGCCACGGCTCGGTCGCCAGGGCCTCGGCGACCGCCTGGGTGAAGGGAGCCCCACCCGGCCCCGGGATGACCAGGTGCGGCATCCGACCGGGGGAAGCGGCACCGCATACCTCATCGAGGGCCTCCCCCCACGGCTCGGGGCGCATCACCATGCCGGGGCCGCCGCCGTAGGGCGTGTCGTCGACCGTGCGATGCCGGTCGTGGGTCCACGCGCGCAGGTCGTGGGTGCGCACGTCCAGCAGGCCCTCCCGTCGGGCGCGGCCGATGAGGGACAGGTCAAGGGGTGCGAGGTAGTCCGGGAAGATACTCAGGACGTCGATCCGCACCTGCGCTCACTCCCCCGTCGCGTCGAGATCCAGCAGGCCGGCCGGGGGGTCGACGACGACCCGTGCCGCGCCCTGGTCGCCCCCGTCGTCCGGGAGCACGATCTCGGTGACGATCTGCTCCACGAAGGGCACCAGGGCGTCGCGCCCGTCCGGGAGCCGGACCCCGAGCAGGTCCTGCACGTCGCGGGTATGCAGCGCGCTCACCTCGCCGAGCACGGTCCCGTCGAGGAGCGTGACAGGGAGGCCGAGCAGCTCCTCCTCATACCAACCCTCGTCATCGACGTCCGCGTCGCTGCGAGCTCCGCCCCCCTGGTCCTGCGAGCGGACGTCACCGGACAGCAGACGTGTGTCCCGCAGCGCCTCGGCGGCGCTGCGGTCGCGCACGCCCTCGAAGCCGAGCAGGAAGACCCCCTGGTGCTGCCGGACCGTCGCGATGGTCAGCGGTCCCGGGTCGGAGGGGTCGGTGGCGAACTGTGCACCCTCGACGAACCGATGCTCCGGGCGGTCGGTGTGCGTCTGGACCGTCACCTCACCGCGCAGCCCGTGCGGCTTGCCGATGCGGGCCACCACGTGGGTCGAAACCATGGGCCTGCCGAGCGAGCGTCGGTCAGCGGATCCGGTCGGTGTCGACGATGTCGACCCGCACCTTCTTGCCGCCGGACAGCGCGCCGAGCACGGTGCGCAGCGCGCCGGCGGTGCGCCCGCGGCGGCCGATCACGCGTCCGAGGTCGTCGGGGTGGACCCGGACCTCGAGCACGTCGCCGAATCGGGCGTTCTTCTGCCGCACGACAACGTCGCCGTCATGGTCGACGATGCCCTTGACCAGGTGCTCCAGGGCCTCCTCGAGCATGCTCAGGCCTCAGCGCCGGACTGCGCCGGCTGCTGGGCGTCCTCGCCGGTGGTGCCCTCGGGCTCCTCGGCCGTGGCCGTCTCCGCCGTGGACTCCTCAGTCTTCTCAGCCTCGGCCTTCGGCTCCTCGGCCTTCGCGGACTTCGGCTCCTCGGCCTTGGCCGATTTCGCGCCCTTCGGCTCCTCGGCCTTCGCGGACTTGCGGGAGGCCGGGGCGCCGGAGTCGGACGAGCCCTCTGCCTTCGCCAGGGCGGCCTCGTAGCGGGCCTGCTTGTTGGGGCGGGGCTCGCGCACCTTCAGTGTGCCCTCGGGGTCACCCTCGCCGGTGTGCTTGGCCCAGTCACCGGTGATCTTCAGCAGAGCCAGCACCTGCTCGGTGGGCTGTGCGCCGACCCCGAGCCAGTACTGCGCGCGCTCGGATTTGATGTCGATCAGCGACGGCTCCTGGGTGGGCTGGTACTTGCCGATCTCCTCGATCGCGCGTCCGTCGCGCTTGGCGCGGGAGTCCATGATGACGACGCGGTAGAACGGTGCACGGATCTTGCCCATGCGCTTCAGGCGAATCTTGACAGCCACGTGTGCGGTGTCTCCTCATTCTTGGTCTGGATGAGCAGCCGCAGGACCGCGTGGGGAAGCACGCGCGGTGCGACCGCTCGAAGTGGACACGTCCAGGCGCGGTGAGAGGGGCCGGCCGGTCGAGTACCCGCCCAGTGTGCCAGATCTGCGCGTGCCTGCGGAAACCGCGGCAAGGAAGTGCGGCGGAAGCGACCCGCTTATGCTGAAACCGGCGCCGCAGGACCGGAGCCTGTCGAGACGACGACAAGGGGAGTCATCATGGTCGACCACAGCATCCGGGGACATCGACAGGTCGGCATCCGCAGACGCGCCGCAGCCGCCGCCGTCGGTGGACTGCTGCTGCTCAACGGCTGCGGTGATCCCGCCCCCGAGGTGGTGGAGCCCGAGGCCCCGGCCTCTCCCACGACGAGCGAGGCGCCGGCGACGACCGAGGAGGAGTCCCCCACGACCGGGGAGGAGTCCCCCACGACGAGTGAGCAGGAGTCACCCACCTCCGCGGGGCAGCCCTCGGCCGACCCCGATGCCCAGGGTCCCGACCCGTCGGACGCCGACCAAGTCACCAACCTTGCGCTGTGCGGGGACGACACCTACGACACGGTGGACGACCGCTGCCCGCAGATGTCATCCGACTTCACCACCAGCGCGCTGCACTGCACCGCCGACGCCCAGATCGACCAGGCCGGTCCGCTGGAGGTGCGCTTCTACCGTGACGGCGGGCTCGCCTTCCAGGTGGGCGCAGACATCCCCGAGGCGTCCGTCGGCAACCAGGTGCCGCTCTACGCCGACATCAACGTCGGTCGCCTGGAGCTGCCGCAGGGCACCTGGGTCTGTGAGCTCGTCCTGCCCGGCGACACACGGGAGACCGGTGAGACCACTGTTCAGGGTCCCGGGGAGCGGTTCTCGCAGGGCAGCGCCTGCAACAACTCCGCGGTGTTCGAGGAGGGACCGGTGACGCACTGTCTGCAGGACGCCGGCACCCTGGCCCCCAGCACCCCGGAGATCGGCTGCAGCGGGGTCGTCACCGATGTGCTCGACAAGGAGATCGAGATCCGGGCGGAGTGGGAGAACGAGGAGTCGACGGGGTGGCGGACCCTGGG
>NZ_JBPCKQ010000077.1:0-6893 GCF_051004135.1 Ornithinimicrobium sp.
CGAACTTCAAGACCACCAAGTACCGGCCCGACTACCCCGACCGGTTCGAGGGCCTGGACCAGGCGCGGGCCTGGATGCGCAGATTCGCCTGGTGGTACAACCATGAGCACTACCATTCCGGCATTGCGTATCTGCATCCCGTCGACGTCCACGCCGGCACCGCCGACCAGATCGTGACCGCCCGCCAAGATGTCCTCGACGGCGCCTATGCCGACAACCCCGAGCGGTTCCGCAACCACCGGCCCCGAGCCGCCAGCCCCCGACCGAAGCCTGGATCAACAAGCCAACCGTCCAAACGAAACCCTGAACAACCCGGCAATCAACCCTTGACAGGTTCCGATCCGACTCACCTACTGGGATGGTTTCACCCTGGCTCAAGCGGCCAGGCTCCCGCGCATGCCGGAGGGCACCATCCGGAGCCGGCATCACCGAGCGCGCCAGCAGCTCCGCCGAATCCTCAGTCCGCCCACGTCACATCCGTAGGGTGCATGACGAGGCACGGAGGCTCACTGCATACCAATTGGTTGACGCCCAGAGTATCCTGCAGTCATGACAAGGCAGATCGCCATCCGCCTGGATGGCCGAGAGCTCGCGGCGCTTGACGCCGAGGTCGACGCCGGCCGCGCGGCCAGTCGTTCCGAAGTGGTCCGCCGGGGCATCGCCCGCCTGCAGCGAGACCAGCGATATCGCGCCGAGGAGGCAGTCCTCATCGACCTCGCCCGACGGGGTGAGCCGATCTACCCGGATCTTGACGGAGGGGCCGACCTCTCCCATCCCGCGTTGGACTGATGCGCACCATTGCGTCGGTCCGCCTGGACAAGCATCGACCGGCGCTGGTTCTGACACGACAGTCCAAGCGGCACCTGCTGACCTGGGTGACGGTTGCGCCGATCACCAGCACGATCCGGGGTCTGACCAGCGAGGTTCAGGTCGGGCCGCGAAACGGCCTGGATCACGACAGCGTGGTCAGCTGCGACACCATCACCACGGTGCCGATCAGCAACGTCGGCGAAACCATCGGCCTGCTCTTCGGCGACCAGGAATCCGCGTTGGCTCGCGCCATCGGCGACGCTTTCGACCTAGAGTTGATCTAGCGCCCGGCTGGTGCTGCGACGCAGGCGCCTCGGCGAAAAGTAGATTACGCAACTATGATTTACTAACGTGGTGGCCCGGCCTCGGAGCTTGACCGACGAACAAATCCTGGACCGCGTCGCCAGCACTCTCGGCGACGCGGGGGCTACGTGGTCCCTTGGCGGCGCCGCCGCGGCTGCCGGACTGCACTCGGCCACGCTGATCAAGCGCTTCGGGTCCCGCCACGCCCTGCTCGTGGCGCTGAGCAGGCGCTGGGTCGATGGCATCCCCACCGCGCCCACCACCGTCGATGGCCATCGTGAGCTTCTTGCGTGGATCGACTCGTTGTCCACCCACGGATCGACACAGGTCCAGCTGCTTGCCCGCCTCGACATGGTCGTCGAAGACCTACGCGACCCAGAGCTTCGCGATCTGCTGCACAAAGGATGGCAGCGACATCTTCGCTACCTCAGCGCCCTGGTCGACCGAGCACAAAGGGCCGGCCAGATCTCATCCGCCGCACCGTCACCTCTGGTTGCGCAACTTCTCCTCGACTCCGCTCACGGCAGCCTCTTGCGCGCGGCGGTAGCCCCCGATCCGACCGAAGCCGATCCCGCCCACGCCGTCCACAACCTTCTGGAGACCCTGAGATGACGACCGCACAACGAAACTGGACCGGTCTCGTCTTCATCGCGAGCAGCGTCGATGGCTACATCGCCCGACCCGACGGCGATCTCGCATGGCTGACCGACCCCCCAGCAGAGCACCGCCACGTCCCTCCTTATGAAGGCGATGACGCACCAGCGGACTACGACGCATTCACAGCAGGGGTGAGTCACCTGGTCATGGGCCGCGGAACCTACGAGAAAGTCCTCACGTTCGGGTCCTGGCCATACGACCGCTTCCGAGTCCTGGTCCTCAGCACGACCCTTCCCGCCAACGAGGATTCCCGGATCACCGTCGCGAGGTCGATCGACCAAGCGTGCGCAGTGCTCGGGGACGAGGAAGCGACGTCGGTATACGTCGACGGTGGTGAGGTCCTCTCCGGTTTCATGGCCGAAGGCCTCATCGACGAACTCACGATCTCCCGGGCGCCCATCGTCCTGGGAAGGGGACTCCCGCTGTTTCACACGCTGCCCAACTCCATCCGACTACTCCACCAGGGCACGTCAACCACCAAGAGCGGCATGACCTGCACCCGCTACCGGATAGCGCACTAGCCATCGCCCCGGGTCGGCGAGGACGCCGTCAACGCGCCCGGCACCACCTCCCAGTGTTGCTCGGCCAGTCGAGCGTGTGTCGCAGGGGGCCCCTTGCGCGCACCTGGCCTGGTCAGCCGTCGATGCTCCTGCGGTTGCCCACATCGACGGCAGTGATGACAAGTTCCCGGCGGATGTCGAGGTGCACGTGGCAATCGCCCACGCTGAGGGGCCAACGGCCCGTGGAGGGCCCCGACAGCACCGTGCCCCTGCCTTCGGGTCCTCCAGATCCTCTGGCGCGGTGAGGGCCTTCATTACCCGCACGGCCACCTGCCGGTCCAACTTCCGCAACGCTCGGTCGACGTCGCGGACCGTGCGGATGGTCCAGGTCATGCAGGCTGACCAGGCAGAGCGTCCAGCTCCCCGCGGGTGATCTCCAACTCGGACATCACATCGTCAAGGGGCCGCGTCTCGCCGGTCAGCGGCGCAGGCGCAGGCCCTGCGGCGTCGGGTGGAAGCCGGCCTCGCCCAACGCGTGGGCAAGCGGGTGCTCTCCGAGCGCGGGTATGCCGTCGATCCGGTGCACGGTGAGCACCGCCAGTCCCCGGTGCCGGACCTGGGTGGCTAAGGCCTTCGCAGCCCCGGTGAGCCGGTCGTCGTCGTCGGTCCAGGTCAGCGCGGTGCGGCCACCGCGCTCGAGGTAGAGGACCAGATCGCCGTCGGCGAGCACGACCAGGGCGCCGGCCTTGCGTCCCGGCCGGTGCCCACCCTCGGGGGCACCGGACTGCTGCGGCCATGGCACGGCGGCACCGTAAGGGTTGGCCGGGTCGGTGGCGGCCAGCACCAGGACGTCGAGATCCTGGTCGTCGCGGACGCGGGAAAGATCCCGCAGCCGATCGACGGCGCCGGTGGTGCCGAACTGCGCCGCGCCCAGGTGCTCGACGAAGTAGCCGCGCCGGACCCGCCCGGCCTCCTCGGCGTCGGCCAGGGTGCGGTAGACACCGGCATACGCTCCGGGGATCTCCTCGGCGACGACACTGCCGCGGGTGAGCACGCCGTAGCGGTCCAGCAGTTGCTCGGCGGTCGCGAGTGCCCGCACCGTGGGGTCCTGCTCGAGCGCCGGCAGCGCCGACCACCGGCCCACCCCGGTCGGGGGGCCGGACCGGGTGGGCAGCGCCGGGCGGGAGGGCCGGCTCGCCAGGGCCACCGACGAGCGTGACCAGCGGGTCGACCGGGCGCCGGTGCGGCGGGTCTTGTGCGTCGCGCGACCCCCGCCGAGCAGCGCGCGCACCGGGGCCAGGGTGTCGCCGCTCAGGTGCCCGGTCCAGACCAGGTCCCACAGTGCGGCGAGCAGCCGGGTGTCCTCGACCACGCCGAGGTCGGGACCCAGCGCGTCGGACAGGGAGCGGAAGAAGTAGGCCCCGCCCCCCTGCAGCAGGTCGTGCACCCGGGTGGCCAGGTCGTCCTCGAGCGGCTCAGGTGCGGCCAGGCTCAGGTGCGCGGTCTCGCTCAGATGCAGCGAGACCCAGCCGTCGTCACCGGACAGTGACCCGTGCCCCTGCCACAGCACCTCGCCACTGCTCATCAGCTCATCCAGCTGGGCCGGCGCATAGTCGCGCACCCGGGCCGGCAGCACCAGGGTCTCCCACGCGCTGGCCGGCACCCTCGCTCCGGCCAGCTGCTCCACGGCCCGGTGCACCCCGTCGACACCGCGCAGCGCGCCGACCGACTGCCACTGCGGCACGAAGCGGGCGTAGGTCCGCTGGGTGACCGGCTCGACCTCCTGGCGCAGCGCGGCCAGCGAGCGACGGCGCAGCATCCGCAGCACGTCGGCGTCGCACAGATCCGGCGAGGGCGAGGCCGGTGTGGGCGGCGCCGTGCTCTCGCCGGGTGTGCTCGGCGCAGGAGCAGCCGACTTCCCGGTATGCAGTGGCCGCAGCTCGCCTTGCACGATCCGCCCGGAGGACACCAGCCGGCTCACCGCGTCGCGGACCACGGCCTGCCCCAGCCCCAGCCGCCCGGCGAGCTCGGCCAGGGTGAACGGGGTATGGGTGCGGGCGTAGCGCTGCACCAGGTCGCCCAACGGGTCGGGCACCGGCTCAAGGAACGTCGCAGCCACCCCCGGTGGCAGGGCTGTGCCCAGAGCGTCGCGCAGTCGCGCCGCGTCCTGCGCGTCGGCCCACCGCTCGTCTCCGGCGATCCGCACCCCGAGGACCTGGCGGCTCTCGCCGAGCGCGGTGACCCAGGTCTCGACGACAGGACGCAGGTCCTCCCGGGTGCGCTCGGCGATCTCGGCGCTCGACAGCGGCCCCAGGGTGCGCAGCAGGTCGAGCACGTCGTGCTCGTCGCGGCAGGCCCGGTCGGACACCAGGCGCTGCAGCTCGGCCTCGGTGCGGGCCACCACCTCCGGGTCCAGCAGGTCACGCAGCGCCGCACCCTCACCGCGGCCCAACAGCTCGGCCAGCAGGGTGGGGTCCAGCGACAGGGCCGCGGCCCGACGCTCGGCCAGCGGTGAGTCACCCTCGTAGAGGTACTGTGCGACATACCCCATCAGCAGCGACCGGGCGAAGGGGGACGCACTCTGGGTCTGCACCGAGACGATCCGCACCGTGCGACCGCTGATCGCGCGCATCAGCTCGACGAGGGCGTCAACGTCGTAGACGTCCCGCACGCATTCGCGCACCGCCTCCAGCACGATCGGGAAGCTCGGGTAGCGGGCGGCGACCTCCAGCAAGGAGGCGGAGCGCTGCCGCTGCTGCCACAGCGGCTGTCGCTTGCCGGGGGTGCGGCGCGGCAGCAGCAGCGCCCGGGCGGCGCACTCCCGGAACCGGGCGGCGAACAGCGCCGACCCACCGATCTCGGTGGTCACCAGGTCAGCCACGTCGTCGGGGTCCAAGGTGAGCAGCTCGGCCAGCTCGGTGTCGAAGGACCGTCCGGCGGGGTCACCCTCCGTGCCCTCGCCGAGGTCGGGCAGCCGCAGCACGATGCCATCATCGGCGGCCATCGCCTGCACGTCGGTGCCGAAGCGCTCGCGCATCCGGGCCGCCAGACACAGCGCCCACGGGGCGTGCACGGGGGTGCCGAAGGGGCTGTGCACCACGACGCGCCAGTCGCCGATCTCGTCCCGGAACCGCTCGACCACCACCGTCCGGTCATCCGGCAGCTGACCGGTGGCCTCGCGCTGCTCGGCCAGGTAGTCCAGCAGGTTGTTGCTGGCCCACTCGTCCAGCCCGCGGTTCCGCAGCCCGGCCGCGGCGGTATGCCGTGGCGCCGCTGCGGTCTCGCGCACGAACTCGCCCACGGCTCGGCCCAGCTCGGCGGGGCGGCCCAGGCTGTCGCCCTTCCAGAACGGAAGCCGGCCGATCTGCCCCGGCGCCGGGGTGACCAGCACCTGGTCGTGCGTGATGTCTTCGATCCGCCACGAGGTGGTGCCCAGGGTGAACACGTCACCGACCCGGGACTCGTAGACCATCTCCTCGTCCAGCTCGCCGACCCTCCTCCCCGGACCGTCGCCGGTCGCCAGCATCACGGCATACAGCCCACGGTCCGGGATGGTGCCCCCGGAGGTGACCGCGAGCAGCTGCGCGCCGCGGCGGGCCGAGAGGGTGTCGGTGATCCGGTCCCAGACGATGCGGGGGCGCAGGTCGGCGAAGTCCTCGCCGGGGTAGCGCCCGGCCAGCATGTCCAGGGTCGCCTCCAGCAGCGGCCGGGGGAGCGCGGCATACGGCGCGGAGCGGCGCACCAGCTCCAGCAGACCGGTGACCGACCAGTCGTCCATCGCGACCATGGCGACGATCTGCTGGGCGAGCACGTCGAGCGGGTTGGCCGGGACCCGCAGCGACTCGATCGCGCCGCCGGTCATCCGGTCGACGACGACGGCGGTCTGCACCAGGTCTCCGCGGTGTTTGGGGAAGAACACCCCGCGGGAGACCGCCCCGACCTGGTGCCCGGCCCGACCGACCCGCTGCAGTCCGCTGGCCACGCTGGGCGGTGACTCGATCTGCACGACCAGGTCGACGGCGCCCATGTCGATGCCGAGCTCGAGGGAGCTGGTGGCGACCACGGCGGGCAGGGTGCCGGACTTCAGTGCGTCCTCGATCTGGGCGCGGTGCTCCTTGCTGACCGAGCCGTGATGGGCGCGGGCCAGCACCGGGGGAGCACCCGCCGACGAGCCGGACTGAGCCATGACCTGCGCGGGCGGCCGGGTCTGCGACGTCCGGTGGTCGCGGCCGGTGTGCCCGGCCGGGTCGTCGGTGCCTTGGGCCTCGACGGCCGGATCGTCGGTATGCCGCTCGTCCCAGATCTCGTTGAGGTTGCTGGTGAGGCGCTCGGCCAGCCGCCGGGAGTTGGCGAAGACCAGGGTGGAGCGCTGGGCGGAGACCAGGTCGACCACTCGGCGCTCCACGTGCGGCCAGATGGAGACCCGCTCGGAGGGGTCCGGCGCGGGCATCCAGAGGTCGTCCTCGATCGCCTCTCCGGGGCTGGCCAGATCGGGCAGCACCGGCCCCTGGCCGACCGGGGGTGCGGGATCCTGCCCCTGGCTGAGATCGTCGAGGGTCGACTCCTCGACCGGGCGGTCGTTTTGCTCTCCCCCCGTGGCCCCTGCCGACGAAAGTTCGGACA
>NZ_JBPCKQ010000078.1:0-12880 GCF_051004135.1 Ornithinimicrobium sp.
GGTACTTCTCTCGGGCGCGCATCGCGTGGACGATGACCACAGCGGTGTCACCTTGGACGTGGCCGACTTCGAAGATGATGGCTGCCGCGTTCGCGCCGACCATCATCGTGAAGCCCTCACCGAGATCCCAGATCCGGATCGGGTTGCGGCCCCATCGCATCGCAAGGGCCGTATCGAACGTCCTGAACTGCCGCGCCGAGCGCGTCATACCGCCGCGAAGCGCAAACAACCAATGCGCGGTCATCTCGCGACGGGGTAGCGTTCAGCTTGCGGCCGAGTAGCCGGTAAGGCAGCACGCGGGTCGTCCCGAGAGGGTTCGAGAAGGGCTACAAGTAGACCCCGGTGCTGCGCCGCCCACGACGCACTCATATGCCGCGCGGAGGACGACCACGCTCGCCGGACATTGCCGCGCTGAGGGACCCAATCGACCGACCCACGTGCAAAGCCGTCCGTCCGCACAGCGGTCCTCAGCGGCTGCCCGCCGCGGTGGCGTCAGCAGCGAGGAGACCGTGCACGTGCTCGCCGTGGTAGATGCCGTCGGCATACCTGAATGACTCGCGGAGCGTGCCCTCATGCACGAAACCTGCCGCCCGGGCCACCGCGCACAAGCCCGAGTTCCCGTCGTCGTCGGGCTCGAGCGTGAGCGTGGACTCAGCCTGATTGAAACGGCACCTATACGCTCGGCTGATTCTGTGTATCGATCCTGCGACCCTCCTCCCAGGTGGTGACGGTTTCATCCATTCTGCCCATCGGCTTCAGTTCGACGCGGCGGCGAGCGCCCACGCCGCTGGTCTGGTCGCCGATGGCTCTCGTGGCCCTGAGGCCACTCCAATGGTTCGCGAGATTCGGGAAGTCGGCGTACAGGGTGCATCCGGAACCCGTGGACGCTGGCCACGTTCGATTACCGATATGTGCCCAGGCGTGGCCCGATCGGTCGATTCACCGGCCCATTGGTCGACAAGATGCTGACGGCGACCTTCACCGACATGCTGGCCGCCACCGAGGAGGCCGCCCTCGCGAACGGGTAGCGAGCGGAGCACTGAACCGCCCAGGAGCCCGAGGATCTGGTGTGTTCACGGACGGCGCCACTGAGATCGCCGACGGACAGGACTGGAGCGATGCGCTATCCCCCGGTCGATCAGCGCGAGGGTCCGCCACCCAGACGTGCTCCCAAGCGCCCTGATATGTCGCATACCGTGACGCGGGCGGACGAGTGCCCTTCTCAGGCGATGGATTCGAAGTGCACGCGCAGACCGAGGGCTCTTGACACCTTCATCACGGTGGCGAAACTGGGGTTGCCGTTGGCAGACAGTGCCTTGTAGAGCCCCTCGCGGCTCATGCCGGCACGGCGTGCGATCTCGCTTAGGTTGTGGGAGCGGGCGATGGCACCGAGCGCCTGGGTGATGACCGCAGGGTCGTCGTCACCGTCGTCGATCACCGCCTCGAGATAGGCAACGACGTCCTCGAAGCTGTCCAGGTAGTCGGCCGGGTCGAAGGTGGTGAAGGTCTGGTTGGGGGTGCTCATCCTTGTGCTCCTCGCTTGCTGTGCCACTCCTGGGCGATTCGGTAGGCGGTCTTGATGTCAGAGTCCTGACTCGATTTGTCCCCGCCGCTGAGCAGCAGGATCAGTTGCTGACCGTCGCGCAGGTAGTAGACCCGGTAGCCCGGGCCGTAGTTGATCCGCAGCTCAGAGACCCCGTTGCCTGCGGGCTTGACGTCTCCGGGATTGCCGCTGACCAGCCGGTCGATCCGGACCAGAACCCGTGCGGCGGCCCGCCGGTCCTTCAGTTTGCGTAGCCATCTGTCGAACGTCGCGGACTTCACGACGTCGACCATGTGTCAACTGTAGTTCACGGTTTGGTGTTGACGCAACGGCTCCAGAGAACGCACCCTGATCGCCGGAGGTCCTCATGCCCAGCACTATGCTCCTTCTGTTCCAGCCTGTCGCGACGCCCGCCCAGCTCGCGGCCGTCTCGTATCTCGCCCGATACTCAGGGCACACTCACACCTAGCAGGGCAAGGACTTGCCCTGCTAGGTGACCGTCACCACCTTCCGGCCTCTACCCTCGTGCGTTCATGGATTCTCGAACGGCTGGAGCAAGACCAGTCCGCGTGAACGCCCGTTCCAGTGCTTGCCTCAGCTGCAGCACGTTGTCCTCGACGTGCTGGCATGCTGGCATGCTGGCCACGTGGATGCCACCCAGACGCGGAACGGACGGTTGATCATCGTCTGCGGACTGCCGGGCGGCGGCAAGACGACCGTGGCTCGGTTGCTGGAACGCGAGCGCGGCGCGGTGCGGATGAACGCCGACGAGTGGCTGACCTCATTGGGGCTGAGCCTGTGGGACGCCACCACCCGTGCCCGCGTCGAGAAGCTGCAATGGTCGCAGGCGCAATGCCTGCTGGTGCTCGGTGTCAGCGTGGTCATCGAATGGGGGAGCTGGGGGCGGGCCGAGCGCGACCACCTGCGCTCCGGTGCACGGGCCGTCGGGGCCACCGTCGAGCTGGTCTACCTCGAAGTGGCCGACGACGAGCTGTGGGAAGGCACACGGACCCGCGGCGCAGAGGACCCGCCGGTCACTCGCACCGACCTCGACAATTGGCGCCGCTTGTTCCAGGCTCCGGACGAGGCCGAGATGGCGCTCTACGACCCCCCACCGCCCCTGCCCAACTGAGCTCGCGCAGCGACTCACCGAATGGCTGTGCCCCGTGTCGGTGCTGTCCTGGACCACTCGTCCAACGCCCTACTGGATCTGCGGCAACACCATGAACGACTCTCCCGTGGTCGATCGGAGCACGTCGAAGTGCCGCCGATCCAGGGTGAGGAGGTGCGGGTGCGGTCCCGCTGAGCGAACACGACGTTGGAGGCGTCGGCAGCACCGATTTCCTGGTCGTGGTAACGGGCGATGATGGCTCGAGCTTGCCTGACGTCGGCCACGCCGAAGTCGGCCAGCTCCCACGCCCCACCTGTGAGCTCGTCGAGCACCGCCAGCTCGGCATCGACTCCGTGGCTGGTGGCCACCAGGTAGTCCAGTTCGGCCACGTCGACGATGACGTGAGTCGTGCCTCACCGCTCCCCGAAGCGTGACAGCAGCTCGTCGGCCTGACGGGCAATGGGCTGACCGCTGCGGAACAGCATGCCGCGTGGCCGAGGGCTCACGTCCCCCAGCATCCGGCGGATGGATTGGCGGATGACCTCGGCCTCGGCCACGTTGCCTTGAGCCGCCGCGCGCTTGACGGCGACCTTGAGGTCTTCCGGAAGGTAGATCGTCGTCTTCTCCACCCTTGTATTTGCATCACCGGTGGCGGTGGTTGACCGGTAGCAAGGACGCTCAACGGGTGAGCTCGAGGTCGTCCCCCGCGGCCAGCCGGACCGCGAGGGCTCCGACGAAGCCGTCACCGGCCCCGGTGGTGTCCACCGCCTGCACCTCGCGCGCCGGCACCGCCGCGACCGCCGAGCCACGGGTGGCGCAGACGGCGCCTTCGGCCCCGAGGGTCAGCACTACGCTGCGCGGCCCGAGGTCGAGCAAGCGCTCGACGGTCTGTGCTGGGCTCGCGGGCTCCTGATCGGCACCGGCCACTCCCAGCGCGGCCGCGGCCTCGGTCTCGGTCTCGTTGACCACCACGGGATCGGCCATTTCCAGCAGCTCAGTCGGCAGCGATGTCGCGGGCGCGGCGTTGAGCACCAACCGGATATCACGCTCCCGAGCTGAGCGAGCCGCGGCCCGCACCGTGTCCATCGGAGTCTCCAGCTGCAGCACCAGCGCGTCGGCGTCGTCCCACCACGACGACACCTTGGCCACCCGATCGGGGGACAACCGGGCATTGGCGCCGGGTGAGACCACGATCGAGTTCTCGCCGTCCGGGGTCACCAGGATGACCGCGCTGCCCGTCGCCGCGTCGACCGTCTGCAGGCCGGTCAGGTCCACCCCCGCGTCTGAGAGCGAGTCGCGCAGCAGCCGGCCGCCGGTGTCGCCGCCGACACAGCCCACGAAGCGCTCGCCGCCGATCCGTGCCGCGGCCACCGCCTGGTTGGCGCCCTTGCCGCCCGGGGTGGTGACCAGGTCCGAACCCAGGATGGTCTCGCCACCCACGGGTCGGTGGTCGACCTGCACGACCAGGTCGACGTTCGTCGACCCCAGGACGATCACAATCCCGCGAGTCAAGGCGTCCCTCCGCCTTCCCGGGCCACCTCGAGCGTGAAGCCGTGCTGCGTCAACCGGTCGACCAGCGCCTCGCCCAGAGCGGTCGCCGGGGTCAGCACCCCACCGCGCTCGCTCGCCCTGTCACCGGCCACCAGGGCCAAACCGGCCTGGCCGAGCATGACGGCTGTGCCGTCATAACCCGGGTCGTAGGGTGCGGCGACTGTCACGACATACCGCGCACCCGTCGTGGTCCGCACGTGCGTCTGCATTACGAACATCCCGGCGCTGCGCCGCTCCTGGCTCGGACCCTCCCCCGGGGCGGGGAGCAGCCGGTCCACGAGGGCGCGCGTGGGGCTGCGCGACATCGCCGCCGCCAGCCCGGCCAGCCCCCCGGTCAGGGCCAGCGCAGCGAGCCGGCCGCGTCGACCCCGGCCGGTGTCCATCACCTCGTCGTAGACCAGCGGCTCGCTGCCGTGCGTCAGCGACCAGGACCGGCGCACCAGACGGGTGTTGTAGCCGGCCATCAGGAACGGCCCGTACCAGCGGCCTGTGCGCCGGTCTCTCCCGACCGGCGGAAGACCGCGCCCGTATGTCGTGCGCCCGGCGGCCAGCGCGTCCGGGTCGGCCACGACGCGACGCGCCTCGCGGTCTCCTTGCAGGGCGATCATCTGCTGGCGCATCGAGTCGACGGTGCCGCCGCTGAAACCCCCTTTGGTCCGGCGCACATGCAGCGTCGCGTCGACCGGCCGGCCCTCGTCGTCGGCGGCGGCGGCCTCGGTGGCCAGCAGCAGCGCCAGGTCACTGGGCACCGAGTCGAAGCCGCAGGAGTGCACGATCCGTGCCCCGGTCCGGGCGGCCTCGTCGTGAGCAGTCTCGATGCTCCTGCGGACGAAGAGCACCTCGCCGGTCAGGTCGGCGTAGTGCGTGCCCTCCGCGGCGCAGGCCTGGACCAGCGGCAGCCCGTGCACCGCATACGGCCCCACCGTGCTGACCACGACGCCCGTGCTGCGCGCCAGCGCCGCCACCGCTTCCACGTCGGTCACGTCGAGCACGACCAACGGCCACTCGCGACCCGGGTCGGGCAGCTTGGTGCGCACCCGCTCCAGCTTGTCCCGCGACCGCCCGGCCAGCGCTACCCGCACCTCGGGAGGGGCGTGCCGGGCCAGATGTGCCGCGGTCAGCCGCCCGACGAAGCCGGTTGCGCCCACCAGGACCAGGTCGTGCTCGCGCTGCTGCATGCCTCCTATCCTGCTGCCCAGAGAAACCGGAGGCACCGCCTGCGGGTGTCCCGTAGAGTCCGAGCACCCGCTCCGCTGTGAGGGAGGCACCGTGCCATCCGTGCTGCTGTCACTGCCGGTCGTCTTTGCGGCGTTCGCGGTGTCGGCCGCAGTCGGACTCGGCGGGTCGCTGCTGATGGTGCCGGTGCTAGTGCTAGTGCTCGGGGTCAAGGAAGGGGTGGCCTTAGCTGCCCTGCTCCTGGCGCTCAACAACGTGGTCAAAGTGATCGCCTATCGCAGGACCATCCCCTGGCGGGCCGCCGCGACGGTCGTGGTGATCCTGATGATCGGTGCGGCGATCGGCGCCTCGCTGCTCGTCCGGGCACCGGATTGGGTCGTCGGGGTGGCAGTGCTGATCTCGTTCGTCGCCAGCCTGGCGCTGGAGCAACGACAGCTGCGCGCTGCTCAGCGGGTCGCGGCGCCGCTGTTGGCGTTCGGCGCCGGCGCCACGTCGGGTTTCTCCGGGACGTCCGGCCCGCTCAAGGGCGTCGCGCTGCGCAACCTGGGGCTGGACCAGGCCCACTTCGTCGGGGCCGCCTCCATCGCCTCCCTGGCCGGTGACGCGACCAAGGTCGCGGTCTTCACAGAGGCCAGCCTGTTGGGCCCCGAGGCGTTCGTCCTGGCCGGTCTCGCGCTGCCGCTGATGCTCCTGGGCACGGCGACGGGGCGGCGAATCAACGGGTGGGTCAGCGAGCGCGGGTTCGCGATACTGTTCTGGGCCGTGATGACCGGATACAGCGTACGACTGGTTGTGGTGCTCTTCTAGTCAGTCCTACTCTGGGACATGGCCCACGACGAGGTTCCTTCGACCCGGCGGCGAGACGTGCACCGATCCACCACGCTTCGTCCGGAGACCCAGGCAGCGCCCGAGTATGCGGACGACGGGGCGGTCGACCAGACCGACCTGGACCGACGGGAAGCCAGACAGGGCCCCCGGCGCAAGGCGGCGGGGCCCCCGAAGGCGGCGACGGCGCAGCGCGAGCAGCTAGGCACGGTCGAGGAGTCGGTCGACGCCCGCCACACCCCCGACGTCGCACCGACCGACCCGGCCTGATGGTCGCCGTCGTCGAGCGCCTCGTCCTGGGTGACATCGCCACCGGGGAGCAGACCGGGACCGTGGGTGAGCCGACCGTGGCCACGTCGGGTCAGCGAATGATGATGACCGGCAACTGGTTCGCCAGCCGCAGCACAGACGGAGGCAGCACCTGGGCGATCCAGGACCCGTTCACCTCCTTCCCCTCCGCGGCAGGCGGCTTCTGCTGCGACCAGGTCGTGCTCTACGACCGGGCGAGCCGACGCTGGGTGTGGTTCCTGCAGTACATCACCGACGCCTCAGGCTCCAACATCGCCCGGGTGGCGGTCAGCGCCACCGGCGCCCCCGGCACCTGGTCGTGGTGGGACATCGCCCCGGGCGACCAGGACCCGGCTTGGTCGACCTTCTGGTTCGACTACCCCGATCTGGCGACCTCGACCGAGCATCTCTACATCTCCACCAACATCTTCGACCGCAACGACCGCTGGCAGGGTGCCGCAGCGTTGAGGCTTCCGTTGCAGTCCCTGGCCTCGGGGCAGCAGGTAGCACCCGAGGTCTTCGCCACCACCGAGGCGGGTTCGCTGCGCTTCACGACCGGCGCGCAAGACACGATGGTCTTCGCCAGTCACAACAGCACCAACACGGGTCTGCAGCTGTTCTCCTGGCGGGACGACGAGCCGGCTGTCACCGAGGCGAGCGTCCCGATCAGCCCCTGGAACGAGGGGCCCTACACCTCGCGCGGCCCGGGCGGTGCAGAGTGGCTGGCCCGCGTGGACGGCCGGATTACCGGCGGGTGGCGCAGCAAGGGCCGGCTCGGTTTCGCGTGGACCGCCGGCGCAGCCCCCGGGCGACCGCACCCGCATGTCCGGGCCGCCCGGCTGGATGCCGACACCCTTGCCCTCCTCGACGAACCCGACCTGTGGAGCCTCACCGGGGCGTGGGCCTACCCGGCGACGTGTCCCAACCAGCGCGGCGACGTGGGCATGACAGCCTTCTGGGGTGGCCCGACACATCCGGCTCACGCGGTGGGCTGGCTGTCGCCCGACGGCTGGGACATGGCGGTGGCCGCGACCTCCACGCACGGCCCGCTGCAGGGCAAGTGGGGCGACTACTTGTCGCTGCGCCCCGACCCCCGCCGGACCACCTACTGGGTGGCCTCGGGCTACCTGCTGACCGGCGGCCAGGATCGCCGAAACGTCGACCCCCAGGTGGTGGTCTTCGGACCCTGATCGGTATGCCGTGCTCTGCGCCCTCCTCGGCCGGCGCTCAGACCGGCCACAGCTGTGCATCACGTCGGGCGTGCACCCACTCGCACCAGCCGGGCCGCAGCGTGCGGCCAGCCGCGCACGAGCCTGCTGATGGTGTCGACTGCGCCCGTGGTGGGGGCACCGAACGGATCGGCGGTCGAGCCGACGACGGCGACGAACAGCACGCGGCGGCCCGGCACGACGCCGCTCAGGTCCACGTCGATCGGGATCGCCCGCGGGATCCGGGCGTCCAGGGGCACGGTCGTCCGGTGCAGAACCTGCCCGGCGGCCCGGGCCACGTTCCAGCCCGCCGGGTCTGCCTGCGGGGGCCCGGTCAGCTGGCTGGCCGCCCAGGCCGGCAGCCCCGACAGGTCCCTGCCCAGCAGGAACGACGCCGACTTCGCGTCCCGCCACAGCAGCGCGGCGAAGGCATCCCCGCTCGGCAGAGGCCGGGTGTCGCGGTGGTGCAGCAGCACGTCCACGGTGCAGCGCTCGGCATACACCCGCCAGTGTCCCCCCTGGACCCGCGGTGGGACCACGGACTCGATCAGGTCGATCTCGGTGGCGACCGCGGCCAGCGCCGTCGGCAGCTGCCAGGGTGGGCGAAAGACGGCGAGGGGGTCGACCGGATCGACCGACAGGGTCCCGTCGGCCGCCAGTCGGGTGCCCCCCACGACGGCGTCCCACAGGGCGTGGTCGATGAACCGGCCGGCCCGCACCCCCACCGCAGGGTCGACCCGATGCAGCTCGACCAGGTCCCCCAGCTGATCGCTCCACCGGCCGTCGACCGGGATCGACGGGAAGTGCCATCGGAAGGCGGTCTGGAGGGTCCACAGCTCGTACGGGAGGACGTTGCCGGCCCGGAGCGTGGTGCTTCCGGGCAGCTGCCAGGCCGGGGCGGCCGGGACCGGCCACGCCGGTCGCACTGCGATGTCCGGGCTCGCCACCGAGGACACCAGCGGTGCGGTCGGCCGCCGGCGGGGGTTACGCATCGGCGTGGGCAGTATCCGGCGGTCCTCCCGCTCGTGCACTCGCAGATAGGTGCGCGGGGGCTCGGGCCCGGAAAGGTCCGCCTCCCACATCCCCCGCGACTGCACGCCGGCACGCAACAGCCGGGGCCGGGCGGCAGCTCCGGACGGATTCGTCCAGACACTCAGGTCCTGCACCGTGGCCGCTGGGAGCCCGTTGACGAAGGGGTCCCAGGCGTGCACGCCGACCACAGCGGGTCGCACGCCGCGCCAGACACCGGTGACAGTCCCGACATAGACGTCGGTGCCGCCCCCGGCCGGGTCGACCGTGCATGTGTATGCGGCATCGCATGGCCCGTTCACCGGCGGCGGACCCGGCAGGTCCATCCGCTGTCGCAGCCCGGTGGCCACGAAGGCGCCGGATGCCGAGTCGAAGTAGAAGCAGGTGTCAATCCGGGGATTGAGCGGCAGAGCCGGTGTCGGCGGCACCACCTCGCCGGTCGTGCTCAGGTAGAAGTCGCCCGTCCCCGGCACCGGGGCCACGTCGGTCAGCGTGGTGTTCGCCGGGTTGGGGGCACCCGGGCTCCCGGGCACCAGCACGGTCGGTGTCCACGTGGCTCCGGCCTGACCGTAGCTCACCACTCCTCGGTCGAACAGGACGAGCAACGTCGTCGGGGTGGCCCACTTCAGTGTGATGACCGAGCCGAGGTTGCCCGGCGGCACCCCGAAGGTCTGCTGGGCCAGGGGATCCGCTCCGCCCGGGCGTGGATCGAAGGCCGGGCCGGCCACGACCGGGTGTGCAGGTCCGCCTGGGAAGCCGATCACGCGCCAGCTGTTGTTGGCCGCTGACCCGATGTCGTCGGTGAGCCATACCCGGTTGGTCCCGATGGCGAGCCGCCCCACGGCAGGAGTCCTGGCGATCGTGGCCACACCGGAGTAGAAGGCGCTCAACGGTGCGAACGGGGGTGGTGGCGGTCCTTCACTCTCCCGTCCAATTGCGGCCCTCCCGGCATCCCTGGCCTGCAGGCGCAGCATCGGGTCGGTCCAGCCGCGCCGTGGCCGGCCCCGCCATGCGCCCCGGGTGAACTGCCCGACGAGGTACTGGGACAGGTGCGGGTGGAAGCCGACCCCGCCGCCGTCGCCGAACATGGTCAGCTCCCACACCGACTCACCGACTCGGACCTGGACCCCGTTGTCCTGGCAGCCGATCGCCATGAAATGGCTGCTGGTGGGATGCGAGGCGGCGAAACCCACCTCCAACGTGGCCAGCCCGATGGCCCGGGAGGCGAAGGAGTTGACCCGGCCCGCCCGGCCGGAGACGAACACCCCACCGTCGCAACCGACCCACACCTGCGCGGCTCCCGGCGCCCCGACGAGCCGGATGGCGTGGATGTCGGCATGGACGTTGTTGCCGATCAACCCCGCCCGGTCGGCCCCCTCGCCACCCGGTGCGGCAGCGGTGCGCGACACGCCCACAGCCGGGATGAGCTGAAGCGGCGGACCGGGCTGCACGTCGAAGGCCCACAGCGACCCGCTCCACTGACCGACCGGCGCGACGGTGCTGCCCCCGAGAAAGACCCGGTCGACGCCGCCGACGACGTCGACCTCGATCGCCGGGTCGTAGTCGCGTTGGGTACCCCACAGGGCGGCCGGGACCCCGTGAGGGGGTACCGGTGTGGCCACGGGTGTGCCCACACCGGCCGTGGGGATCTGCCACAACGTGGGTGTGTCCGCCGGTGGCGGGCCGAGCGCGGTACGCACCTCGCCCAGGGCATACAGGCGGTCTTGCCCGGGCACCTTGGCGATGGACATCCGACCCCGGATGTTGTTGCCGGTGCCGTGGTTGGTCAGGAAGGTCCAGGTGGCACCGGAGTCGTCACTGAACGCGACACCCGCCCAGGCGATCGCCACGAACAGCCGAGTGCCGCCGGCCCGGGTCTCCCATCGCACATCGGTCAGCCAGACCGGCGGGACGAACGGGTAGAAGGCGTCCATCCCGGCGACTCGCGTCCAGTCGTAGCGCCCCTGCCGCGGAGCCGGGCCGGTGTCGGGCACCCGCGTCCCGAGGAACAGGCCGTCGCTGGTGGCGGCCATCACCCGGTCCTGGGTCGGCCCGGAGCTGACCCCCGCCACGGCGGCAGGGTGGCGGGCCAGCCGGAACGCGCCCCGGCCCTCCAACTGAGCGAGGCCGGTGTGGTCCTCCCAAGGGTCGCCTCCGACGGTGACCGCGCCGGCGCCGATCCCGGTTAGCACCCCGAGGCCGCTGTGCCTTCCCCCCGTGGCGCTCCCCCTCGGGTTGGTCTCACCCGTCCCCACCAGCACGACGTCGTCGCTCACGGACGCCTGGAAGTCCACCAGCAGGCAGCCACAGGTCTGCGCGTTGACGTCTCCCCCGCGGCTGCGGTCCGGCTCGGCCCACCCGCCGACCGGCGCCCAGGTGGCCCCGCCGTCGCCGGTGTACCAGACCCCGCCCTTGGCGCTCGCGGCATAGGCACGCGTGCCCGTGCCGTCGACCTGCAGGTCACGGATCCGTCCGGTCACCCGGGGCCTTCCCTCAGCCTGCCCCTGCCGGACCACGGACGGCCCGATCGGCACCCACCGTTGATCGTCACCGATCGGGAAGGTCCGCAGCGCGGCCTCGCGGGGCCCGTCGAGGTGCGCTCCCGGGGGCACGATGTCTCCGGCCAGGACCCAGGCTATCGCGGCGTCCAGTGCTCGCCGGTCGACGTCGCCCTCACGACCGGCCAGGAATGCCCGGCGGTCCCCGGCGTTGCCGCTGCCACTCACGACGGCTCCTCCTCCTGGGGGATCACCCGCACCCAGCCCTCCTGAGCCTCGTGCGGTATGCGGGGCAGCAGGGCGGCCTGGGAGGCTGCGGTGATCGGGTCGTCCCGCCAGCTGAGCGGACCGGTGCGCCGGGTGAACTGTTGCCTGTCGCCGAGGGCGTTGACCTTCGGCATTCGGATCTCGGCCGGGTCGACCAGCACCGGTCCGACGCGGACCGAGGGCATCAGCCGACGCAGTCCCGGGGTGACCCACTCGTCGGCCAGCCGCAGCACCTTGCGAGGGAGGATTCCGGTCGTCAGGTGCACGAGCCCGGCCGGCAGCATCAGCATGGTCAGCCGTAGGGTCTGGCCGGGCCGCAGCAGCAGCTCGTCCTCGGCCAGCAGGTATGGATGGCTCAGCGGCCGTTCGTCGGGCAGGCCGTGCCGACCGAGCGGGCCCAGGTAACCCTCGTGCCGGCCGCCGGCGCGCGCGTGGGCGGCGACCGCCTTGTCGACCACGCGCACGTGCCGGTAGTCGTCGTCGACGACGAAGGCCAGGAGCGAGTCGTCGCTGCGCTCGATCGACCCCAGCCGCACGACGAACTGATGATCGGCCAGGGCGGCGAACCGCTGTCTGCGGGCCGCCGCACCCCCTGTCTCCTCAACCACGACCTCGTCGACGTCGTCGGGCGTCTCCAGCCGCAAGGTCGCCCGGACCACGGCCACGGGACGGCCGACCAGTGCGGCGATCGACGGCGTCCCCAGCGCCGCGAACGTGTCCACTGACCACAGCGTGGTGTCGATGGCCCGGAGCAGCTCGCTGAGTGCGGAGGCCTCCGGTGCGTCGCCGCCGTGCCGGGCCCGGGTGTCCGCCTGCAGCAGCCCCGTGACCAGGTGGCCCAGCGGTGCCGCGGCCGGCGGGAGGTCGGCGTAGGGTCCGGCGTCGGGGGGCAACGGGCGCCCCGGGGCGGGCTCCCACCGCGGGGAGCCGGTGATCGGGTCGTGCGCCAGCTGCCCCAGCGGTGTGCCGTCGCCGGCGAAGACCTCCAGCGCCTCGTCGATGTGGTCCGGCAGCAGGAATCCGGCCACCGGGTTGACTTGGATATCGTGGTCGATCTGGTTGACGAAGGCCTCCCGGGCGCCCAGCGGGTCGGCGTCGATCGGGTGGGCCGGGTCGACCAGCCGGAACAGGCACCGTGCGCCGTGCTGCACCCGTGGTCTCAGCAGCATGTGCGCGTCGTCGGTCTCCAGCGGCAAGGTCGTCGCCACTGCGTCGGTCGGCACGTCCAGGGTGCGGCCGAAGGTGTCCACCAACCTGACCCGGGCCAGCCGAAGGGTCCCGCCGACCAGGGGATGCGGCAGGGCGGTGGCCGCCGGCAGCTGACGGCCGCCGCCCTCGCGGCGCCGCCCCTGCCCTTCGACCGGCATCCCGAGCCAGTGCTCGT
>NZ_JBPCKQ010000079.1:0-13469 GCF_051004135.1 Ornithinimicrobium sp.
GACCCATTTCTGTTTTTTTCAAGGGAAGACGGGGAGAAACGTCCCGGCGCCGACCGATGTGCGCGCGAACGCCCCCGGTACAGGAGCGGGGGGCGCACACATCGGTCGGCTCAGGGGACTCGTGACATCTGTCATCGCCGACTCATGACCTGACCACCTGTCCCGGGACGCCCCTCTGGGACGACGCTGTTGGCATGTCGACCACCACCACTTCTCCCTCAACCGGCACGGCGAGCACCGACCCCGAGGCGACCGTCTCACTGTCCGGTGTGACCAAGACCTTCTCCCGTCCCGGCACCGCGACCGTGCACGCCGTGACCGGGATCGACCTCACGATCAGCCCCGGGGAGATCGTGGCCTTCCTCGGTCCCAACGGGGCCGGCAAGACCACGGCGCTGGACATGGTGCTCGGCCTCACCGAGCCCACGGCGGGTCAGGTGCGGGTCTTCGGCAAGCGGCCTCGCGCGGCCATCGCCGCGGGACGGATCTCGGCGGTGCTGCAGACCGGCCGGCTGCTGCGTGACCTGACGGTCCGCGAGACGGTCCGGATGGTGGCCTCCACGTATGCCGAGCACGCCGGCGTCGACAGCGTCCTGGAGCGCGCAGGTCTGGCCGCGCTGGCCGGGCGCAAGGTGGCCAAATGCTCCGGCGGGGAGCAGCAGCGGCTGCGCTTCGCTCTGGCGCTGCTGCCCGATCCGGACCTGCTGATCCTGGACGAGCCCACCGCCGGGATGGACGTCACCGCCCGCCGCGAGTTCTGGGACACCATGCGCGTCGAGGCGCAGGCCGGGCGCACCATCGTCTTTGCCACGCACTACCTGGAGGAGGCCGACGCCTTCGCCGACCGCATCGTGCTGGTCGCCCGCGGGTGCATCGTCGCCGACGGTCCCACCGAGCAGATCCGGGCCCGGGCCACGGGACGCACCGTGTCGGCCGACGTCGACACCGACCAGGTGGCCGACGTCACCGCCGCGCTGCACCGCATACCCGACGTGCGCGACGTGCACGCCCAGGGCGCCCGGCTCACCGTCACCTCCGCCGACTCCGACTCCGACGCCGTGGCCCGAGCCCTGCTCGTCGACCTGGGCGGCCGCAACCTGGAGATCGCCAGCGGCTCCCTCGAAACCGCCTTCATCGCCCTCACCGGCGACGCCGAACCCACGCACACCGAGACGCAGGAGCAGAGCGCATGAACACGACATACCTGGGCCTGGAGCTCAAGCGCACCACCCGCGACTTCGTGACGATGTTCTTCGTCGCCGTGCTCCCCGCGTTCTTCTACGTCATCTTCGGCGCTTCGCAGGAGTACTCCGGTGAGAACGCCGGCAACGGCAACGTGGCGATGTACATCATGATCTCAATGGCCGCCTACGGCGCCGTCGTCGCGACCACCGGGATCGGCGGCGCGGCGGCCGTGGAGCGGATGCAGGGCTGGGGCCGCCAGCTCGGACTCACTCCAATGTCCGACGGCTCGTATGTTGTGCTCAAGTCGGCGGTCGCGCTCGTCATCGCGGCCATCCCGATCGCGCTGGTCTTCACCTTGGGCGGGTTCACCGGCGCCGAAGGCACGCCCTCGGCCTGGATCGGCTCGGCGCTCATCCTCATCGCCGGAGCCGGCATGTTCTCGCTCTACGGGCTGATCTTCGGGCTGGCCTTCCGCTCCGAAGCTGCAGTCGGCGCGGCGGGGGGCTCGCTGGTGATCCTGGCCTTCCTGGGCAACATCTTCTTCCCGCTGACCGGGTGGCTGCTGACCCTGGCCAAGTTCACGCCGCTCTACGGATACGCCGCGCTGGCCCGCTACCCGCTCACCGAGGGCTTCACCATCGACACCACCACCGGGACCCTCATCGAGCAACCCCTGTGGCAGCCACTGGCTAACGTGGTGGTGTGGACGGTGATCTTCGCTCTGCTGGCGACCTGGCTGGCGCGCCGCGGTCGCGGACGCCAGTGAGCGAGGCGCCGCAGGACCCGTGGGACCGCTACGGGTGGGTGATGGCCGCGATCTGGCTGATTTTCCTGGCCTACCCGGTCGTCGCGGCCGCCACATTGGACACCGGTTGGGTATGGCGAGTGGTGGGCGTGGCCCTCATCGTCACGTATGCGGTGGTCTACCTGCACGGCTTCATCCGGCTCCCTGCTGCCTGCGGCGACAAGGAGCGGACGGCACTGGGGGTGCGGCACCTTGCGGTGATGCTGAGTCTCATCGCCCTGGCCTCCCTGGTCATCGGCTGGAACGCCCTGGGGATGACCCCGTTCATCGTCTCTTTCGCGATGTTCACCCTCCCCCTGCGCTGGGCTGGCGCCGTCTACGGAACGACCCTGCTCGGAGTGCTCGGACTGCCGCTCCTGGCCGGATTGTTCGCCGAGCTCTTCTTCTTCGGCATCATCGTCGGAGGAGTGGGGTTTGCCACGGGTGTGATTCGACTCTTCGACGACCGTCAGGCCGACCACAAGGAGGCGTCGACCCAGATCGCGATCGCGAGCGAACGGGAGCGGGTGGCCCGCGACGTGCACGACGTGCTCGGGCACAGCCTGACAGTGATCAGCCTCAAGGCCGAGCTCGCTGAGCGGTTGCTCGATGCCGACGGCAGCACCGCGGCGGCCCGGGCCGAGGTCCGGCAGATCCACGACCTGAGTCGGCAGGCGCTGGCCGAGGTGCGCAGCACCGTGGGAGGTCTGCGGATCGCCCGGCTCGCCGACGAGGTCGTCGCCGCGCGCGCCGTGCTGGCCGATGCCTCCATCGAGGCCTCGTTGCCCGACGACCTGAGCGTGGTGGACCCCCGCCACCGGATCGTGCTGGCCTGGTCGCTGCGCGAGGCCGTCACCAACGTCGTGAGGCACTCCGGCGCGGCGCACTGCACCGTCGAGGTCGGGCCGGACGAGCTGGTCGTGACCGACGACGGCCGTGGTCTGAACGGCTTCCGGGAGGGCAACGGCATTCGCGGCCTGCGCGAGCGGGTCGAGGCGGCCGGGGGCACGCTGACCCTGGGTCGCGGACCGCAGGATGCCGGGTCGCGGCTGGCGGTGCACCTGTGATCCGGCTGTTGCTCGCCGACGACCAGGCGCTGGTGCGTGGCGCCCTGGCCGCGTTGCTCGGTCTGGAGTCCGATCTCGAGGTGGTCGCCCAGGTGGGGCGGGGGGACGAGGTGGTGGCCGCCGCCGTCGAGCACCAGGCCCAGGTCGCCTTGGTCGACGTGGAGCTGCCCGGGCTGGACGGCATCGAGGTATGCCGGGCGCTGACCACCCACGCCCCCGGGGTCCGGTCGTTGGTGGTCACCACATTCGGGCGCCCCGGCTACCTGCGCCGCGCCATCGACGCGGGCGCCGGCGGCTTCGTGGTCAAGGACACCCCGGCGGCTGAGCTGGCCGAGGCGGTCCGCCGGGTGCACGCCGGGATGCGGGTGGTCGACCCCAGCCTGGCCACCGAGTCGCTGCTCGACGGCGCCAACCCGCTCACCGACCGCGAGCGTGCCGTGCTGCGCGAGGCGCTGACCGGGTCGCCGATCGCGGAGATCGCCCGCACCGTGCATCTTTCGCCAGGCACCGTGCGCAACTACCTGTCCTCGGCGATCGGCAAGACCCACACCGCCACCCGGGCCCAAGCTGCCGCGACCGCCCGAGACCGCGGCTGGCTCTGACCGGGCGGGTGCCCGAGGCACTGGTCACCGCGACGGCGGACTGACCGCCGATCGACTCCACGAAGCGGAGGCGAAACCCGAGCAAGGCGCGTGCAAGCCAGACAACCTCCTGAGCAAATCGGGTCAGCGGTCCTTGAGCTCGCGCTTGAGGATCTTGCCGGTGGCGCCCTTGGGCAACGCGTCGATGAGGTGCACATGGCGGGGGTACTTGTAGGGCGCCACCTGGTCCTTGACGAAGTTCTTCAGCTCCTCGACGCTGGCTTCCTGGCCCTCCGCGAGCACGACATACGCCGCGACTTCCTCGCCGTAGGTCTCGTGCGGCACGCCGACCACCGCCGCCTCGGCCACCGCAGAGTGCTCGTAGAGCACCTCCTCGACCTCGCGCGGATAGATGTTCATCCCGCCGCGGATGATCAGGTCCTTCTTGCGGTCGACGATCACGTAGTAGCCGTCGTCGTCCCGGGTCGCCAGGTCCCCGGAGTAGAACCAGCCGTCGTCGTCGATCGCGTCATCCGTCGCGTCGGGCTGCTCCCAGTAGCCCTTCATGATGGCCTCGCCTCGGATGGCGATCTCCCCGATCTCACCCTCGGCCACACTGCTGCCCTCGGGATCGACCAGCTTCATCTGCACACCGCGGATGGGCGTGCCGATCGAGCCGGGCTTGCGCTCGGCGTCGGGGTGGTTGAAGGACGCGACGGGGCTCGTCTCGGACAACCCGTAGCCCTCCAGGATCACGCAGTCGAAGGATTCCTCGAACCGGCGCAGCACCTCCACCGGCATCGAGGAGCCCCCGCTGACCGCGGTCCGCAGGCTCGACAGGTCGGGAGCCCGATCCGCGGCCCCGGCGGCCTGCAGCATCGCGCCGTACATCGTGGGCACCCCCTCGAAGACCGTGACCTTGTCGCGCTCGATGACCTCCAGGGCCTTGGCGGGGTCGAACCGCGGGATGAGTGTGAGCGTAGATCCGTTGGCGAAGGCCGCGTTCATCCCGCAGGTCATCCCGAACACATGGAACAACGGCAAGCAGCCCATCACCACATCGTCGGTCGACAGGTGCAGCAGGGTGGCGGCCGTCGCATGCTGGTTGGTCTGCAGGTTGTCGTGGGTGAGCTCGGCGCCCTTCGGCCGACCGGTCGTGCCGGAGGTGTAGAGGATCACCGCGGTGTCGGACCCCTCACGCTCGGCGACGTCCTGCTGCGGCTCGACGTCGGTGAGCAGCGCGTCGACCCCCTCGGGCGCCACCGGCACCAGCTGCGCGCCGGCCTCCTCCGCGGCCGCCTGCGCCTCCTCACCGGGCATGGCGAAGATGATGCCGGCGCCGCAGTCGCTGAGGTAGAAGGAGATCTCGCGCCGCTTGAACAGCGGGTTCATCGGCACCACGATCGCGCCGAGCCGCAGTGCGCCGTAGTAGATGACCGGGAACGCCGGCACGTTGGGCAGCATCAGCGCGACCCGGTCGCCGGCCCCGACCCCCTGGTCGGCCAGCCAGGTGGCCATCCGCGCCGCGGCTTCCTCCAGCTCGGCATACGTCAGCCGGTGCTCGTCCAGGACGATCGCCGGTTGGTCGGGGTGCTCCCCGGCCGTCGCGGACAGGTTGCGGGCAATGTTGGTCATCGTTGACTCCTCGTCGTATGCCGTCACCCGACCCTAATCTGCTCGCCCGGACTTGCCCAGGGGGCCCGGGATGCCGTCGCCCTGACCCGGGTCTACCGTGATCGGGCAATGCGCTGACACTCAGCCCTGAGGGAGGAAGCTATGAGTCCGAAGAACAGCGACGGCGCGGACGAACCCGGCCCCAGCGTCAAGGACGACGAGCTCTACGAGAAGCTGCGCGACGAGGGCAACAGCAAGGGCAAGTCCGCAGCGATCGCCAACGCGGCCGCCCGCGACTCCCGGGAGCAGGTCGGCAAGCGCGGCGGCTCCTCCCCGTCCTACGAGGACTGGACCGTCGATGAGCTGCACGACCGAGCGGCTGAGCTGGACATCGAGGGCCGCTCCTCGATGAACAAGGACCAGCTCATCGACGCCCTCCGCAACCACTGAGCCACGCGGTCAGGCCGACGCTCCCGGCCGGCGCGGCGACCGGCCGGCGTCACGAGCCGAGACCCCGCACGGCGTGCAGGGTGTCGATCTCGGCCACAGGCTTGTCGTCGCGGTAGCGCAGCACGCGGGCAAACCGCAGCGCGACACCGCCGGGGTAGCGCCGGGAGCGCTGCACCCCGTCGATCGCCACCTCGACCACCTGCTCGGGCCGCACGTGCACGACATACCCCTCGCGGTGGGTCTCCAGCTCCAGGAACCGCCTCGTCTGCCAGGCCAGGATCTCGTCGGTCATCCCCTTGAACGTCTTGCCCAGCATGACCAGCTCACCGGTCGTCTCGTCGCGGGCGGCCAGGTGGATGTTGGACAGCCACCCCTGCCGGCGCCCGCTGCCCCACTCCACCGCGATGACGACCAGGTCGAGGCTCTGCCGAGGCTTCACCTTGACCCATCCGGCGCCCCGTCGCCCGGCTGCGTAGGGCACGTCCAGCGCCTTGACCACCACCCCTTCCTGGCCGGCAGCCACCAGGTCGTCGAAGAATCCCTGGGCGGCCACCGGGTCGTCGGTGACCAGCCGGTCGACCAGCAGGTCGGGCGCGACCTCGCGCAGCCGCTCCCAGCGCTCGCGGGCCGGGGCGTCGACCAGGTCGGTGCCGTCGAGGTGCAGCAGGTCGAACAGGTATGTCGTCAGCGGCACCTCCTCGCGCAGCCGTGCCGGGTCGGCGGTGCTCGCGGTCCGCGCTCCGGTGACCTGGATCGGCTGCGGCCGGCCGTCGGGGCGCACCGCGATGACCTCACCGTCCAGCACGGCAGTGGTGGCGCCCACGCCGGCCAGGGCCTCGACCACCTCGGGCAGCCGGTCGGTGATGTCCTCCAGGGTCCGGGTGAACAGGCGGACGTGCCGCTGCTCGCCCTCGACCCACAGATGTGCCTGCACCCGGATGCCGTCCAGCTTGGCGTCGACGGCGACCTCACCACTCCCCTCCAGGGCGCTCGCCACGTCGGGGGCCGACCCAGCGAGCATGGGGCGCAACGGGCGCCCGACCTGCAGCCGCACCTGTGCCAGCGCCTCCTGCGCCGCCTGCGGGCCGGGAGCGCTGAGCGCCGCGCGTGCGACCGGGCCGGCGTGTCCCGCCAACATCACCGCCCGCCGGACCTCCGCGTCGGGCACCCCCGCGGCCTGCGCGATCGCCTGCAGCAGCACCCCGTCACCCGCCCCCTGGCGCACCTCGCCGGTCAGCAGCCCGCGCAGCCACTGTTGCCCGTCTGCGTCAGTGCGGCCGAACAGGTCCACGACCAGCGCCCGTCGCTGCGCCGCCGAACCCGTCCCGGCGATCTGACCCAACCGCTCCAGCAGCGCATCGACCTCGGACACCGTGAGGGTGGACGTGCGAGCGGGGTCGGGCAGTGAGCGCAGGCTGTGCCAGCTGACCCCGACCCGGCGCTGCGGCAGCACGCCGGCCAGGTAGTCGGCGACAACCTCGACCTGCCTCGGATCCTGCGCCGACTCCCGGAGCGTCTGCGCGATCGCGGCCACCTTGGTCGTGCGCGACCGGGTCCCGGCCACCGCCGTCGAGGTCTCGATGACCCGGGCCACCGGCATACCGGAGGAGCTGCTGGCACCAGCAGGATGGCTCATCTTCAGACCTCCTGCTCGGTGTCTCGCGCGTTGTTCATCGCGACATCCACACTAGGCGCGGTCGGCCCGGCGGACATCCCTGGCGGCTCGGCGCGACTAGAGTGATGAGCCATGCCCACCGTCCGGCCGGTGCTGCGGACGACGGCCCTCCTGGTTCTGAGCGTGCTGGTGGTGACCGCGACCACAGGAGCCCTGCTGTCCACGCCCGGTCGTGAGCCCACGGGTCTGCAGCTGATCCTCTCGCCGCACCCCGACGACGAGCTGCTCGTCTGGCCGGCGATCGAGGACGACCCGGCGAGCTACACCGTCGTGGTCACGCTCAGTCGGGGTGAGGCCACCGGCTTCTGTGACCAGGTCCAGGCCCGCACCCAGACCCGGGCCGGCGAGGTGTTGCCCGAGCCCCAGCCCGCCGCAGGCGACACGGCCGCGTGCGGCCGGGCCCGGGTCGAGGCGTGGTCGAGCTTCCTCACGCAGGCCGCCGAGCACACCGAGGAGATCCGGCGAGGAACCACGGAGCGGGCGCGGCGCCCTGATCCCCGGTGGGGCGGGCAGGCCGACTTCTGGGTCGGTGACGACGCCGCGCACGTCGTGCTGTCGCTGCCCGACGGCGCCCTCGACCAGAACCGCGTGGTCGCCGCCGTCGAGGCGCTGCTGGAGAGCCGCGGCGAAACGCTGCCGGACCTACCGCTGCGCCGCATCCTGTCGGCCGGCTACTGGAACGACTCCGCCGAGCGGGGCTCGCGGACTGAGGCGTCCGGTGACTGCGCCGCAGCGCAGGACTGCCCGGGCACGCCGGCGGTCTTCGAGTACGAGCACCCGGACCATCGTGCGCTCTCTCTCGCGATGCCCGCCCTGGCCCCGCTGACCGAGGCCGGGGCGTGGGTCAGCGTGCCGACCGGCGGGGTGTCCAGCCTGCGACGGGCACTGGGCAGCAACACCGGTCGCCTCCAGACGATGACCCTCGCACCCCCCGACTACGAGGTCCTGATGGGCCTGGGCCCCGAGGGCGAGCAGGGGCCCGAGCGCCTCGGTCTGCAGCAGCAGCTCTACGGATGGCTGGCCTTCCCCGGGCAGTGGTGGCCCGTCGGCGAGGTGGTGGACAGGCAGGTTCTCTTCGCCCGCGAGCAGACCTACCTGGTGATCCCCGGCGGTGCCCGATGACCGCGACGACGACCCCGGTGCAGGTGCCGGCGGTGACCGCCAAGCGCCGGCGGATCACCTCGTTGGACTGGGCGCGCGGCGCGATGGTGTTGACCAACCTGGTCGTGATCGCCTACCTCTACCCCGCCTGGGAGCAGCTGAGTCACGCGCAGTGGCTGGGCGTGACCGTCTTCGACCTGGTCTTCCCGACGTTCGTCAGCCTCTCCGGCTGCGGGCTGGCCTTCGCCTACGCACGCAGGGTGGACCCGCTGGTGACCGCGCGCCGAGTGGTCGTGCTCTTCGGCGTCGGCCTCGTCTACAACGCCGTGGTCACCCGGACGTGGAACCCGCTGGAGCTGCGGCTGGCCGGGCCGCTGCAGGTGTATGCCGTGCTGGTGCTGGTGGTGGCGCTGCTGCACCTGGTCGTGCACGGCGTGCGGGTCTGGGCGGGTGTCACCATCGGGCTGGCCGCGGTGTGGACGGCGGTGTCCTGGGCCTACAACACGCAGTGCCCGACGGGGCAGCCGACCCGATCCTGCAACCTGTCCGCCGCCATCGATCTGCGCCTCATCCCTGCCGAGCACCTCTACCGCCAGGGCACGCTGGGGCACGACCCGGAGGGCCTGGCCGCCATCGTCGGCGCGCTGATCACGCTGCTCGTGGGGGTGACCGCGGGCCGGATCCTGCTCGAACGCACCAGCACTCGCGTCACGTTCAGCCGCCTCGTGGCATGGTTGGTCTGCGTCGCGATGCTCGGAGCGCTGGCCGCCCAGGTCGTCGCACCGTTCAAGCGGGTGTGGACCCCGAGCTTTGCGCTGCTCACCGCGACCATCGGTCTGACCATGCTCATCGTCGGCTACGCCCTGCACGACCGGCCGGCCCCGCCGTGGTGGGAGCGGCGACGTGAGGCGCTCGCGCAGCCCCTGGTGGCCCTGGGCCGCAACGCCTTGGTGCTCTATTTCGGCTCACACCTGGTCGTGCACGAGCTGTATGTCGTCGGTGACCCGGTGCTCGCAGCTCAGGTCCGTGACCTCCCCCTGGTCGGGGACGCTCGGATGCTGTTCGCCGTCCTGTTCGTCCTCGGCTTCGTCGCCCTGGCCTGGGTGCTGCACCGCCGCCGCATCTACATCCATGCCTGACCTGTCGAGCTACGGCATGCAGAAGGTGCGTCAGGGCGCAACAATCGCAGGCCGTTACCGGAAGGGGCGCGCACCGGACCGCCCGCTGGTGGCAGACTCGGCGGCGTGAACCTTGACCCAGACCTGCAGGGTGAGCTGCACGACCTCTACCGCCACCTGCACGCCCACCCCGAGCTGTCCCACCAGGAGCACGAGACCGCGGCGCTGATCGAGCAGCGGATGACGTCGCTCGGCTACGACACCCAGCGCTGCGGTGGCACCGGGGTGACCGCGGTGCTGGCCAACGGCGACGGGCCGGTCGTGGCGTTTCGCGCCGACACCGACGGGTTGCCCGTCGCTGAGGACAGCGGGGTCGACTACGCCAGCGCCGCCCGCGGAACCCTGCCCGACGGCAGCGACGTGCCGGTCATGCACGCGTGCGGTCACGACACCCACATCACCTGCGCGATCGGCGCCGCCACCCTGCTGGCCCAGGATCGGCAGGCGTGGGCCGGCACCGTCGTCTTCGTCTTCCAGCCCGCCGAGGAGACCGGCTCCGGCGCCGACGCGATGATCGCCGACGGCCTGTGGGACCGGGTGCCCCACCCTGAGGTCGTCTACGGCCAGCACGTCTGGCCGGGCCTGGCCGGCACGGTCCAGCTGAGCTGCGGACCGGCCATGGCGGTGGCGGACGCCTGGCGGGTCACCGTGCACGGTCGCGGCGGCCACGGCTCGCGCCCCGAGGACACGATCGACCCGATCGTGCTCACCGCATACATGATCGTGCGCATCCAGGGCATCGTGGCGCGTGAGGTCGCCGCGCAGAGCGCCGCGGTGATCACCGTGGGGACCATCCGGGCGGGGCTCAAGGAGAACATCATCCCGGCCACCTCGGAGTTCACCCTCAACGTGCGCACCCTGGATGAGCAGGTCCGCGACCGCGTGCTCACCTCGCTGCGCCGGGTGCTGCAGGGCGAAGCCGCCGTGTCCGGGGCTCCTGCACCGGTGATCGAGGAGCTCTACACCTTCCCGCTGCTGGTCAACGACCCCGACGCCGCCACCGAGGTGATCGCTGTGCTCGGGGCCGAACTGGGTCCCGAGCAGGTGAGTCTGGTCCCGGCCAAGATGGGCAGCGAGGACTTCGGTCACCTCCCCGAGGCCGCGGGGGTGCCGGGGGTGTTCTGGTTCTTCGGAGGTATGTCGCAGGCTCGCCTGGACGCTCCCGAGCCGGTCCCCGCCAACCACTCGCCCCAGTTCGCTCCCGACCTCGAACCCACGTTGTCCACCGGGGTGCTGGCGGCCTACGCGATGCTGCGCCACCGGCTGCCCATCACGACTCCTTGAGCAGCCGCAGCACGGCGCGCTCCAGCGCGGCCTGGCGCAGGTCGGGGCTGTCGTAACGTCGGCGCGCCGTGCCCGAGATGGTGCGCCCCTGTTCGTATGCCTCGACGACCCGGGGGTCGACATAGGAGGACCGGGCCACCGTCGGGGTGTTGCCCAGGAAGGTCGCCACCTCCTTCATCGCCCCCGAGACCGCCCGCTTCTGGGAGGCCTGGCTGTGACCGGGCTCCGGGGTCTGCGCCAGCGCGGCCGCGGCCAGCACCGTGGCGTGCCAGGTGCGGAAGTCCTTGGCGCTGCCCTCCAGCCCGGTGGTGCCGCGCACGTAGTCGTTGACCAGCGGCGGCACCAGCCCGCGCCAGTTGCGGGCGTTCTTGTAGGCCAGCAGCTGCAGGTCGTCCCCGCGTCGGCGGCGCATCACCTCGATCGCCTCGATCACACTCTCGTCGTCGATCTCGACGACGTGGTCGACCCCTGACTTGCCGACGAAGGAGAAGACCAGTCGGCCGTCCCGGCGGCGCACGTGTCGACGCTCCAGCGTGGTCAGACCGAAACTTCCGTGCTCGTCGGCATACACGTCGTTGCCGATCCGGAAGTAGCCCAGATCCATCAGCCGCACCGCAGCGGCGCAGGCGCGCTCCACCGGCATGCCCTGCTGCCCGAGGTCGCTGACCACCACCTCGCGGGCCCGGGTCAGCGCCCCGCCGAAGGCCAGCATCCGGTCGAACTTCTCGGCGTCGCGCCGCTCCCGCCAGGCCGGGTGGTAGAGATACTGCCGCCTCCCGGCGTCGTCGGTGCCGACGGCCTGCAGGTGGCCGTGGGGGTATGGCGTGATCCACACGTCCTGCCAGGCGGGCGGGATGACCAGGGCCTTGATCCGGGCCACGTCCTCGGTGGGCAGCCGGTCACCGGAGCCGTCGAGATAGCTGAACCCCCTCCCCACGCGCCGCCGCTCCCGGCCGGGGTCCTCCGGCGTCGTCCGCCGCAACCGCGCCATGGCGAGACGGTAGCCCCAGGCCGTCGCCCCGGCACCTCCAAGCGCCGGCTTGTGGTCGACTCGCTCGGCGACGTGCCCGCATGAGTAGATGACGGACGAGCAGGACTGGCTGGCCACCCAGCGTCCAGGTCAACCGGACACCGGTGGGTCAGTGTCGCCAGCTGGTCGAGGCGCTCGGAAGAGGCACCACCTCCCCCTACGTCATCCTGGCCTGCCACGGCGACGAGGGAAGCATCATGCTGCCCGAACTAGCACCCGAGATCGAGCGCTACCAGCCCTACCATCAACGACTCACCCCGGCCGACCTGCGCTCGTTCGCTCGATTTGACGGTGCCGCAGTCATAGCCACCGGATGCGACACGGGACATCCCGACCTGGTCGAAGCAGTGCTGGCCTGCGGCGCCTCAGCGTATGTAGCACCGCGTCATGCTCCGTTCGGCTATGCCAGCTTCTTCGCACCAGTCTTCCTGTTCTACGAGCTGACCGAGCGGCGATCGCTGCGTGAGGCGGTGGACAGGCTCAACGGGCACGACCACGAGATGTCGGCCTGGAAGCTGCATACCTGAGCCGTCGTGGCCACAGCACTCCGGGGCGCGACCAGCACCGCATCCAGTCGCGAAGGCACCGGTATGAATGTGACGGGCATGTCGCTGGAGCGACCAACACGTCACATTCATCCGACCCAGGTCGGAGGCCAGGCCGCAGAGGCGGACGGATCGTGAGGGAGCCGGTCAGGGCCGGTCAGCCGCGGTGCGAGCCACCGCCCGTTGAGGGGTCGTCGTCGCGCTCGTCCTCCTCGACCAAGGTGTCGCTGCTGGCCTCGCCGTGCAGGGCGTCCTCGGACAGCTCTCCCGTCATGTGCTTGGCGGTCAGTGCGGTGTGCCCGGGGTAGCGCACATCCTCGATCAGCTGCTGCATCACCGGGGTCGGCTTGGTCGTGAACTGCGAGACCGTGATCGTCACCACGAAGTTGATGATCATGCCCACGGTGCCGAAGCCGGTCTCGGGGATGTCGAAGAGTCCTTCGCTGTTGCCGTAGATGTCGATCGTCCACAGCTGGTAGGCGATGGTCGTGCCCAGCCCGGCGACCATCCCGGCCGTGGCGCCGGCGGCGGTGCACTTCTTCCAGAAGATCCCGAGCACCAGGATCGGGAAGAAGCTGGCTGCGGCCAGACCGAACGCCAGGGCGACCACCTGCGCCACGAACCCGGGGGGGTTGATGCCGAGGTAACCCGCGACGAGGATCGCCCCACCCATCGCGATGCGCCCGACCAGCAGCTGCTGCTTGTCCGAGGCTTGGGGGTTGATCTTCTTGTAGTAGACGTCGTTGGCCACTGAGGAGGAGATCACCAGCAGCAGGCCGGAAGCGGTGGACAGCGCCGCCGCCAGCCCACCGGCCGCGACCAGACCGACGATGGGGGCCGGCAGACCGGCGATCTCCGGCGCGGCGAGCACCACGATGTCGTTGTTGATGATCAGCTCGTTGGCCGTGTCCGTGGCCGAGGCGATGTTGATCATGCCGTCGCCGTTGACGTCGTTGAACTCGATCAGCCCGACGT